>NZ_CP028426.1:945179-1260239 GCF_003010915.2 Gulosibacter molinativorax | reverse complement strand
GACTACCAGGCGGCGGCCGACGCCTACCAGGCCATCGTCGACCACCTCCGCTCGACCGAGCCGACGGTCGCGGTTGGTGAGACGCTGTACCCAGAACTCGACGGGCTCGGCCAAGCCGTGTCGGACGCCGAGGTCAAGGCGGACACCAACCTCATTACCGAGTGGCAGAAGGTTGAGCCGAGCGCCTACTCGATGGCGACGACCGGCACTTCCCTCGGAACGCTGTTCGCGGACAAGGTCACGAACATCCAGGATCTCGCGACGGCAGCACTCGGTAGCTAGCAGCGCTCGGGAGCTAGCCACACTCGGGAGCTAGCCCCGCGCATCCAGCAAAAGCCCGGCCCCGCTTTCACGGCGAGGCCGGGCTTTTTGCCGAGCAACGGGCGGCTCGGCGGTTAGCATCGAACCATGCATCCGAAGATCTTTGTGCTCAACGGCCCCAACCTCAACACGCTCGGCACGCGTAAGCCCGAGGTCTATGGCCGCGAAACGCTCGCCGACGTCGAGGCGCGGGTGCGGCGGCGAGCGGATGCGCTGGGTCTGCGGATCGAGTTCTTCCAATCGAATCACGAGGGCGAGATCGTCGAGATGATTCAGCGGGCCCGCACCGAGGCGGCCGGCATCGTGATCAATCCTGCCGCGTACACGCACACTTCCGTGGCGATCCACGACGCGCTTGAATATGCGGAGCGGCCGACGGTCGAGGTGCACATTTCGAACGTGCACGCGCGCGAGCCGTTCCGCCACCACTCGTACGTATCGCCGATCGCGAACGTCGTGATCGCGGGCGCGGGCACGCTCGGCTACGAGCTCGCCCTCGAGTGGCTGGAGGGCCACCTTCGGCCCACGCACTCGGCGTAGGGGTGCAATTCAGAACTCCCGAACCTTTCGGTGGATGCTCGGCGGTTCAATCCCCCGCCCGCTAGGAAAATTGTGCACGCACGTGCAGAGTCGACGGCGTGTCGGAGCGTGTCGCGCTCATACGTGCACAATTTTCTTCGGGCGGGCGGAGAAAAGGATGCGCGGGCTCGGCCAGGATGCGCAGGCTCAGCCAGGATGCGCGGGCTCGGCCAGGATGCGCGGGCTCGGACAAGAAGCGGGCCTACAATCGACGCTGGCCCCACGCACCACGGGTGCGCAGGGCCAGCAACAACAACAGCAGCAGCCTAGAAGAGTCGCTCGGATGCGATGCGCGCGCCCTCCGACAGCGACTCGAGCTTCGCCCACGCGATGTCCTGGTGGACGCGGCCGCCGAGGCCGCAGTCGGTCGACGCGATGACGTTCTCGGCACCTACGACCGACGCGAACTGCTCGATGCGGTCGGCGACGAGCTCAGGATGCTCGACCACGTTCGTCGAGTGCGAGACCACACCCGGCACGATTAGCTTGCCCGCGGGCAGCTTGACGTCCTGCCACACCTTCCACTCGTGCGCGTGGCGGACGTTGGCAGCCTCGAACGAGTACGAGCCAGCACGCACCTCGAGCATCTGCTCGACGAGGTACTTGAACTCGATGTCGGTGGTGTGCGGGCCGTGCCACGAACCCCAGCAGAGGTGGAAGCGCACCTTGTCCTCGGGCAGGCCTTCGAGCGCGTGGTTCAGCGCGTCGATGCGCACCTGTGTGAACGCGAGGTAGTCCTCCACCGCGGGCTCGGGAACTACCTGGTCCCACGACTCCGCGATCGACGGGTCATCGATCTGCACCGTGAATCCCGCATCCACGATCGCGCGGTACTCGTCGCGAAGCGCATCCGCGCAAGCCCAGACGAGCTCCTCGTCAGTCTCGTAGAACTCGTTCGGCAGGCGAGCCGCCGAGCCGGGGGAGAGTGCGGCGACGAAGCCCTCGTTGGATGCACCAAGCTCGTCGAGTGCGGAACGTAGGCCAGCGACGTCGGCGGCCACCGCATCCTGACCGATGTACTTGACCTCGCCGGTCACGGAAGGCTGCACCGTCGGCTTGCGGCCAGCGAGCACGCCGTTCTCGGGGTTGAGATACGCGTCGCGGAACTTGGCGCGGTCGCGTCGGTGGGCGAAGGATGCGAGGCGCACCTTGCCGGGTTCCGAGAGGATGGGCTCGGCAGCAGCATCCGCGGCCCAGCGGTCCTGGTCACCAGGGGTGAGGCCCGAGAGGCGGCTGAACGAGTAGTTCCACCACCCGCCGTAGTCGACCGACTGGGTCATGACGTGTCCGTACTCGCCGTCGTTCAGGATGTCGATGCCGATGTCGGCCTGGCGCTTCACGACGCCCACGACCTCCTCGTGCAGGGTGCCGGTGAACTCGTCCCAGCCGATCTCGCCATCCTGGTGGCGCTTATTGGTCTGGAGCAGGCGCTCGGTGCGGGGGAGCGATCCCACGTGCGTGGTCTGAATCCGATCGCGATTTGGCTGCGTCATGTTGTCCCTTCAGGTGATATACGATCCAACGCTACTGCTTTGCGGAACCCGTTGCCTGTTCGCCGTTAAGCGGCGTCACAACGCAGAGGATGCTGTGGTTATTGCTCTCGGTCCAGCCCGCCTCGCCGGGGGCGAAGGCCATCGAGGTCCACGTGGTGGATGCGGCGGCCGGCTCGTCCGTGTAGGCCAAGAATGCCTCGGGGCAGACCCGGTCGGCCTGCTGCTGGATGGCCTCGTCGCCGGGGTAGGTCTCGCCCTCGACCAAGTGGGCCTCGGCGACCTCGTAGGTGTGCTCCACCTCGCACGGCGCGACGAACGCGGTGGTCTGCTCGTCATCCGTTGTGAAGCACTCGCCGACCTCGGCGTCGAAGAGCGGAACCGTCCGCGTCCCCTCGTCGTTGGCAGCGCATCCGGTGAGCACCAGCGCCGTCGCAAGGATGCACGGGGCAAGCAGCGATTTCTTCATTGGCCCAGCCTATCGACCCGTGCCGCCTCACCTCGTGAGTAGTGCATCCTTCCGACCCGTGAGTAGGGCAGCGTATCGAACGGCCGCGAAACCCCAGAACGTCCCTGGTCGGCGCTATGCTGGCGCAGTGTCCACTACTTCCACAACTCAGTCAAATCGTTGGCCTGCCTTCATCGTCACCATTGCGGTAGCGGTCACCACGATTCTTGACCTCGTGAAGGTCAACGTAACGATCGCGCCGATGGAAGAGACCCTCGGGCTCACGTCCTCGCAGGCGCAGCTGATCGTGGCGGGATACGTCCTCGCGTTCGGCATCCTGCTCGTGCCGTCGGGTCGTCTCGGCGACATCTGGAACCGCAAGGCGATGTTCATCATCGGGCTTGTGGTCTTCGCCTCCGCGAGCTTGTACTGCGCGCTCGCACCGGACGCGACCCAGCTCGTCATCGCGAGGCTGATTCAGGGTGTGGCTGCGGGCATCCTGATGCCGCAGGTGATCGGGCTCATCCAGAACCTGTTCCAGGGGCAGGAGCGCGGCCAGGCCTTCGGCATCTTTGGCGCTTCGATTGGCATCGGCACGGCCTTCGGGCCGACGATCGGTGGTCTGTTTATCGGTGGGCTCGGCGCGGAGCTCGGCTGGCGTTGGACGTTCGGGATGAACGTCCCGCTTGCCCTAATCATCCTGCCGTTCGCGATCTGGCTGATTCCGGGCAAGCAGAAGCACCAGGCGTCGAAGGACCTCGATCTCATCGGCACGCTGCTGATGGCAGGCACCGTTCTCTTCGTCATGCTGCCGTTCGTGCTCACGAGCGGTGGCGAGGAGGATGACCCGGCGCGCTGGTGGTTCCTGCTCGTTGCGGCGGTGCTTGGGGTCGCGTTCGTGTGGTGGGAGCGGCGTTACGTTGCGGCCGGGAAGTCGCCCGTGATCGACTTTGGGCTGTTTAGGTGGCCGTCGTATCGCAACGGCGTGCTCATCACGACCCTGATGTTCGGCATGATGCCGCCGCTGTTCTTCGTGTTGACGCTGTATCAGCAGCAGGGTCTCGGGCATGCAGCTGTCGTGGTCGGCATGGTGACGATTCCGTTTGCCTTCACGTCGGCCATCTCGGCAGCAGTGTCGGGCCGGTACACCTTCCAGCACGCGACGACCCTCGTGCTCTCCGGGCTCGTGGTCTTTTGGATCGCCATCCTCGGGATCGTGCTGGTGGTCCTGTTCGTGGGGCCGGCGGATACCCCGATGTGGCTCGCTATCGTCTTGGGCTTTGGCGGCATCGGCCAGGGGCTCGTGATGTCGGCGAACCAGATGCGCGCGATGAAACACGTCCCGCTCGAGTCGGCCGGAGTGGGCGGCTCGTTCATGCAGGTTGGCCAGCGACTCGGTAACGCTATGGGTATCGCGATCGCGACGTCGATCTTCTTCTCGATCGTGGCCTCGCTGCCGCTCGTCGGGGGAGTGCCGGACCCGACGGACCCGAATACGATCGCGACCTATCGGGACGCGGCATCGGCGGCGATCACGTTCGTCATCGCACTGGGTGTCGTTGCGATCGCCCTCGCGTTCATGGACTGGCGCATCGACCAACGCGAAAAGCGCGAGGGCACGGCGTAGCTACGGTGGTTCGATACGCGGCTTCGCCGCTACTCGCCGGGCTGCAGCTCGCGTACGTCATCGAGTTCGGCCGCAGGCGCGTAGAACCCGGTCAATGAGTAGCGCCGGAGGCGCACATCGAAATGACCAGCGACCTACCGGCCGACCCGATCATCCTCAGCGATCTCTCTCACGACCCGACAAGGATTCCCAACAGCGATTACGCCCGCCGGAATGTCCTTCGTCACGACGCTCCCGGCACCAATCACGCTCCCGCTACCAATCGTCACGCCCGGCAGAACAGTGACGTTCCCGCCCAGCCAGACGTTGTCGCCGAGCGTGATCGGCTGCGCTTTCTCGAGCCCAGCGTTCCGCTCTTCGGCAATGAGCGGATGATTCGCGGTGTAGAAGCCACAGCTCGGGCCGATGAAGCAATTCTTGCCGAACGTGATCGGTGCACCGTCCATCAGATAGCAGCCCACGTTGAGGAAGCTACCGTCGCCGATGACGCAGTTGTACCCGTAGTCGGTGTAGAAGGGCGCCACAATGCTGACGTTCGCACCACGCCGTGGCAGCAACTGATCAAGCAGCGCTTCGCGTTGTTCGGTTTCGGATGGGGGCGTCTGATTGAACTGGAAGTACCGGTCGGCGGCGCGCTCACGTTCGGCTAGGAGCTCCGCGTCGAAGTTGGCGTCGTACCAGAGGCCTTGCTCGAGTTTCTCGCGTTCGGTGGTCATGGTCTCGAGAGTATTTGCTGGAGTTGAACCGCGCGACCACCGTCGCTACGTCGCGGGGATGCCTCAGCGCAAACATGTGTCCAACCAGGACGTGACCTTCAACCGAAAGAAACCAGCGTGTAATACAATGTGTACATGAGCACAGCATCCCCTTTGAGCCGTCCCTTTTCTGTGCGGCTCCCAGAAGACTTGCGGGGCCGTGTCGATGCATTGGCCGACGCGACGCGACGTACGCGTGGCGATATCGTGCGTGAAGCACTGGAGCGGGAAATCGCGAACTTGGAATGGGAACAACGCATCGTTGCTCGCGTTACTGATCTGCGAGAAGGCCGTGAGGCAACGGTTTCACTCGAAGAGGTCGAGCGCGAGTTTGGTCTGGCTGGTGAGCCTGTCGAACCCGATGATCTGCCCGACGCAGAATGAGGTGGAAACTCGAGCTGTCGGAGGACGCGACGAAGTGGCTGCGCAAAGCCGACCGCGGGAGAGCTCGTCGCATCCTGAAAGCACTCCGGGCGGTCAGTGTTCTGGATGACCCACGCGATCGCGGCAAGGCGCTGACCGGAAGCTTGGATGGGCTCTGGCGGTACCGCGTCGGCGACTATCGCGTTATTTGCGACATTCGAGACCAAGAGCTCGTGATTGTCGCTGTCGAAATCGGCAAGCGCGACAGTATTTACGACTGATTGCCCGGACCGACGTCGGCGGGTGTCCATATCCGTGAGGTGTGATGGAGCGTTACTTGCGTCCTTTCCTCGGTGCGCGACGTCCGCATTTCCCGAAAACGTAGGCATATCTGGATTTATAGATATGAGAGAGTCTCTCGGGGAATTCCGATACGTGGAGATCTCATCGATCTGGCTTTGAGATGCCTCAGGTTTTCTGGGGCAATCGCAGCGTCGACGAGACCACCTAACACCTCGACGACTTCGAGGGCAACGGCGTCGCGCCTAGTCACTCGTTCCCTGCAACTGGCGCGCGGCACACTTCATTGGTGCTGATAAACGACCTCTCTCGTCTAGCCCGCCGCACTCTGTGTTAGGCGACGAGCTGCTTATCGGTGTCGATCCAACTTTCGCTTTCGCGACCGGGGATAGCGATTGGTGGGTTCTCGAGGCGGTAGGCAATATCGAATCGTTTGCGACCGCCCAGCCGTGGTTCTTGCCACGGGTCCACCGACGAGGGCGGGATGAACCAGACTGTTCCGCCGCGGCCGAGGCCGGTGCCAGAATTCTGGCCGCCTTCCCGGCTCGAGCCGTGGACGATCTTGATGTCCCAGCCATCGTGGATGCGATGGTGGCAGCTGGTGCAGAGCAGGATTCCGTTGTCGAGATCCGTCGGACCTTCGTGGGCCGTCCACCAGCGGATGTGGTGGGCCTCGGTCATGCCGGGCGGGAGCCCGCAGAACGCGCACCCGCCGTCGCGTTCAATGAGCGCGAGTCGCTGCGACCTCGTGAAATGGCGAGCTTCTCGTCCTAGGTCGAGCACGACCCCGTCGGTGCCGAGCACCATTGGGATCAGACCCGCCGAGGCGGCCAGTTTACGAGCCGTGGTGGCGCTCACCACGGTGCCATTGTCGAGCATCGCCACGCCCGAGGGTCGCCCAGTCGACGCCTGACTACCCTTCGTCTGGCCGGCGGGCACCTTGCCACCGCTCCTGCCGGTCCCGCCGTTCCTGAATGTCCCGCCGGTCCCGCCGTTCCTAACTGTCCCGCCGGTCCCGCCGGTCCCGCCGGTCCCGCCGTTCCCGACTGTCCCGACGCTCCCACCACTCGCCCCGGCCGCGCCGACGTTGGCTTCGGTGTCGCACTCGACGTGTTCAGGCTGGAGGTCACGGCTGTCGATTCGGACGATCACCGAGGTTGACGAGCCGGGGAGTTTGGAATGGTCGCAACCGAGGATGTGCTTCGCGAAGTCCACGAACGCGTCGGCTTGTATCTGCGGGATAGTGCGTTCTTCGAGCCCGACCTTGTCCTGCCGGTAGACCGACTCGGCCGTGGGGCGGAACCGTGGGCCCGCCGCGGGGCTCTCGGTTTGGTCTGGAGCCCCGCCGTTATGCGAGGCAGTTGCTGCCTCGGCCGAGTTCTCGCTGACGGGCTGGTTGGACCCACGCGAGGCGCGCAGGACTCCGGTGGTGTAGGCCTCGAACGCGGTTTGTAAGTAGGCGCCGGAGACCGGGTCGAACGAGCCTTTTACCAGCACCAGCCCGCTCGTCGGGTCGGTGCGGAATGAGAGGCTGCGCTTCTTTCGCTGTTCCTCCAGGTTTGGCTCGAGGCCATCCGGGTCCAAGTACCCCTCGAGTCGCACCATCATTTTCTCGAGGTCTTTCACTGGCATGCCGTTCGCCGCGGCCTTGACGAGATCGCGCTCCGCGATAAGCAGGTCACCGCTCGCCACGTTCGACCGCTTCGTTAGCTTCTGTTTGAACTCGACGATCGCGTTCGCTGGTGCGAGACCAAGTTCCCCGCCTCGAATAGCCTCAGCGACATGCTCGGCGCGTGCTGGCACGCGTTCGCCGGTCAGGCCGCGGTCTCCGATGATGGCTTCCCCGACGCGGACGAGCGAGTTCGCCTCGCGACTGTCAACGCCGAGCTGTACTGCCACGCATTGCGCGGCGTTGCGGTACCCGTGTCGGAACGCGAGGCGTTCGCTTCCCAGGTGGGGTTTCGATCGAATGCTGACTTCTCGGGCGGTGATCGACAGCATCGCAGTGAGCTGCCGCTGGTGGTTCGCGAGAACTTTCGTCAGCCCCAGTAGCTGCAGATCGGACAGCGGTTCGATCTGATCTTCGAACGGTATTGCCTGCCCGTCGAGGCCGACATCTGGGAGTCCTGTGCTTGCGACCAGGCCGTCCCAGGTCGCTAGGACCGTCTCTAAGGATGCGATGAGCCGCGCACGGTCATCGGCTAAGTCCGGTTGATCTCCGCTGAAGTCAGCGGCAGAACAGGTGTTGTCGTCGTGGCTGAAAGGGGATTCAGAGTGGGCATCGGTATTGGATTCGAACACGCTCATGGTGATTTCCAATGGAGTAGAAGTTGACCCGCACGGCACGTCCTACGAGTTCAAGCGTAAGGCATGTCGAACAAAAATACAAGCTGGCCAGAAAGTAAACTCGAATAAAAGATCGAATTATCGGAATCCCCTCGAGGAAAATTCGGGTTCGCAATCATCACCCGACCCACCGACATTGATGGCACCACCACCAAAACCCGGACCACTGGCCGAACGCCCGACATTTGCCGCCTAAAGTAGTCAGAAGCGCACCCAGTCCAGAAAAGAGCCGATGACGTGACCCAGACTGCTCAAGCCGACACTGCAACCAATGCGAAACACGCAGCCACGCAGTTGGCCCCCGGCGAGGTCGTCATCGTCCGTGACGCGGAGTGGCTCGTCACGAACACCGAGCCGACGACCTCCGGCACGCTCGTCCGCTGCATCGGCCTCTCCGAACTCGTCAGAGATACCACGGGCGCGTTCTACACCGACCTCGACGAGATCATCCCGCTCAATACTCGCGAGGCGAAACTCATCGGCGACGATTCCTCGCAATACCGCACCGCCAGGCTCTGGCTCGAAGCAACGCTAAGACGACAGCCGATCCCCACATCCGAGCCACGGCTCACGGTGAGCACGCACATGCTCGCCGACCCGCTGCAATACCAGCTCACGGCGGTCAAACGCGCCTTCGACCAAGAGCAACTCAGGCCCCGCCTCCTCATCGCGGATGCGGTGGGTCTCGGCAAGACGATCGAGATCGGCATGATCCTGAGCGAGCTGGTCAGACGCGGCGAGGGGGAGCGCATCCTGATCGTCACGCCGAAGCACGTCCTCGAGCAGATGCAGCGGGAGCTCTGGACCCGCTTCGCGCTCCCGTTCGTGCGCCTCGATTCGATCGGTCTGCAACGAGTTCGCCAACAGCTCCCGGCAACGCGAAACCCATTCAGCTACTTTAAGCGCGCGATCATCTCGATCGACACGCTCAAGCAGGATCAGTACCGCGCGCACCTGCAGAAGTTCCACTGGGATGCGGTGGTCATCGACGAGTCGCACAACATCACCGGCGCGACACTCAACAACCGCCTCGCGCACACGCTCGCGCCGAACACCCACGCGCTGATCCTCGCGTCGGCGACCCCACACAACGGCAAGGCAGAGTCGTTCGCCGAGCTCATCCGCCTGCTCGAGCCGAGCGCGGTGCGACCCGACGGCACCGTCGACCGCAAGGCAGTCCAGCGACTCGTCCTCCGCCGCCACCGCCACAGCCCCGAGGTGAGGACCGAGGTGGGGGCCGACTGGGCCGAGCGCAAGGAGCCGCTGAACCTGCGCATCCCCGCGACCGACGCCGAGAACCGCCTCGCCGAACACCTCGCTACCACATGGCTCAAGCCACAGGGTCAAGGCGGACAGGCACCGAGCCCCTACTCGGGCGAGAACAAGGGCCTGTTCCCGTGGACGCTCGCGAAGGCATTCCTCTCGTCCCCGGTCGCGCTCGCCGAGACGGTGCGCGAGCGCGGCAAGCGGCTCGGGCGCAGCCCGGCCGAGGAGCGCGAAAAGCGGGCCCTCGATGAGCTCGGCGCCCTCGCCCAGGATGCGCTGGCCGAGGGGTCGGCGAAACTCGCGGCACTCGAGACCTACCTTGAGAGCATCGGCATCGGCCACCACAAGGACCAGCGCGCGGTCGTGTTCTCGGAGCGCGTCGCGACCCTGAACTGGCTCCACAACGAACTCAAGCAGCGATTCAAACTGAGCGCAGACGAGATTCGCGTGCTGCACGGCGGCCTCAGCGACGTAGAGCAGCAGGAGATTGTGGACGAATTCCGCAAGGCGTCCTCGAAGCTGCGCGTGCTCATCACCGGCGACGTCGCCTCGGAGGGCGTGAACCTGCACTCGCAGTGCCACGAGCTCATCCACTTCGACATTCCGTGGAGCCTTATCCGCATCGAGCAGCGCAACGGCCGCATCGACCGCTACGGTCAGCGCACCCCGCCGCAGATTACGACGCTCCTACTCGACTTTGACAACGAGCTTTTCAAAGGCGACGCGAACGTGCTCGCGCGGCTCATCGAGCGCGAGGATGAGGCTCACCGCGCCCTCGGCGACACGGCGTCGCTCATGGGCAAGTACAACGCCAAGGCGGAAGAAGACGAGATCCGCAGCGTGCTGAGCGGCACGAAGTCGCTCGACGACGTCGTCGCCTCGCCGGAAGAGGTTCTCGCAAGCGACGATGTCGACGACCCCTTCCTCGCGTTCCTCGTCGACGTCGCGAACTGCGGCAAGGGGCAGGTTGCAGAGGCACAGGATGCAGGGCCACAGGATGCAGGGCCCGGCACGGATGCGTCGGGCCAAGTCGGTGAGACCCAAGACACGCAGGCTGTACACGGCCAGTGGACAGTCGGCCAGGATGCGCAGGCGCGCACCGACGACATCCCCGCCCCGGGGCTCTTCCGCGACAGCGGCGAGTTCCTTCGCACGGGCCTCGAGACGGCCTATCCCGTCCCGGGCGAGAGCCTCGAGCACAACGGGGTCGGTTTCCGCGAGAGCACGACCAATTTTACGATGGCGCTCACCCCGCCGCGCGATCTGAATCATCGGCTGCGGGTGCTGCCGCAGTCGTACCTCGCCGAGCGCCACGTCACCGAGCAGTTCACGACGACCACGTCGAAGGACGTCGCGAAGCGGTCGCTGAACGACGCGCAGAACTCGGTGACCTCACCGTCGCTCTGGCCAGCCGAGCACTATCTTGGCCCACTGCATCCGATGCTCGACTGGGTCGCCGATAAGACCCTCACGAGCCTCGGACGCAACGAGGTGTTTGCGGTGCGCGGCAACGTCGACGAGCCCACGGTGTACCTCCTCGCGACGATCTCGGATCGGCAAGCGCGCACGGTCGCCGCGATGCACCTCACGCAGACGCAGTTCGGCGACGACTCAAGCATGCTCATCACGGGCGTGCATCCGGAAGCCAATGCCGCGCTGTCCACCCTCGGGCTCACCGCCGAGAACCAGCTCGTGAACCCGGGCGCGGTCGACACGGCCCCGCTCGAGGGCCTCATCACCGCCGCGGTCGACCAGAGCGAGGTATACGCGCGCGGCCACTTCCAGGGCATCGCGGATGCGGTGGAGGAGCGGGTGCAACGCTGGCTCGAGCGCGTGGCTGAGTGGGAGCAGGATGCGGATGCGCTGGCCCAGCGTCGCGTGCTTCGCGAGCGTAAGTCGGAGATCAGCGAGGAGGCGCAGCTCGCCGAGTCGATGCGCCCGCACCACCTCTCGGTGCGCCCGTTGCTCGTGGTCGTCCCCGTCGACTGGCCCGTCGGCTCGAGCGGCCCGTTGAGTAGCGAAGGCTCGTTGAGTAGCCGCGAAGCGGCGTATCGAAACGCGAACGAAGAAAACGAGGAGGCGCGCTGACATGGCAGACGACGCAATGATCATCGGCGAGAGCTGGCTCAGCGAGCACTTCTTCACGACCGACGCGAAGTCCGAGTCTTTCAAGGCGGAGGTGCAGCGCCGCCACAAGCGCTGGAAGTCGATCGAGGATGAGGGCCACGAGTCTGCGCGCAGCCGCTTCAAGTCGCAGCGCGGCAAGCTCGTCGAGGGCTACAGCACCCTCGGCCAGCTCGCGGCCGACGGCAGCGCCTCCTGGATGCAGTCGACCGACGAGAGCCGCGTGGCGCCGAAGGCTACCCACGATGGCCGAGTAGCGCCAAAGTCGCGTATCGAGGCCCCCGACGCAACCCAACAACTCGACGACCTCCTCTACGAAACCCTCGCCACCGCGATCGGCGTCAACGCCGGCTTTGTCGAGCAGCGCCGCGAGGGCCCGGTGCGCTGGCTGCACGAGGACGGCGTCGACACGCCCTTCCTCGCGATCATCGAGGCGCTGCCGGCCGAGTCGGTCGATGAGCTGCTCCGCAAGGTCAACGGCACGAACGGGGCCATAACGAACGGCTCGGCAGGCGCGGACCAGCACGCACTCACGGAGCCTTACATCCCCGAGGACGACGAGAATCACCCGATCACCGCGGTGCCGCGGCTGCTCTCGCGCATCTTCCAAGTGAACGAGGTGCCCTACGCCCTCGTGTTCGCGGGTTCGTGGCTGCTGCTCACCGATCGCGAGCGCTGGCCCGAGGGCCGCTACCTGGCGATCGACCTGCAGCTTGTCGTCGAGCGCAACGACACGAAGCAGGCTGGCGAGCTCGACAAGGCGATTGCCGCGATCGCCGTCGAGGGCTTCGAACCCGCGGGCATCGAGAACTCCGGCACGCCGTGGTGGACCGAGGTCATCGAGGCCTCGAAGAAGCACGCCGTCGGCGTCTCCGAGGACCTCCGCGAAGGAGTCCGGCTCTCGATCGAAGACATCGCGAACGAGGTCGTGCGCCGCCGTCGCGACCAAAACCTCCCACCGCTCCCACAAGATCAGGCGCAGCCCCTCGCGGTGCAAGCGCTGCGGTACCTTTACCGCATCCTGTTCCTGCTTTACGCCGAGGCCTCGCCCGAGCTCGAGGTGCTGCCGGTCGGTTCGCCCGAGTATGGCGAGGGCTACAGCGTCGACCGGCTGCGCGATCTCGCGCTCGTCGAGCTCGAGTCGACGCGCGCCCGCGAGGCAACGCACGTCTACGAGTCGCTGGATGTGCTGTTCCGCCTCGTCGACCAGGGTCACGGCCAAGGATCGTCGAGTAGCGAAGCGTATCGAGACGCAACCACAACCGAAGGCCTCACCTTCCACAGCCTCCGCGCCGACCTCTTCCGCCCCGAGGCGATCGCTCTCATCAGCGAGGTGGGCCTCGGCGACGGGGCGATGACGCGCATCCTCGCCCGCCTGCTGCTCTCGAAGAAGCAGAAGAATCAGGATCGGGGCTTCATCAGCTACGCCGATCTCGGCATCAACCAGCTCGGCGCCGTGTACGAGGGCCTCATGTCGTACACGGGCTTCTTCGCCGAGGACGACCTGTACGAGGTCGCGAAGAACGGTGACTCGTCGAAGGGCTCGTGGGTTGTGCCGGTCGCCCGCGCCGGGCACCTCAGCGACAGCGACTTCGTGATGACCGAGAACGAGCTCACCGGCGCACCCGAGAAGGTGCTGCACCGTCGCGGCACGTTCGTGTACCGGCTCTCGGGCCGGGCGCGGCAGCAGTCGGCGTCGTATTACACGCCCGAGGTGCTCACGAAGTTCACGGTGTCGCAGGCGCTCGCCGAGCTGCTCGACCAGAACGACACCACTACGCCGGCCGACGAGATCCTGCAGCTCACCGTGTGCGAGCCCGCGCTCGGCTCGGGCGCGTTCGCGATCGAGGCGACGCGTCAGCTCGCCGCCGAGTACCTCAAGCGCAAGCAGCAAGAGACCGGAACGACGATCGACCCGGAGCGTTACCCGCAGGAGCTGCAGCGCGTGAAGGCGCACATCGCGCTGCACCAGGTGTATGGCGTCGACCTCAACGCGACGGCGGTCGAGCTTGCCGAGATTTCGCTGTGGCTCGATACGATGCTCAAGGGTCTGGATGCGCCGTGGTTCGGCCTGCACCTGCGCCGCGGGAACTCGCTCATCGGTGCCCGCCGCGCGATGTACAGCACCGACAACCTCAAGAAGCGTGGCTGGCTCAAAACCGAGCCGACCGAGATCTCGGCGAGAACCCTCGCCGACGACCTCCGCGACGACCGCTTCGCCACCGCGACGAGCGGCAAGATCTTCCACTTCCTGCTGCCCGCCGAGGGCTGGGCCGCGGCGGCCGACAATAAAGAGGTCAAGTACCTCTCGCCCGAGGGCGCGAAGGCGTTGCGCGACTGGCGCAAGACGGTGACGAAGCAGCCCACCAACCCGCAGATCAAGCAGCTGCAGAACCTCTCGCTGCGCGTCGAGCGGCTCTGGCAGTTCGTGGTGCGTCGCCTCGAGATCGCCGAGCGCGAGGCCCGCCGCCCGATCGATATCTTCGGCCACGACGCCGAGCGGGATGCGTCGGGTTCAGTCAGTCGCGAGGAGATCGAACGGAAGCTCGCCGACCCGAACGGCGCGTATCAGCGCCTGCGGCTCGTGATGAACGCATGGTGCGCGCTGTGGTTCTGGCCCGTGCCGATCGGCGACCGCAACGACGTGCCGCCGACATTCGAGCAGTGGCTGGATGCGCTGAAGGACATCCTCGGCGTCCACCTCGAGGCCAATACAAGGGCGAAGGATGCGGGCCAGACCGGTTTCCTGATCGGCACCAACTGGGAAGGGTTGGGGGAGTCGGAGGACCTCGACCTCGGCTACGCGAACGCGATGCCGATGGACGACGTACTGCGCGATCACCCGTGGCTGCGCACGGCGCGGTCGGTGGCGGATGCGCAGGGTTTCTTCCACTGGGATCTCGACTTCGCGTCGGTCATGGCGAATCGCGGCGGCTTCGACCTGCAGGTGGGGAACCCGCCGTGGGTGCGTCCGCAGACCGATATTGAGGCACTCTATGCCGAAGCTGATCCTTGGTGGCAGTTGAACCCCAAGGCGACACAGCAACAGAAGGCCATTCATCGAGGTGATGCGCTGAGCCTGCCCGGGATGCCTGAATTGGTGGCCGACGGATTGAGCGACGTGCTTTCAACGGCTGCGTTTGTGGGCAGTCGAAACGAGTATGCGAGCTTGTCCGGAATGACCCCTGATCTGTATCGGTGCTTCATGGTGGCGACGTGGCGGCACAGCTCGGATCCGGGCATGACTTCATTGATTCACCCAGATACGCACTTTACCGATGCAAAAGGTGGGTCATTTCGACGGTCGGTCTATGTACGCTTGCGACGCCATTGGCAATTCAAGAATGAACTGATGCTGTTTGGAGAAATTGACGACCAGGTTGTATACGGCATCCACGTCTATGGGCATACGCAAGACGTTCAGTTTCGTAATGCTGTATCCCTTTATCATCCGGAAAGCGTTGAAGGATCACTTATCCATAACGGGGAAGGCGACGAACCAGGAATCAAGAATGAAGAAGGTCGATGGGATTTGCGGCCGCACGCTTCGCGGATCACGAATGTAGATTTCGATGTTCTGTCTTCTTGGCGGGATTTCTTAGGAGACCTCGATGTACCTGCTGTCGAGACGTCAATGGTCTACACCGTGACTTCGAGTCTGCAAGGTGTTCTTGAGAAGCTCGTCGAGCAGCCGAGACTTGGTTCGCTTGGGTTGGAGTCTTCCACAGGATGGAACGAAACGACTGACCGACAGAAGGGTCGCTTCGACGTCGCTTGGGGTCCCGCCGCATCGTGGGACGATGTGATTCTGCAGGGAGTGCACCTCCACGTCGCGCACCCGTTCTTCAAGTCGCCGAACGAGACGATGAAGCACAATCAGGATTGGACGCGCGTCGACCTCGAAACGCTCGCGCCCGACGCGCTGCCGGTGACCTCGTACAAGCCGTACCGCGACGCCGCCTACGACGCGCAGTACACGCACTGGGGCGAGAAGAGCGCGCGGGAATACTTCCGCTTTGCGTGGCGAAACATGGCGGCGAACACTGGAGAACGCACGCTCATTGGTGCAGTTGTTCCGCCCGGAACCGCACATATCAACGCGGTGACCTCAATCGGCGATCCGGATTCAAATTCCTCGTCCCGGCTCATCGAACTCGGTGGAGTGTTTTCCTCCCTGATCTCGGATATGCAGCTTCGACTGGTACCGAAGTCAACGATCACTGCCGCAACTGTCGGCCGGCTTTCTGTCCCGGAGCTCAGAGCACTCAGGGCGGACCTTGTGTGGCGAACTGGTCGACTCACCGCCCTCACGTACGAATACAGCGAGCTATATCGAGAATGCGATGAACCACGCGAGTGGGCGGTGACGCCATGGTGGGAGGACGCGAAACCACTCGAAGCCGCATTCCCGGGCAGATGGGACGACACCGTCCCTCTCCGGCTCGACGCCGAACGCCGCCAGGCGCTCCTCGAGATCGACGCGATCGTTGCGCTGAGCCTCGGCATTACCGCCGACGAGCTCTGCACGATCTACCGTACGCAGTTCCCGGTGCTCTACGGTTACGACAAGAACAAGTACGTCTATGACATGAACGGTCGCGAAGTGCCCGTGCACCTCGTGCGCGAGTGGCGCAAGCGCGGCGGCGACCTCACGCCCGGCGTCCTCGTCGACGTCGACATGACGCCTGACGAACTCTTCATCGAGAACGCGGCGGGGAATCCGACGCAGTACGAGTTGCCGTTCCGCACGCTCGACCGCGAGGCCGAGATGCGCGAGGCGTACGCATACTTCGAGCGGAAGTTTACGGAGAACGAGACTTCGGATTCGGCCGGGTCGTCGCTGCGAGGCAGCACTGACGAGGCCGCGCAGCGCGAGGCGGTGCGGTAGTGGTCGCGCTGCTGCCCTCGCTGCAGGTCGGTCGGTTCCGGCAGTCGATCAGCGACTACCTCGACACGACGTTTGCGCTTGCCGACCGCGAGGTGGCGAAAGAGCTCGATCTGTTCCTCTCGGATGAGCGGACCGGGATCTTTCGGGGGCCGTATATCCGCACGCGGATGCCATTCAAGGCTGCCGAGCGCGACGCGCATGCGGTGCTCGAATGGTACGGGGCGGCGTATCCACCACACGGGCATCAGTTGGCGGCGTTTGAACGGCTGTCGTCTGCACGTAAGGCTCATTTCGATACGCGCTCCGCGCTACTCAATGAGCGGTCTGGGCCCCTGCCGACGCTCGTTACTACCGGGACCGGGTCGGGTAAGACCGAGGCGTTTTTGTTTCCGATCATCGATCACGTGCTGCGGGCGCAGAAGGCGGGGGAATCGGGGCTCAAGGCGCTCATCCTGTACCCGATGAACGCGCTGGCGAATGACCAGGCGCGACGACTCGCGAAACTGATTACCGAGGATCCGCAGCTGGCGGGAATCTCGGCCGGGCTGTACATCGGCGAGCAGGGCGCCAAGCCCTCGAAGGTAAACAAAGACGGGCTCATCACCGATCGCGGCGTGATGCGGGCAAAGGCGCCCGACATCCTGCTCACCAACTACAAGATGCTCGACCAGCTGCTGCTGCGCCCCGACGACCAGTCGCTGTGGAAGCAGAGCGCGACGAGCCTGCAATACCTCGTGCTCGACGAATTCCACACCTACGACGGCGCGCAGGGTACCGACGTCGCGATGCTGCTGCGTCGGCTCGGGCTCGCACTCAAGCGCAACTGGCCCACAAACCCGGCGGCGCGCAAGGCCTTCGGGATCGATGACGCGGCGGAAGCTGCGCCGCTCGGAAAGATCACGCCCGTCGCGACGTCGGCGACGCTTGGTGGCGATGATCCGATGGTGATGGTCGATTTCGCGAATACCGTGTTTGGCGGCGGGTTCGATGCGTCGAGTGTCGTGTCGGAGACGCGGCACTCGGTCGAGGAGTGGGCTGGGGCTGCCGAGCTGGTTCCGGCTGGAATTGCTCGGACGTTTGGCGGCGTCGGCACGGAAGCGATCGATGCTGTGGCGATGCGTGCCGCGGTTGAGGGTGCGGGGGATGGGCCGCTCGATATTGCTCGGGAGGTTGTGGCGCAGCTTTATGCGGAAGGTGAAGCTGGTGCGGGGCCTCGATACGCCCTTCGGGCTCTTCGGCAAACGGATGGGGAACGGGCTACTCGGCAAGCGGACCAGGTTCGGGCTACTCGGCCAACGGATTTGAGCGCCAAGGAGTTGCACGATGCGTTGCGGGTGCATCCCACCGTTCAACAACTTCTGCGCCACACCGCATCTCCCATTTCGCTGAAGGAGCTTGTGCTGCAGTTGCATGCCGATGCGCTGACGGTCGAAGTCGATGCGGCCTCGGACATCGTCAACGCGATCGTCGCGGCGATTAGCCAGGTGCGCGCGGCGGTCGGGTTCTCGGCACCGTCGGTGGACGTGAACGCGTGGATCCGCGAGGTCACGCGCATCGATCGCGTCGCCGGACCAACGGTGGCATTCCGGTGGACCGACGACGGCGAGGCGATCGTCGAAGAGGGTGCCGACGCATTCTCGGAGCAGGGCCGCGACGCATGGCCGGCGCTCTACTGCCGCCACTGTGGGCGCAGCGGCTGGGGCGTCTCGTCGAAGGGCACCGGCGAGGGGCGTGACCTCGAGAAGAAAGAGGTCAACCCGCGCGAGACGGCCGTGAAGCGGACCGGCACGTTCCGGGCGCTCATCTACGCCGACCGCGAGGCCGATCAGCACTACACGAGCAACGCACCCGTCCCCGGCTTCGGGTGGTGGGACGTGCCCAACGGTCGCGTGTTTGCGACGCATCCCGACCTCGCCGGCGACGAGCGCGATCACGGCCAGGCCGACTCGAACATCCTGCCCGTGCGCTGGCTCGACGGCGAAGACGCGAGCAAGGAATCCAACAGCCAGACGTGCCCCGCCTGCGGTCGCCGCGACGGCATCCGCTTCATGGGTGCCGCAGTCGCGACCATGCTCTCGGTCGTCACGACCGCGCTCTTCGGCGACGGGGATCTCGACGAGGCCGAGAAGAAAGAACTCGTCTTCACCGACAGCGTGCAGGACGCCGCGCACCGCGCCGGCTTCGTGCAGAGCCGCGCGCACACGTTTGGGCTGCGCAACGCGATCCGCCGCGCGCTCGGCGACCAGCCGCGCACCCTCGACGAGCTCTCGACCGAGCTGGTCGCCCGCGCGCAGACCCGCTCGGAGCGGTACCGGCTGCTGGGGCCGGACATCGTGGAACGCGAAAGCTTTCGCTCGTTCTGGGATACCGAGGACGCCGCGAGCATCGACGTGAACGTGCGCCTGCGCGTCGCGAAGCGCCTCGCGTTCGACCTGCAGCTCGAGTTCGGGCTGCAGTCGTCGTTCGCGCGCACGCTCGAGCGCACCGGCTCAGTCACCGTCGAGGTCGTATCCGGCTCGGCGACGCTGCTGGAGCGGCTCGCGCGGGATGCGGTGACCGGCTTCGAGTTCGACGCCGAGCTCGGCGCGGACGGGGTCGTGTCGCCAGCGACGCTCGTCGCGTGGGCCCGCGGGACGCTCGAGGAGCTGCGTTCGCGCGGCGGCATCTATCACCAGTGGCTCAAGACGTACATCGCCGACAGCGGTATGCGCTATCGCGTGTGGGGCGGCCGACCGAAGGCCGAGGGCATGCCCGCATTCCCACGCGGCCGTAGCGCGCCCGCGTTCGCGCGGGTCGGTGCGAACCCCAAGCAGGGCAAGGTCGAGTTCCTACTCGATGACCTCGCCTCACCGCAGGGCTGGTACGCGCGTTGGACCTCGCGACTCTTCGGCGTGCCGAAGGACGCGGGCGGTCGACTCGCGCGGCGCCTGTTCGAGTCGCTCGCCGAGGGCGGGCTGCTCGATACCTATCCGATCACCCGTGGCGGCGGGAGCCACGCCTTCGGGATCACGCCCGACCGCATCCTGGTGAGCCCCGCATCCGCCGCCGACCGCGAGGCGGGTAACACGATGCTCGAGTGCGACCGCTGCGGTGCGCTCACCGCGGGCAGCCCCACGACCGTCGCCCAGCTCGCCGGCAGCCCATGCCCCGGGATGCAGTGCGAGGGCGGCACGCTGCAGCGCCACGCGCTGAAGAAACCGAACTTCTACCGCAGCCTGTACGAAGAGGCCGATATGCGCCGCGTCGTCGCGCGCGAGCACACGAGCCTGCTGCCGGACGATGTGCGGTTGGCGTACGAGGGGGCGTTCAAGAGCACCGACCCCGCGCCGGATGCGCCGAACGTGCTCGTCGCGACGCCCACCCTCGAGATGGGAATCGACATCGGCGACCTCTCGACCGTCGTGCTCGCGTCGCTGCCGCAGACCGTCGCGAGCTACGTGCAGCGCGTCGGCCGCGCCGGGCGACTGAGCGGTAGCGCGCTGGCACTGGCGTTCGTACCCGGGCGGCACGACCAGCTCGCGTGGTATCAGGACCCGCTCGAGCTGATCGACGGCGAGGTGACGCCGCCTGCGACCTACCTCGACGCGGGGGAGATCCTGAAGCGGCAGTTCCTCGCCGCGGTCTTCGACCAGGTCGCCGCAGATGGTGGGCAGCAGGCGGTTCGTCTGGCGAAGGATGTGCTGCTCACCGATGGGCCGGGCACGCCGCTCGGGGATATCCGCGAGGAGATTTCGACCCGCGGGGAGGAACTGCTCGAGCGGTTCTTGAGGAGTTTTGGGGTTGTTGAGGAATGCCCCGGGGTACTCAGCCAGCGCGGGCTGCGCGAGGACAGCATCCAGAGCCTGCGGGACTGGTTGCAACCCGACGAGCGCGGGATGGTTCCCGTTCACGAGGACCTGAGCAGCGCATCCCGCCGCTTTGCGAGCGAGCTCGAAGGGCTCAGCCACCGCCTGAACGCGACCACGAAGGCGATCGCGGAGCTGCAGGACAAGGTCGACGGGCCCGCCCCGACCGAGGAAGACAAGGACGAGCTGCGCGCGGCGAAGGCGACGATGCGGATGCTCGCGCGCACGCGGCAGGACCTCGAGGGGATGCACTGGGTCAGCGCGCTCGAGCGTGCAGGAATCCTGCCCAACTACACGCTGCTCGACGACTCGGTGACCCTCGACGTCGGGGTGAGCTGGATCGATGCTGACACGCAGGAGTTCCATGCCGACTCCTTCACCTACTCGCGGGACGCGAGGAACGCCATCCGCGAGTTCGCGCCCGGCGCGACGTTCTACGCGCAGGGGCTCGAGATCGAGATCGACAGCGTCGAAACCGGCGCGAACGGCGAGGCCGTGCACGACTGGGCCTGCTGCCCGAGGTGCGGATACGTCGAGGACCTGACCGCCGCATCCAATGGGCTGGCGACCGCGACCACGATCGGGCCTTGCCCGCGCTGCGGCGAGGCCGCGTTTGCGGACAAGGGGCAGCGGCTGCATGTGATCGAGCTCGAGAAGGTGTCGGCGCAGGTGCGCCGCGACGAGCACCTCATCTCGGACTCGAGCGACGACCGCGTGCGGAGCTTCTTTACGAGCGTCGAGCTCGCCGACTTCGAGCCGAAGAATGTGCTCGCGCAGTGGTTCGAGGAGAACACGGGGATCGCGGTGAAGTACCTGCGCGAGGTGACTCTGCGGACCCTCAACCTCGGCAGCTCGGGGGAGAGCGCCGGCGGGGTGCAGCGCATCCTGGGCGGCAACGAGCGGCAGGCGCCGCTGTTTCGCGTGTGTCGCGAGTGCGGCCAGCTCGACACCCAGCCCGGCGAGAACTCGTGGCGCGAGCACCGGCCGTGGTGCTCGCACCGCAAGAACCGCGACGAGGATCCGGTGAACGTCGCGCTCAGCCGCACGCTCACCACACAGGGGATGCTCGTGCGGCTCCCCGAAGGGATGGCCGCTGGCGACCCCTACGTGCTGCCGTCGCTCGCCGCGGCGCTGCGGCTCGGCCTGCGCAAGACGATCGGCGGCGACCCGAGCCACCTCGACATCGCGGCGGTGCAGGATGTGTCGCACTCGGGCCTCGGCACCGCGACGTTCGATAGCCTGCTCGTGCACGACCGCGTGCCCGGCGGCACCGGCTACCTCGCCGATCACGCGACGCGTGACGGGCTCGAGCGCATCCTGTTGGCCGCGCTGGATGTGGTCGAGGCGTGCCCGTGTGCCGACGAGCGTCGCTCGGCCTGCCACCGCTGCCTGCTGCCGTTCGCGCCCCCGGGGGCGACGAAGTCGGTGTGGCGCGAGACCGCCGTGCGCGTGCTGCGGCAGCTGCTCGGGTGGGGGCGGGATGCCGCGGATGCTGCTGCCTCGCGGGCCGCGAAGTGGCAGGTCGTGGAGGAAGACCCCGGAAAGGTCGAGGCTGGCTCGGCGCTCGAGCAGCTCTTCCGCAAGGCGCTGCTCGTTGGACTGCAGGAGCTCGGCGCGTCGGTCACGCAGCAGCCCGGAACCTACGGGAACTCGCTCACCGTAACGATGCCCTCCCAGCCGCGCCGGACGGTGCGGCCCGAGGTGAACATCGCGAATGCGCGCGCGGACTTCTTCTTCGAATCCGAGAATGCCGCCGATGGGAAGCTCGCCGTCTTCCTCGACGGGATGCAGTTCCATGCGACGCAGGCAGTGAATCGCCTCGCCGAAGACGCCCGCAAGCGCGAAGAGATTCGGGCGCTGCCGGATGTCTCGGTGATCTCGCTCACGTGGGACGACGTGCAGGACTTCCTCGCGGGCGTGCCGACGCGGGTGCCCGAGTTGGCGCGGTCCCGGCCGACGTTCGGCCAGCTCGGGGCTCTGCTTGGGCTGAACGCGGGCGATACCGAGCGGCTCTTCGAGAACCCGATGCGTCGCATCCTTGACTGGATGCGGAACCCGCGCCATGCCCGCGAGGCGTGGTCGCGCATCCTGCCGGCATTGCCGACGCTCATGATTGGGCCCGATACGGCCGCGGACCTCGGCGGGAGGTCGGTGACGGATGCGGCGCTCGCGCTGCTGGACGGCCCGCTTCCCGCGGGTGGCCGGGGGTCCGCCCAGATCCGCGACGGTGCGTTCGTCGCGGTGACGGCGTATGTGAAGGCGGGGCCCGTGTTTGAAACGGCACTCGTGCTCGACGACAGCAACGATGCGCTTGCGAGTGTCGGGTTCCGTGAGCAGTGGCGCGAGTACCTGCACTGGGGCAACGTGCTCGGGTTCGACGCCGAGCAGACCGTGATTTCGACGCGGTCGCTGCTGAGCGGGGAACCGGTGGTTGCGGGAGAGGCAGCGGGTGCCGCGCCGGCGCGGGCTGTGTCGGAAGCTGAGGTGCCGCGCGCGACCGAGTTCGCATCCACGGGCTCTGCCGGAAATGAACGGGAGCCTGCGCTTTCGGCGGGGCGCGCATCCGGTGCCGAGGACAGGCCGGGGGGCCGCGCGGACATCGTGTTCGCGACCGACTGGAGCAATGCGCTCGAGTACGCCCTGGACGAGGAGAAGACGGCGCTTGCGCCGCTGCTCGAGTCGGGCGTCGTGCCTCCGCCCGTCGTCGGCGATGAGGCCGCGGCGGGGGTGCTGGTGCTCGCGCTGTGGAAGGACGAGCACCTCGTGTTTGCGCCGGAGCTGGGTGATGAGGAATTGCAGCTAGTGACCTCCGCGGGGTATGACGTGCGCGACGCCGACGGAGTGATTGGTTACTTCAACGACCGCGTTGTGGTCGAGCAAGGGGGTGCGTGATGCCGCAGGTGGTGTGGGCGCAACAGAAGTCGAACAAGATCGACGGCAGTGTGAAGCCGAAGGTGTTCAACTTCGTGACGAAGCTCTACGAGGACGACACCGCGCCGGGGCTGCACATCGAGCCGATGGTGAACGCTGCCGATCCGCGTGCGCGCACCGGACGCGTCGACGATGGCCTGCGCGCGGTGCTGTTCCGGCTCGACCCGCCGGGCGGTGAGGTGACGTACGTGTTCATCGGCGTGTGGGAGCACGACGAGGCGATCGAGATTGCGAAGACCCGCAGGCTGCAGGTGAACCCGGTTAATGGCGTCAATGAGATCATCGAGGTTGGCGCGGGAGAGGCCTCGCAGCACGTCGACGACGTGGTCGCGAAGGCGCAGGAGATCGCCGCGGCCCAGCAGAAGGCGGCCGAGGCGACGGCGGCCGGGCTCATCGTGACCCCCGTGCTCGAACGCAAGGGCTACACCCTGGCGGGGCTCGTCGAGGACGTCGGATTCTCGGTGGCCGATGCCGAGCGCCTCATGGCGGCCCGCGACGAGGCCGAGCTGAGCGAGCTGGTCGATGCGTTCGGCAATGCCTGGCAGGAGCTCGCGGTGATCGCGATGCTCGAGGGGCAGCCGATCGAGGGCATCCTGGCGGAGATTACCGAACCCATCGATGACAGTGACACCGTCGACGAAATCGATGAAAGTGACGCCGTCGACGAACCTGCCGAGCCAGCCCGCGCATCCACCCCCGAGCCCGACCACGTCCAGACCGAGGACGAGCGCATTCTGCGTGGCTTCCAGCATCCGGCCGCTCGCCGTCAGTTCACGTACGTCGAGGGGCAGGATGAGCTGCGACGCGTGATCGAGGCCGAGGACTTCGGCGCGTGGACGGTGTTTCTGCACCCGGACCAGCGGCACTACGTTGACCGCGACTACGCCGGGACGTTCCGCCTTACCGGGGGCGCGGGTACTGGCAAGACCGTGATTCTGCTGCATCGCGCGCGGCGGCTCGCGCTTGCGAATCCGGATGCGCGGATCGTGCTGACGACGTTCACGCGGTCGCTCGCACGGATGCTGAGCCGCGATCTCCAACGGCTCGACCCGAAGCTGAAGCTTGCGAACAGGCTTGGCGAGGCGGGCATCTACATCGGCGGCGTCGATCAGCTCGTGGCCGAGGTGCAGCGGCGTTGGAAGCGCCAGTTCAACGCGGCGAGCGTCGAAGTCATCGGATCTTCGATTGCGGGGCGGAACCCTGTCACGAAGCAGTCGACGCAGTGGGCGACGGTGGCGCAGAACATGCAGGCCGTGCTTGGCCCGCTCGCGGACGCGGATTTTCTCGACGAGGAGTACCTCGATATTGTGCTGCGTGAGCGAATCATCTCTCGTGACGACTACCTGCGAACCTCTCGGCTCGGCAGCGGCGTGCGGCTCGGGCGAAAGCAACGGGTCGATGTGTGGAATGCGATCGAGCAGTATCGGCTGAGCGAGCGCGTGGACCGCGAGGTGACGTTCCCGGAGCTCGCG
The DNA here is from genome assembly GCF_003010915.2 of Gulosibacter molinativorax. Lineage (NCBI taxonomy): Bacteria > Bacillati > Actinomycetota > Actinomycetes > Micrococcales > Microbacteriaceae > Gulosibacter > Gulosibacter molinativorax. The sequence continues at coordinate 1,235,484 of NZ_CP028426.1, read as the reverse complement.
GCAATTGGCGCGGTTGCTGCGGCTGGCGTGGAAGGCGGCCTGGCGGATCACGTGCTGGTCGATGAGGGCCAGGACCTCGTCGCCCCGCAGTGGCAGTTCTTGCGGGCGCTGGCTCGGCCGGGTGCCAACGATCTCTTTATCGCTGAAGATGCGCACCAGCGGATCTACGGTCGACCGGTGCGGATGGCGCGGGTCGGGATTGATCTCCGTGGCCGTTCGCGGCGGTTGAAACTGAACTACCGGACTACGCAGGAGACGCTCGACTTCGCGCTTGAGGCGCTTCGTGGTGAGACTTGGGAGACCGGCGAGGGCACCCTCGAGGATGCGTCGGGTTACGTGTCTGCGCGGCGGGGGCCTGCGCCGAGGCTAGTGGGGACGCCGGCGGGTGGCGCACAGATCGACGTCGTGCAGGCGGAAGTGCGGCACTGGATCGATGACGGCGTGGACCCACTGACGATCGCGGTGCTCGCGCGGAAGCGAAACGATGCGCAGTCGATCGCGACGTTCCTGTCGGATGCCGGAATTCCGGCGCGGCTCGTGCAGGCTTCGAGCGAGGGCGTAAAGGGCTCGGTCGTGACGATGACGATGCACCAGTCGAAGGGCCACGAGTTCTCGCGGGTGCTGCTGTACGACATGTCTCGGGGGCGGTTCCCGGCGACGTTGCGCGGTGCATCCGAGGCGGTGCGGGATGAACACCGTCGCCACGAGGCGGCACTGCTGTACGTGTCGGCGACGCGGGCGCGCGACGAGCTTGTCGTCACGTATGAGGGGGAAGTTACGGGGTTGCTTGGTGACGCTTGATGCGCATAAAAGCGAATCATCAATGCTCTGCATCGGTCGCGTATGCGTCCGTACCTCGACGCTACGGGCAATAACGAAAAGCGCGCACTCGCCCTTTATCAATGGCACCTAGAGCTTACTTCCGCGGTCCAATCTGTTCTTGGTGTGACTGAGGTTGTCCTGCGTAACGCGATGGACAAGGAACTTCAGAGCTGGAATACGAAGGAAACCGGCGGTCGGCGTAGTTGGCTACTTGAGGAACCGGCAGCGCCGTTGCGCAGTCTCTCAGCGAACAAGCGGAAGCGGGCATTGGAAGCCGCAACACGAGAAGCGGAACGTCGGAATTCCAATCATCGCAGATACGGCGAAACCGTGTCCCATGATGATGTCCTGGCCCAACTGATGTTTGGCATTTGGAAAGACCTATTACCGAATCACCAGCCAGGCGCTGGGAACAGTACGGACAACTCGAATCGAGCACGTCTCTGGCGGGAGGCACTCACTTACGCGTTCCCCAATGAGGAGGACCCGGATGGGGAAATTACGTTCTGGCGCGTGGCTCGCCTGCACCAACTTCGCAATCGGGTGTCCCATATGGAACCCTTGCTAAATATCGACGTGCAGGATGAAGTCAAGAAAGCGTTCCAACTTGTTCGAAGCATCGATACTGAAGTGGCGAACTGGGTCACGGGCGGCAGCAAAGTTTCGGAAGTCCTTAACCGGAGGCCATCGCAACGCTAGCGTTCTGTCAAAACGAAAGAGCCTGCAGGCGCATATCGTCCTGCAGACTCTCTCCACTCATGATGAGGGACCTTGTCCTCACCTTCGTGTTACCAAGTCTATGACGTTGCCCAAAAATAGGCAATACGGAGCCGCGTGTCGCCCACTTTGGTGCGTACCCTCATGAGGGTACGCACCAAAGTGGGCGAGTGCGGCGTACTCGCCGAGGCCGCCCGATTGATGCGTGTCGAGATCGTGGGGAGGACGTTAAACGGCGACCTCCCGAGTATGGACTGGGAACGACGTTTCGTGGATCGATTTGCAAATTTGGGGGAAGAGCCGGAGGTTACCGTGTCAATGGAAGAACTTGAACGTGAGTTTGGACTCCAAGATGAGCCCGTCGATCCCGATGCTCTACCTGACGCGAACTGAATTGGGTAGCTGAGCTATCGTCAGCTTTTACTCGACCATCCCCATCAGGAGTTCCGGTGCGTTGCAAGATACGGTCCGGACTTCCTCGAACGTAGGTCACACAAGCGTTACACGGCCAACGGGGTCGTACTCGCTAGCGTCGTCTGAGACGCGAACTCGTAATCTGGTAAACCTCATGGTTACGCCGCCGCCCGACCGCAACGGGCTCGATGGCTACGGCTTGGATTTCGTTCGGTGTATATCGGTACACGAGCCTGAATCGAGGCTTCTGGCTGCCGTCAGGGTCGAAATACAGTTTGTAGCAGTCGGACAGGTCTCCGGTGTCGACATGATCGCCCAACGGCATTCCGGAGACTTTGCCATCGCGAATCAGCACGAGCTGGTCGAGGGCCATTTTCCTCACGGCGTCATTCGGGAGCTGATCGAAGTCGGCTTGAACTCCGGGCAGCGCCGTGAGCTTCAGTTCGCGGCGCTTTCGCTGATCTGCCGCCACTATCGGTAATCGGCGGGATCGAGACCGATGGACTCAGCGAGATCGCCAAGCGGTGTCGGCTCTCCAGCCTTTGAGCGTTCACGAACGAGTTCCGCGATTTCAATCTCCTCAATCGCCGGAATCAACTTCTCGTACAGCTCGAACGGAATGACCACCGCTTCCGCTTTGCGGTGCGGTCCGAAGATCAGCGGTTCAGCCATGATTCCCTCCTCGCGGAAGCGCTTGAGAGTGCTGGGTAGCTGCTCGCGGGCAGCGTGGCTGGTGATCACTTCGGCTGTTGACATGGGCACAGTTTATCCAAACTGGTACATAAAGTGACACAGAAATTGGTTCAATATTTATTGGGTGTGATCACGTCATCGCGGCTATCTGGTTACAAGCGTCGCGTGGCGGATGCGTCAAGGCACAATCTGCACCAACAAATCGATGTCGTGCAGGCAGTCGTGCGCCACTGGATCGATGACGGCGTGGATGCGCTGACGATGGCGGTGCTCGCACGGAAGCGAGACGATGCGCAGTCGATCGCGACGTTCCTGTCGGACGTAGGCATACCCGCGCGTTTCGCGCAGGCTTCGAGCGAGGGCGTGAAGGTTTCGGTCGTGACGATGACGATGCACCAGTCGAAGGGCCACGAGTTCTCGCGGGTGCTGCTGTACGACATGTCGAATGGTCGATTCCCGGCGCCGATGAATGGTGCCTCCGAGGCGGTGCGGGCCGAGCGGCGCAGGCACGAGACGGCGCTGCTCTACGTGTCGGCGACCCGAGCGCGGGATGAGCTTATCGTGACGTATGAGGGCGAGGTTACGGGGTTGCTTGGTGGGTGAGCACGGACAAGTTTGAATGCCGATGACGCATCGGCGACTTCGATCATGTTGCATTGGGTAATACGAAACGTCGGCATCAGGCTTCGAAAGAGTACCGATCTCGGAACGAGACTGGCATGCGGTCGAACTGGGCTGTGTAAATCGTCGTGGTCATGTCGTAGGTACTCGGTAATGTGCCCACATGCCAGCGGGTGATATTCGAGCTTTCATTGACGAATCATCTGGTCCGCGGCCTGACGGACAGCAGGAGTATCTAGTCTGCGCGGCGCTTGTCGAGGTAACTGCGGTTGACGCAGTTCGTCAGTCACTACGAACGCTGCTGCTACCGGGACAGTTGAAACTCCATTGGAGCGATGAACAGAGTTCTCGTAGGCGAAAGATCGTCTCCCAGGTTGCGGATCTTGATGTCAATGCCATAGTCGTTTCTCACCTAGATGAGCAGCGCAAACAAGACGAGCGGTACCGGCGAAAATGCCTTGAAACTCTTTACTACACGCTGGTCGAACGGCAGATCTTCGGCGCGACGCTCGAGAGCCGGAGCTCTAACCAAGACAAGCTGGATCGGGCGCATATCGTGAGTCTCCAGGGCCAGGGCCAGGGACTCGACCCGAGGCTGAGGATAAATCATGCTCGCGGTCGTGATGAGCAGCTTCTCTGGATTTCAGATGCAGTTCTCGGCACTGTACACGTGCAGTACTTGGACGACGGCGAATACATGGCAGCGTTCAATGAAACGCTGCGTATTCGACTGAATACACCCAGTTCAAGAGGGGAATGACGAAAGGTCCTAGACCCAGTCGTCCGGCTGGAATTCTAAGACCTTCTTCCTGATCCGTCGTAACGGGAGGCACTTGCAAGGCTACGCTCTCCAACTTCGGCTTTCAAGCTTCACGGAGGCTCACGTAGCCGGAGCAACGTGCACGCGTTTCTCGGTCAACCGCGCCGTCGAAAAGCGAGACCGCACGCACCCACAAGTAGTCTGTCCAGAACGTTGTTAACAATGGAGACCCGCATGCCCGAGACCCTGCGCGAGACAAGCACGCCCGCGACGTTCGACATCAAGCCGGAGATGTCCGTAAACATGCTCATCCCGGAGCGTCTCGCCGAAAACCCCGAATCGATCTTCGCGGAGCGACGCATCGACGGCGGCCCGTTCACTCCCATCACCATCCGTCAGCTCGACGAGGACGTCCGAGCAACGGCGAAGGGCTTTGCTGCGCGCGGCCTCGAACCCGGCGACACCGTCGGCATCATGTGCCGCACGCGCTACGAGTGGACGGTCCTCGACCTCGCGGTGCTCTCACTCGGGGGCGTCGTCGTGCCGATCTACCAGACCTCATCCCGGGACCAGGTGGAGTGGATGACGACCGACTCGAACATCCACACGATCTTCGTCGAGGATGCGGAACAGTACGGGGTGGTCGCGCCGCTGCTTGAGACCACGCAGCTGGAGCACCTGCTGGTGATCGACGACGGCGCGCTCGATGACCTCCGCAACGAAGGCCAAGGCGTCGATGACGAGACCATCTCGACCCGCGCATCCGCCGTGCGAAGCACCGACGTCGCGACCATTTGCTATACCTCTGGCACCACCGGGCGCCCCAAAGGCGTCGAGCTCACGCACGCGAACCTTCTCGCGCACGTGAAGAACGGCACAGGCGACCCGGGCCTCGGATTCGTCGTCACGCCGGTGGAGGACGGCGCGCAGAAGCGCGTGCTGCTGTTCCTGCCGCTCGCGCACTCGTATGGTCGCTTCGTGGAGTTCCTCGGGCTCGCGTCGTCCTCGATCATCGGCTACGCGCCCGACACGAAGAAGCTCATCGACGACATGCAGGAGTTCCGGCCCACCTGGTTCATCGCCGTTCCTCGCGTCTTCGAAACGGTCTACAACTCGGCGGATGCGAAGGCCGGCACGGGCGTCACGAAACGGCTTTTCCGCTGGGCGGTCAACGCGGTGCAGGCCTACTCGCTCGCGCTCGACACGGCCGAGGGCCCGAGCACGCTGCAGACCTGGCGACGCACGGTCGCGCTCAAACTCGTGCTGGGCCGCATCCTGGACCTCATGGGCGGGCAGCTCGGCTTCGCGATCTCGGGCGGCGCGGCGCTGTCGAACCGGCACGCGCACTTCTTCCGCGGCCTCGGCATCGAGCTGATGGAGGGCTACGGCGCGACTGAAACCACCGCGCCCGCATCCGTGAACCGGCCCGGGCACATCAAGCTCGGCAGCGCTGGTGCCCCGTATCCGGGTATCGAGCTGCGCATCGCGGACGACGGCGAGATCCTCATCGGCGGCGCGAGTGTGTTCCGCGGCTACCACAACAACCCTGAAGCGACGGCGGAGGCGCTCGACGCCGAGGGTTGGTTCCACTCGGGCGACCTCGGTTACATCGACGCCGACGGCTACCTTCACATCTCCGGCCGGCGCAAGGAGATCATCGTGACCGCGGGCGGCAAGAACGTGCAGCCCGCCGTCCTCGAGAACGCGCTGCGCTCGCATCCGCTCATCAGCGAGGTCATGGTCGTGGGCGAGGGGAAACCGTTCATCGGCGCGATGATCGCGCTCGACGAGGGGATGCTCCCGGGCTGGCTCGCGAACCGCGGCCTGCCGAGCCTGTCGCTCGAGCAGGCTCGGGTGAGCCCCGAGGTTCGGGATGCGTTGCAAACCGCGATCGATCAGGCCAACCGCAAGGTCTCCCGCGCCGAGTCGATCCGCAAGTTCACGATTGTGCGCCGTGCGTTCTCGGAGGCCGAGGGGGAGATCTCGGCCTCGACCAAGGTCATCCGCCGCGTCGTGCTCGAGCACTTCCAGGATGCGATGGTCGAGCTCTACGGGGAAGGTTAACGCTACTTCTCATGGGCGCGGAAGATCGCCAGGGCTTCGTCGTGCAGGATGCCGTTGGTCGCCAGCACGGAGCCGTGCCACGGGCCTTCCTTGCCGTCGATCGAGGTGAACGTGCCGCCGGCCTCCTCGATGATCGGCACGAGCGCCGCCATGTCGTACGGCTGCAGGTCGATCTCGCACGCGACCTCGACCGAGCCCTCCGCGACCAGCATGTAGGGCCAGAAGTCGCCGATCGCACGCGAGCGCCACATCCGCTCGTTGAACTCGACGATCGGCGCGAGCTTGCCGACCTGCAGCCAATACTGCATCGAGCCGTAGCTGAATTGGCCCTCCTCGAGGCGACCCACGCCCGAGACCTGGATGCGCCGGTCGGTCGCGGTGTCGGAATCGGCGAGGTCGTCATCGAGGTACGCGCCGTGACCGGTCGCACCCCACCAGCGGCGGTTGAGCGCCGGGGCCGAGACCACGCCGACCTCGGGCCGGCCGTCGATCACGAGCGAGATGAGTGTGGCCCAGATCGGCACGCCGCGCATGAAGTTCGCGGTGCCGTCGATCGGGTCGATGATCCATTGGCGGCGGGAAGACCCCTCGGTGCCGAACTCCTCGCCATACACCGAGTCACTCGGTCGCTCCTGCGCGAGCTTCGCACGGATCGCCTCCTCGACCGCGCGGTCGCCATCGGTGACGTGCGTGCGGTCCTCCTTCACGTACACCCCGAGGTCACGACGCTTGAAGTAGTCCATCGAAATCTCGTCGGCAATATCGGCGAGTTGGCGGGCGAGACGCAGGTCGGCAGTGATCGAGTGGAGAAGTTCGTAGGCCATGTCCTCAGTATCGCCTGCCAACACGCTTTGGGACCCTGAACGCTCCGGGAATGCTCGCAAAGACGCGTGCGTTATCGTCGGGGTGCCCAAATTCCGGGCCGCCAAACCAAGCCACTGACGCAGCGAGGAGAGATCTTGACGACGACTACGACTGCAACCGAGCGGTTCGAAATGCTCGACCCGCACGATGAGCGCCTCGTTCCTGTGCTCGAGGAACTCGTGCGCGACTATCACGATCGCTACGGCGACATCGATGGCCACGACGCTCGTGCAGAGGTATACGACGGCAGCGCCGAGAAATTCTTCCCGGAGGAGCGTGGCGCCTTCATCGCACTGCTCGACGGCGACACCGCGATCGCGACCGGAGGCATCCGCCGCCTCGACGATACGACGGCAGAGTTCAAGAAGATCTGGTCGCATCCCGAGCGTCGCGGCCAGGGCCTCGCCAGGCGGATGCTCGACAAGCTCGAGGAGACTTCGCGCGAGTTGGGCTACGAGAAGGTGTATCTCATGACCGGGCCGCGGCAGCCCGAGGCCGATCGGCTGTATCAGCGATCCGGCTATACGCCGCACTTCGACGCTTCGGAGTTCGTCGTGCATCCATACGTCAAGGCGCTGGTTCCCGAGGCGAACGCGGATGCGCTGCCCGAGTCGGTGCGCGGCCCCGCCCCCGACTTCGACGGCATCGCCAAGCTCAGCTAGCGCGAGCGATTCGTAATATTCGGTGGCTGCGCCTCCCTGCGGATGCGAGCCGCCGCCGGCCCCGAGCACCGCGGGAAAATTGTGCACGTATGCGCGCGACACGCGGCGACGCGCCGGTGACGTTGCTCGTACGTGCACTTTTTTCTGCGCGCGGGACGGCGCGAGCCGCTTATCCCGCGAACGCGCGTATTTGTCGAGGGCGAAACCTCTTTGTGACGCCGATTGACGTTCCGTGAAGGAACCCGCGCAAATGTGACGTCACACAGTGGCGCGCGCATCCACGCAGCCTCAACAATTGCCTCCTGCAAGTCGAAACCGACTGACTCAAGGAGGCCTCATGAGCGACACACACGTCGACACGACGACGCGAATCGAGATCGTGCATCCGAGCGATGCGCGCGTCCAGCCGGTGCTTGAGGACCTCGTCCGCGAGTACAGCTCCCGCTACGGCGACATCGAGGGGCACAACTCCCGCGCCGAGGTGTACACGGGGCTCGAGAACTACACCGAAGAGCGGGGCGGCACGTTCCTCATCCTGCTCGACGGGGATGAGGTGCTCGCGTCGGGTGCCGGCAAACGCATCGATGCCGAGACGATCGAATTCAAGAAGATCTGGACGAACCCGGATCGCCGGGGTGAGCGGCTCGGCTCGCGACTCCTCGCGAAGCTCGAGGATGCGGCGCGCGACCTCGGCTATCGCAAGGTGTATCTCACGACCGGTCCGCGGCAGCCCGAAGCCGATCGCCTTTACGAGCGCAACGGCTACACGGCGCACTTCAGCCCGGGTGCCAACACGGTGCATCCGTACACGAAGGCGCTCGTAGACGGCGTCGACGGCACGACGCTGCCCGCAGGTTTCGATCCAGTATCCCAGTCGTTCGACGAGCTTGTCGGTATGAAGCGGCCCGAAGCGGATGCGTCGGGTTCAGTTCGAGAGGCAGCAGCGCCCGGGCGCCGTGGTGAGGATGCTCCGGAAAACGGCCGCGACCAGGCCGACGGCGGGCGTCCTGTCGCCGACCAAGCCACGCAGTCCCAACCGAATCGCGAGCACAAGCCCGCCCGCCGCGTCATCCGCCGCCGAAGCTACGCGCGCTGGATCTTCGCGGCCATCGCGATCTTCCTCGTCGCGCAGTTCGTGGTGTCGCTGTTCAAAAACCCGAACTGGCACTGGGATGTGTTCGCCGAGTACGTGCTCTCGAAGGCGATCGTGGATGGCGTGCTCCTCACGCTCGCGCTGACGGCAATCTCCGCGGTGATCGGCTTCGTGCTCGGCGCCGTGCTCGCGGTGATGAAGATGTCGGACTCGCCGATCTTGCAGAGCTTCGCGAGCGGCTACATCTGGTTCTTCCGCGCGGTGCCGCTCGTCGTGCAGCTCGTGGTTTGGTACAACCTGGGGTACCTGTGGCCGACCCTTGGCTTCGGCACCCCGTTCACCACCAACTTCTGGATCTACGAGTTCAACACCGTCACGCTCATCTCGGCGTTCGCGGCCGCGATCCTCGGCCTCTCGCTCCACGAGGCCGCATACTCGGCGGAAATCATCCGCGGTGGCCTGCTCTCGGTCGACCAGGGCCAGCTCGAGGCTTCCCGTGCGCTGGGCCTGCCGCGCGCGACCCGCTTCTTCCGTATCGTGCTGCCGCAAGCGCTGCGCTCGATCGTGCCGAACGCGTTCAACTCGGTGATCGGCCTCGTCAAGGGAACCTCGGTCGTCTTCATCGTCGCGTTGCCCGAGCTGTTCTACACCGCGCAAGTCATCTACAACCGCAATCAGATGGTGATCCCGCTGCTGCTCGTGACAGTCGCCTGGTACGCGGTCATCACGACGGCGCTCAACATCGCGCAGTTCTACATTGAGCGCCACTACGCGAAGGGCCACGAACGCGAGTTGCCGCCGACGCCGCTGCAGCGCATCCGCCGCTGGTTCGCCGCGAGGCGACCCGACCCGGTGCCGACTCCCGCATCCGGCCCGCCCACCGCATCCGCGACCCCCGCATCGCCGACCCCCGCATCCGAGCCCGCCGCATCCGAGCCCGCGCTCGCATCCGCCCCGAGCCGCTAGGAGACCAGCATGACCACCACCGCCAGCCACACCAGCACGAGAACCCAGACCAGCGCCGGCACGCAGCCCAACCTGCGCACCAACCCCCGCGGCCGGGTCGAGATCCGCGAGGTGCACAAGTCCTACGGCGACGTCGAGGTGCTGCATGGCATTGACCTCACCGTCGAGCCGGGCGAGGTGGTCGCGCTGCTCGGACCCTCGGGATCCGGCAAGTCGACGCTCCTGCGCACGATCAACCACCTCGAGACAATCAACTCCGGGGAAATCACGATCGACGGCGAGTTCATCGGCTACGCCGAGCGCGGGGATGCGCTGCTCGAGCTACCCGAGCGCGAGATCCTTAACCGTCGCCTGCGCATCGGAATGGTCTTCCAACAGTTCAACCTGTTCCCGCACCTCACCGCGCTCGAGAACGTGACGATTCCGGTCACGTCCCGAAAGCTTTCGAGCAAGTCGGATGCGTGGGCTCGCGGCCTCGAGCTCCTCGAGCGTGTGGGCCTTGGTCACCTCGCGGATCGGTATCCGCGCCAACTCTCGGGAGGTCAGCAGCAGCGGGTTGCAATCGCCCGCGCGCTCATGCTCGACCCGGACGTAATGCTCTTCGACGAACCGACCTCCGCGCTCGACCCCGAGCTCGTGGGAGAGGTGCTGCAGGTCATCCGGAAACTCGCCGAGCAGGGCCGCACCCTCGTCGTCGTCACGCACGAGATCTCGTTCGCGCGTGAGGTCGCCGACCGCGTCGTCTTTATGTCGGAGGGCCGCATCGTCGAGCAGGGCACCCCGGATGTGGTGCTCGGCAATCCCCGCGAGGAACGCACCCGCGAGTTCCTGCGGCGCTATCTCTAACGTTTCAAACCCAAATTCAGGAGAACTCAATGACTATTCGTAAGCGACTCACCGCGGTGCTGCCGCTCCTCGCCGCGGCCGGACTCGCGCTCACGGCGTGCACCAACCCGACCTCGGCGGCGGATTCCGACACGAGCGAGACCGGAGGTGTCGACCTCAGCTCGGCCAATGTCGAGTCGCGCACCCACATCGACCCGGTCGCCGAGGCGGTGGATGCGCTCGAGGCGAGCGGCTTCGAGCCGATCAACGAAGGCCAGCTCACCGTCGCGATCAGCCCGTACGTGGCGCCGCTGTCGTTCGCCGCCGAGGACGACCCGAACCTCGTGCTCGGCAACGAGGCGGACATCGCCCAGCTCGTCGCCGACGGTCTCGGGCTCGAGCTGAACGTTGAGGCGGTGGCCTGGGCTGACTGGCCGCTCGGCGTGCAGTCGGGCAAGTACGACGTCGTGATCTCGAACGTGACCGTCACCGAGGAGCGCAAGGACCTCTTCGACTTCGCGACCTATCGCGAGGATGTGCTTGGTTTCGCCGTGAAGGCGGGCAGCCCGATCGAGTCGATCACCGAGGCGAAGGATGTCGCAGGGCTGAAGATCGTCGTCGGCTCCGGCACGAACCAGGAGGCGATCCTGCAGAAGTGGGATGAGGAGAACGTCGCCGCGGGCCTCGATCCCGTCGAGTTCGTCTACTACGACGACAACGCGGCCGCGCAGCTCGCGCTGAGCTCGGGCCGGGTGGATGCACTGCTCTCGCCCAACGCGGTGCTCGCGTTCGCTGCGGCGCAGACCGGTGAGACCGAGGTCGTCGGCACGCTGAACGGCGGTTGGCCCGACACCGCGAACATCGGCGTGACGACCGCGAAGGGCAACGGCCTGATTGAGCCGGTGCAGCTCGTGCTGCAGTCGGCGATCGAGGACGGCGCGTACGGCGAGGTCATCGACCGCTGGTCGCTGCAGGATGAGGCGATCGACGAGTCGCTGCTCAACCCACCGGGGCTGCCGCGCCCGTAGGGGTTAGCGCAACCGGCCGAGCGGCCGCCTACTCGGGCGGCTGCTCGGCGTCCTGCTGCGCACCCGGCGCCGCGTCGTCCGGGTCCATGGACCCGAGCAGGCGCCGAAGCGAGGGGACACGGGCAGCGCCCACCGCATCCAGTCGGCCGTCCGCCACAGCCTCGTCGAGCTCGCAGTCGGGCGCATCGGCGCGGTGCGTGCAGCCGCGCGGGCACTCCGCGACAATCTCGGCGATGCCGGGGAACGCCATGAACACCGCATCCGAGTCGATGTGGCCGAGGCCGAACGAGCGTACGCCGGGAGTGTCGATGATCCAGCCATCGGCACCCGACGCATCCTCGACCCGCAGCGCGACCGACGAAGAAGACGTATGCCGCCCACGACCGGTGACGACGTTGACGTGACCAGTCGCGCGCCCCGCCTTCGGCACGAGCTCGTTCACGAGCGTCGACTTGCCGACGCCCGAGTGCCCGACCATCACGGTGATGTGATCGGTCAGCATCGCGCGGAACTCAGGGTCGGGGTCCGAACCAAGGGCCGACTCGAACACGGGCACCTCGAGGGATGCGACGAGCTCGCGAATGGGCTTGGGGGAGGCGAGGTCAGTCTTCGTGATCATCACGATCGGCGAGATCCCGGCGTCGTAGGCGGCGACAAGATAGCGGTCGATCAACCGCGGCCGCGGCTCGGGCTGCGCCGCGGCGACTACTACACAGAGCTGGTCCGCGTTCGCGACGATGATGCGCTCGACGCGATCCGAGTCGTCGGCGGAGCGGCGCAGGAGTGTCGAGCGCTCGGCAACGCGCACGATGCGCGCAAGCGTTCCGGGCTCGCCCGACACATCCCCGACGAGCGACACGCGGTCGCCCACGACGACCGATTTCCGCCCCATCTCGCGCGCGGTCGTCGCAATCACCGTGCGCTCACGCTTCTTGTGGCCCTCCTCAACGAGGCAGGTGTAGCGGCCACGGTCGACCGTCAGGACGAACCCGTCGATCGCATCCTCGTGGTCGGGACGTTGCTTCGTGCGCGGGCGCGATCCCTTCCGGTTCGCGCGCACGCGCACATCGTCTTCCGACCACCGGCCGTATTGGTCGTACGCGTCCGTGCGTTCCCAGCTCATGAAGTCCGCCCCGGCCTAGAGCTCGGTCGTGAGGAACCCATTCGTGGGCGCATCGACCTCGACCGGCGCGGAGGTGTCGCCCGCGAGCATCCCCTCCCACAGCTCGACGAATTGCGGCAGCGTCTTCGAGGTGCTCTGCACGTCGTCGAGCGCGATGCCCTCGACCGCGAGGCCGACGAGCGCGCCGGAGGTGGCCATGCGGTGGTCCGCGTAACACTTCCATTCGGCGCCGTGCAACTGTGCGGGGCGAATCACCAACGCCTCGTCGAGCTCGTCGACGTCGGAGCCGACGGCCGTGAGCTCGGTCGCGAGCGCCTTGACCCGGTCGGTCTCGTGCCCGCGTAGGTGGCCGATGCCCGTAAGCCGGCTCTCCGAAGACGCGAACGCGCACACCGCTGCGATGTTTGGCACGAGCTCCCCGCCCGCATCCGCGAAGTCCATCGTGAAGCCCTCGAACGAGCCGCCCTGGATGATGCCGCGCTCGACCCGGCAGGTGAGCAGCCCATCCGCAGCCACCGACACCTGGGCGCCAAACTTCGGCAGAATCTCGCGCAGGAGGTCGCCCACCTGAGTCGTCTCGTCGGGCCAGTTCGGGATGCGCACCTCACCACCCGCGACGACGGTCGCGAGCATAAACGGCGCGGCATTCGAGAGATCGGGCTCGATCGTCATGTCGATGCCCGAGATCGGGCCCGGCTCGACGCCCCACGTGCGCTCGTCGATCATCCGCGCATCCACGCCCCGGTTGCGAAGCGACTCGAGCGTCATCTCGATGTGGGGGAGCGACGGCACCGAGCTGCCGGTGTGGCGAAGCGTGAGGCCCTTTTCGAAACGCGGGGCGGAAAGCAGGAGCCCCGAGACGAACTGGCTGGATGCGGAGGCATCGATCTCGAGTTCGCCGCCCTCGACGGCGCCGGTGCCATACATCGAGAACGGGAGGCGACCGCGACCATCGTCGTTCACGTCGACGCCGAGATCGCGCAGGGCCTGGATTGTGCCCGACATGGGGCGCTTCTGGGCGGCCTTGTCGCCGTCAAACGTCACTGGGCCGAGCGCGAGCGAGGCCATGGGCGGCACGAAGCGCATCACGTTGCCGGCGAGGCCGCAGTCGATCGTGACGCCGCCCTCGAGTTCCTCGGCGGGAGTGATGACCCAGTTGGGGCCGTAGCGGCCGCCGCCGTCTTCCTCGTCAACCGTGGCGCCGAGCTGGCGGACTGCCTCGCTCATGAGCTGCGTGTCGCGCGCGTGCAACGGGTGTCGCAGCGTGGAGGGAGCGTTGGCAAGCGCCGAGAGCACGAGTTCGCGGTTGGTGATCGACTTCGAACCGGGAACCTCGACCTCGACGTCGAGCGGCTCGGTCGCAACCGGTGCGGGCCAGGGGCCGTCGTCAAGAACAAGCGGGTCAGACTGCTGATCGCCGTAGATGTCGAAGTCGGGACCGGAATAATTGAAGATCTCCATCGGTTACACACCTTACCGGGCGAACACGGGTGAACGGAGGGTGAAGTGCCAGTAAGTACTCTGCGGCGTACCGCCGTAGACTCGAGCGTGATGAACGCTTCCGAGACTCGCAACGCGGAATACACTGACGACGAACTGGCTGCCCTCTTCGAGGAGCAGGCCATGCCGCTCCTCGATCAGCTGTACGGTCACGCGATGCGAATGACACGCAACCCGGCAGACGCACAGGACCTCGTGCAGGAGACCTATACAAAGGCTTTTCAGTCGTTTAGGTCATTCCGCCAAGGCACCAACTTGCGCGCCTGGTTGTATCGCATCCAGACCAACCTGTACATCAATCAGTACCGCAAGGCACAGCGCGAACCGTATCCGAACGCGCTGGAGGACCTCGAGGACTGGCAGCTGGGCGGCGCGACTTCATACACCGCCGACTCGTCTGCCCGCTCTGCCGAGGCCGAGGCGTTCGACAACCTTCCGTCGGATGCGGTGAAGGATGCGCTGGCCGACCTCTCGGACGAGTTCCGGATGGTCGTGCTGCTCGCGGACGTACAGGGGTTCTCCTACAAGGAAATTGCCGAAATTATGGACACCCCGGTGGGCACAGTGATGAGTCGCCTACACCGTGGTCGCAAGCTCCTGCGCGAAAAGCTGCAGGACTACGCGACCGAGTACGGCATCGGAGTCGAGAAGGAGGAAGACAAGTGAGCGACTGCGGTTGCGATAAAGCCAAGGACGGACTCGAGGACTATCTGCGCAACGAAGTTGCCGCGGACTTCCGGGCCGAAATTGAAGAGCACCTCAAGGGGTGCGAGGAGTGCTCGAGCGAAGCACACATCCACACGGTTCTGACCGAGGTCGTGCGACGCACGTGCAATAGCGAGGCTGCGCCCACTGATCTGCACGAGCGGGTTCGCATAGCCCTGCGTGCGACCAGTCACTAGCCTTTGGCCGGTCCCTGAGTAGCGGCGTAACCGCGTATCGCAGGGCGCGTTTCGATACGCTGCGCTACTCAACGAGCGTTTCGATACGCTGCGCTACTCAACGAGCTACAGCAAGAAGGCCGCCTCCCGAATCGGGAGGCGGCCTTCTGCATGCCTGCGGGCTAGCTAGCTGATCGCGGCGCTGATCACATCCGCCTGCTGCTGCTGGTGTGCCTTCATCGTGCCGACCGAAGGCGCGGAGGCCTCGGGACGGGTCACGCCGCGCACCGGACGGTCGAGGTGCGGCAGGAGCGACGACTGCAGGAACGGCCACGCGCCCTGGTTCGCCGGCTCTTCCTGCGCCCAGACGAGCTCGGCGTTCGGGTAGCGGGCCAGTACGCCCTGCAGCTCCTCGAGGGGCAGCGGGTAGTACTGCTCGAGGCGCACGAGCGCGATCGAGGTGTCACCGTTCTTCTCAAGCTGCTGCTTGAGGTCGTAGTGCAGCTTGCCCGAGTGGATTACGACGCGGCGCACGGCTGCGGTATCCGTGATGCGCGTGTCGTCGAGGACCGGGCGGAAGCGACCCGAGGTGAAGTCTTCCACGAACGAGGTCGCGCCGCGCAGACGCAGCATCGACTTCGGGGTGAACACCACGAGCGGCTTGCGCGGGCGCGCGTACGCCTGACGGCGAAGCAGGTGGAAGTAGTTCGCCGGGGTGGACGGCATCGACACCGTCATGTTGTCCTGCGCGGCGAGCGTCAGGAAGCGCTCGATCCGGCCGGACGAGTGGTCGGGGCCCTGGCCCTCGTAGCCGTGGGGGAGCAGCATGACGACGCTCGAGTGCTGCGACCACTTCTGCTCGCCGGACGAGATGAACTCGTCGATGATGGTCTGCGCGCCGTTGACGAAGTCACCGAACTGCGCCTCCCAGAGCACGAGTGCATCCGGACGCTCGACCGAGTACCCATACTCGAAGCCGAGCACGGCGTACTCGCTCAAGAGCGAGTCGTAGATCGAGAAGCGCGCCTGGTTGTCCTGGATGTTCTGCAGCGGCAGCCAGTTCTGGTCGGTGAGGCGGTCGTGCAGCAGCGCGTGGCGCTGCGTGAAGGTACCGCGGCGCGAGTCCTGACCGGAGAACCGCACGGGCGTGCCCTCGGTCAGTAGCGAACCGAGCGCGAGCAACTCGCCGAAGGCCCAGTCGATCCCGCCCTCGCGGGTCATCCGGAACCGCGCATCCAAGACGCGCTGCAGCTTCGGGTGCACCGTAAAGCCCTCGGGCACGTTCTGGTGCGCGTCGCCGATCGCCTCGACGAGTTCGCGGTTGACGCCGGTGGTCTCGGGCACGGATGCGATCTGCGATTCGCGCGAACCGACCGTCGACAGCTCGGCCGCCGTGATGGACTCGGTGTGCGCGTTGTGCGTTTCGGCGAAAGCCTTCTCGAGTTCGCCGTGGAACTCGGCCTGCGCCGTCTCGTACTCTTCGATCGACAGGTCGCCACGGCCGACGAGGTTGTCGGCGTAGATGCGACGCACCGAGCGCTTCGCCTCGATGAGGTCGAACATGAGCGGCTGCGTCATCGACGCGTCGTCGCCCTCGTTGTGGCCGCGGCGGCGGTAGGACACGAGGTCGATCACGACGTCGCTGTTGAACTCCTGGCGGTACTTGAACGCCAGCTGGCCGACGCGGGCGACCGCCTCGGGGTCGTCACCGTTCACGTGGAAGATCGGCGCCTGAATCGCCTTGGCGACATCCGACGCGTACATCGAGGTGCGGCCGTCCTGCGGCGTCGTCGTGAATCCGACCTGGTTGTTGATGATCACGTGGATCGTGCCGCCGGTGCGGTAGCCGCGCAGCTGCGACATCTGCAGGGTCTCGTAGACGATACCCTGGCCGGACATCGCGGCGTCGCCGTGCACGAGGACGGGAAGCACCGAGTAGTTGCGCTCGCCGTAGCGGTCCTGCTTACCGCGGACGATACCTTCGAGCACACCGTCGACCGCTTCGAGGTGCGAGGGGTTCGCGGCGAGGTAGATCGGCATCTCGCGGCCGTCGGGGGCCGTGTACGTACCCTCGATACCGAGGTGGTACTTGACGTCACCGGTACCCGTGACCTTGCCGGCCTTGGCGCCCTCGAACTCGCGGAAGACCTGGTTGTAGGTCTTCCCGGCGATGTTCGTGAGGACGTTGAGGCGGCCGCGGTGGGCCATGCCGATCGCGACCTCGGAAAGCTCGGCCTCGGTCGCATCCGCTGCGATCTGGTCGAGCAGCGCGATGACCGACTCCGAGCCCTCCAGCGAGAAACGCTTCTGACCGACGTACTTGGTCTGCAGGAAGGTCTCGAAGGCCTCGGCCTCGTTGAGCTTGCGCAGGATGCGCAGCTGCTCTTCGTGCGTCGGGGGAACGTAGGGGTGCTCGAGCTCAGACTGGAACCAGGCGCGCTGGCCCGGGTCCTGGATGTGCATGTACTCGATGCCGATCGTGCGGCAGTACGTGTCGCGCAGGATACCGAGGATGTCGCGCAGCTTCATCATGCGCTTCGTGCCGAAGCCCGCGGTGACGAACTCGCGCTCGAGGTCCCAGAAGGTCAGGCCGTGCGACTCGATCTCGAGGTCCGGGTGCGTGCGCTGCACGTACTCGAGGGGATCGATGTCCGCCATCATGTGACCGCGGACGCGGTACATGTTGATGACCTGCTGCACGCGCGCGGTCTTGTTGACCGCCGAGGCGAGGTCGACGTGGACGTCCTTCGACCACTTGATCGGGCGGTAGGGGATGCGCAGCGAGGAGAAGATTTCCTCGTAGAAGTTGTGTCCGCCGGTGAGGAGCTCCGAGACGATCTTGAGGAACTCGCCCGAACCCGCGCCCTGAATCACGCGGTGGTCGTAGGTCGATGACACGGTCATGCGCTTCGAGATCGCCATCTGGTCGATGGTCTCCTGCGCCATACCCTGGAACGCCGACGGGTAGTCGAGCGCGCCGGCACCGATGATCGCACCCTGACCCTTGGTGAGGCGCGGCGCCGACTGCACGGTACCGATGCCACCGGGGTTGGTGAGCGAGATCGTGGCGCCGCCGTGGTCTGCGGCGGTGAGTGTGCCCTTGCGGCCCTTCGCGATGAGCTGCTCGTACGCATCCACGAACTCGCGGAAGTTCATGTCCTCCGCCTGCTTGATGCTGGGGACGACGAGGCCGCGCGAACCGTCCTTATTCGAGACGTCGATCGCGATGCCGAGGTTGATGTGCGCCGGGGTGACCATGGTCGGCTTGCCGTCGACGATGTCGTAGTAGACGTTCTGGCTCGGGAACATCTTGAGCGCCTGCACGATCGCGTACCCGAGCATGTGGGTGAACGAGATCTTGCCACCGCGGGTGCGGCGCAGGTGGTTGTTGATGACGATGCGGTTGTCGATCATCAGCTTCGCGGGAATCTCGCGGTAGCTCGTCGCCGTCGGAATCTCGAGCGAGATGTCCATGTTCTTGGCGATGGCCTTCGACATGCCCTTGAGCGGTTCGACTGTGGCCTGGCGCTCGGGTGCCGATTCCTTCTTCGCGGTCGGTGCCTCGGCGGGGATGGGCTGCTGGCGGGCCGGCCGTGCCGTCGTCTTCGCCTGCGTCTTGCCTGGCTCTCCCGTAGGGGCCGCGGGCGGTGCCGGCGGCGCCTTCACCTGTGTTGCCGTGGTGGTCCCGTTTCGCTGCTGTTTTTGTGCAGCGTCGTAGCGTTCGAGGGTGGGCCACCAGGCCTCATCAACGCTGTTTTTGTCCTCTTGGAACTTCGCGTACATCTCCGCTACGAGCCAGTCATTGGCTCCGTAGTCAGGCATGTTACTGGGGGTTTCCAGTCCGGATGTGGGGGTCGACACTCGTGAATCGCCGCCTTTTCTGCTTCTCGATTACGGGCCCGGAAGTGAAGTGAACTTCGGCGCTCTCGAGCAACCAGCATAGCCCGATAATTTGGCGAAACTGAACGTGCAGGGCACGATCTCCGCTGGCGTAATCGCGGGACGCAATAGGGTTGTGGCATGCAGTTCTATGGTCAGCAGCCTCAGCACGACTTGACGTACTCGGATGTGTTCCTCATTCCTTCCCGTTCAGAGGTCGGTTCGCGGCTCGGTGTCGACCTCGCGACGAACGACGAGACGGGGATGCAGATTCCACTCGTCGCGAGCAACATGAACTCGGTGACGGGGCCCAGAATGGCGAGCGCGATGGCGCGCCGCGGTGGGCTGGCCGTATTGCCGCAGGATCTCGACGAGGCCGATCTGGTTGCCGGGCTCGCGTGGGTCAAATCGCAGCATCCGATCTGGACGGCGCCGTTCGCCTTCGACGGCAGCGCCACGGTCGCAGAGGTCCTGAGCCGAGTACCCGCAGTGAAGGGGCAGACCATCGCCGTCCAGGAGGCGGGGGAGACGAGGCTGATCCTCGAGGCGTTCCGGCTCGAGCGCATCCCCGAGGATGCGCACCTCGCCGACCTGGGGCACCTCGCGGCCCCGATGATGGCCGCAGAGGAGTTGCGGGATGCGCGAATCGCCTTCGATCGCCTCGAGGAGGTCCCGGAGAAGTTCGTCGCGGTGGAGCAGGATGGCGAGCTTGTCGGCGCGCTGTCGCGGCGGGATGCGCTTCGCTCGACGCTCTATCGCCCGAATCTCGACGACCAGGGTCGCCTTCGGGTCGCGGCCGCGCTCGGGATCAACGGCGACATCGTGTCCCGCGCGAAGGTGCTGCAAGAGGCGGGCGCGGATGTGCTCGTGCTCGACACCGCGCACGGGCATCAGGGTTCTATGCTCAAGGCAATTACGGCGGTGCGCGAGGCGGAACTGGGACTTCCCATCGTCGCGGGCAACGTCGTGTCCTCTGCGGGCACGCGCGACCTCGTCAATGCGGGCGCCGACATCGTGAAGGTGGGCGTCGGTCCCGGCGCGATGTGCACGACGCGCATGATGACCGCGGTCGGCCGGCCGCAATTCTCGGCCGTCCTCGAATGCGCCGAGACGGCTCGCACGCACCGGGCGGGCGTGTGGGCGGACGGTGGCGTGCGCTATCCGCGCGACGTCGCCCTGGCCCTCGCCGCGGGCGGCAGCGCCGTGATGATTGGCTCCTGGTTCGCGGGCACCTGCGAGGCGCCCGGCGTCGCGAAGACGGATGAATCGGGTCGCCTGTATAAGGAGTCCTTCGGCATGGCCTCGACTCGCGCGGTCACGGAGCGGTTCGGGAAGCTGGACGCGTACGAGCGGGCGCGGAAGATGCTCTTCGCGGAAGGCATCTCGAACTCGACCATCCTCATGGACCCGAACCTGCCGAGCGTCGACGACCTGATCGACATCATCACAACCGGCGTCCGCTCGAGCTGCACCTACGCCGGGGCTGGCAACCTCGCGGAGTTCGCCGAACGAGCCAAGGTCGGTATCCAGTCGGCGGCTGGCTACGAGGAAGGCAAGCCACTGCCGGTTTCCTGGTAGCGCTGGCATTCGAGGTTCCGTCGCTCCCGTAGACTGTGCGCTAACTATGGACTGGATACTGCTGGCCGTCGGTTTTCTGCTTTGTGTCGGAACCGGTATTTTCGTCGCGACCGAGTTCACGCTCGTCAATCTTGACCGCCACGAGCTCGAGGCCCGTCGGGCCAAGGGCGAGAAGCGGCTTACGCCGGTCATTAACGCGCTGAAGGAAACCTCGACGCACCTGTCGAGCGCCCAGCTCGGCATCACGCTCACGACGCTCCTCACCGGCTACACGATGGAGCCGGCGATCACGTCGCTCCTGGGTGACTGGCTGCTATCGATCGGCGTCAGCGAAGACTGGGTGAGCAGCGTCGGGGCCATCATCGCGATGGTGGTCGCGACATTCCTCTCGATGGTCGTCGGCGAACTCATCCCCAAGAACTTTGCGCTCGCGCTGCCCGATACCCTCGCGAAGGTCGTCGTGCCGGTGCAGAACGCGTTCACCGCCGTGTTTCGCGTCCCGGTCAAGGCCCTGAACAATTCCGCAAACTGGCTCATCCGCCGCATGGGCATCGAGCCCAAGGAAGAGCTGTCCGGCGCGCGCACCGCGGAGGAGCTCTCGAGCCTCGTGCGCCGCAGCGCGCTCGTCGGGGTGCTCGATACCGACAAGGCCGTGCTGCTCAACCGCACGCTCCGCTTCAGCGAGCACACGGCCGACGAGGTCATGACGCCGAGGCCCCGCGTGACCGTGATTGCCTCCGACGCCTCGGTGGAGGAGCTCATCCGGCTCGCCGACCAGACCGGTTTCTCGCGCTTCCCCGTGATCGGGGAGGACATCGACGACGTCATCGGCGTCGCGCACCTCAAGTACGCCGTGGCCGTGCCGCGTGAGCGCCGCTCCGGGGTGCCGGTCGGCGCGATCAAGACCGACGCCGTGTTTGTGCCCGAGACGATCGAGCTGGATGCGCTGCTCGGCGAGTTGCGCGGCGAGGGCTACCAGCTCGCGATCGTGCTGGATGAGTACGGCGGGACCGCGGGCATCGTCACGCTCGAGGACCTGGTCGAGGAGATCGTGGGCGAGCTCGTCGACGAGCACGACCACGCCCACGTCGACATCATTCGCACGCGCGACCGCATCAGCTTTGACGGACTGCTCCGGCCAGACGAGTTGCGCGATCGCCTCAACATCGACATCGACGAGGACGGCCCCTACGAGACCGTTGCCGGGTTCATGATGCATCAGCTGGCGCGCGTCCCCGCGGTGGGCGACCAGATTTCCGTGAACGAGGGCACCCTCACCGTCGAAGAAATGGAAGGCCGACGCATTAGCCGCATCCGGTTCATCCCGAACGATACCTACGAGACGCGCGAGGAACGCATCCGCCGCGAGCGGGAAGCTGACGAGAAGGGAGCGCGCGCATGAGCTCCGACTTCATTGGCATCGTCTGGCTCGTAGTCCTGCTGGCGATTAATGCCTTCTTCGTCGCGGCCGAATTTGCGGTGATCACCGCCCGCCGCAGCTCGATCGAACCGCGCGCCGAGCAGGGTTCGAAAGCCGCGCAAACCGCGCTGTTCGCGATGGAGCACGCGACGCTGATGCTCGCGACCTCGCAGCTCGGCATCACGGTCTGTTCGCTGCTCATCCTGAACGTCTCCGAGCCTGCTATCCACCACCTGCTCGTCGGCCCGCTCGCGTGGACGGGCATGAGCACCGAGTGGGTCAATGTCATTGGGTTCGTGATCACGCTGGTGCTCGTGACCTACCTGCACGTGGTGTTCGGCGAAATGGTGCCGAAGAACATCGCGTTCTCGATCCCGGATCGCGCCGTGCTCATCCTCGCCCCTCCGCTCGTGTTCATCGCCCGCATCTTCAACCCCGTCATCTGGTTCCTGAACGAGGTCGCGAACCTCGTGCTGCGCGCGTTCGGGGTCACGCCGAAGAGCGAGGCGACGAGCACCTACACGTTCGACGAGGTGGCGGTCATCGTCGAGCAGTCGAAGCGCGAGGGCGTGCTGACCGACGAGGCGGGCACGCTCTCGAACACGTTCGAGTTCACGACGAAAAAGGTCGGCGAGGTCGCAGTGTCGATTGAGAACATCTACCTCCTCGACGAGGGCGCGACGCCGCACGACGTGCAGCGCGCCGTGGCCGAGAAGGGCTTCTCGCGGTACATCATCGCGCACGACGGCGAGCCGGTCGGCTACGTCCACCTCAAGGACCTCATCGGGCGCGAAGATTCGTTGTACGACGAGCCGATCCCGGCGGAGGACGTGCGCTCGCTGACCTCGATGTACGTCGGCACCGAACTCGAGGATGCGCTCGCCTCGCTTCGCCGCACGGGTAAGCACCTCGCCCGCGTGATCGATAAGTCGGGAAAGACCCTCGGCATCCTTTTCCTTGAGGACGTCATCGAAGAGCTCGTCGGCGAGGTCCGCGACGCAACCGCGCGGCGCTAGGGTAGGCGCATGGCACAAGCGACGACCCCAACGTGGCGTGACATTTCTCTCGACGACCTGCGCTCGGTGCTTCAGACACCCGGTGCGAGCGACAACAAGTACACCCGTGGGGTCGTACTGCTCGCGACCGGCTCGCAGACCTATCCGGGCGCGGCGGTGCTCAGCGCACAGGCCGCGGGCCGCGCCGGCGCGGGCATGATTCGCTACACCGGCCCGGAGCGCGTCGGACGCGCGGTGCTTGCCGCAAGGCCCGAAGTCGTGCGCGGGCTGGGCCGCTGCGATTCGCTCGTGATTGGCTCGGGCATCCCCGATATTCGTGAGGATGAGCGCCAGGAACTCATGCCGAAGCCGCGGCGGTCCGCGTATCCCGCGGTGGTGGATGCGGGCGCGCTCACCTTCGTGACGCCCGGGCTGAGCGAGACGGTCATCACCCCGCACGCCGGTGAACTCGCTGCGCTGTTCAAGCGGCTCGAGATTTCCGAGCTTTCGCGTGAGGACATCGAGGCCGACCCGGCCCACGCCGCGTCCCTCGCGGCCGACGCCCTTCGCTGCACCGTGCTGCTGAAGGGCGCAGCCACGCACGTCGCGAGCGCGGATGCGCGCTTTCGCGTGGTGGCGCCGACGTCCTGGCTATCGACGGCCGGCACTGGCGACGTGCTCGCGGGCCTGTTGGGGAGCATCCTCGCGGCGCGGCACGCGCGTGGGGAGGATGCGAACCTCGCGTTGGATGCGGCCGCCGCGGTGTGGCTGCACGGCCGGGCCGGATGGCTCGCCGCGCAGCGCAACGCGGGCGCGCAGCCGCCGCACGCCGCGATGTGCGCGCCGGCCGAAGAACTGCTCGCCGGGCCCATCGGTGCCCCCATCCTCGCCCTCGACGTGGCCGAAGCGATCCCCACCGTGATCGCCGCGGTGCTGGCCCGGTGAACGACGCTCCTGCCAAGCCGCTCGTAACATCCGCGGTCCACAGCTACTCGAGGCGCCACCGCCTCGCGATCACCCTCGAGAACGCCATGATCTGGCTCGCGATGGCGCTCGTGCACGTGCTCTACGCGTGGGTCGGGTCGTGGCACGCCTCAACCCCGCTCAACGACGTGACGAGCGTGTATCGCGGCTGGCTCGATCACGCGACGCTGAGCGGCTCGATTCCGGGCATCCACGAACCGTTTGTGTACCCGGTCGCGTCGCTCCTCCCGATGTGGCTCGCGGACGTGCTCGGCGGGCACAAGCACTACACGCAAGCGTGGGTCGTGATCGTGCTCGCGCTGAACCTCTTCGCGCTGTGGTGGCTGACGTTCCGGCGGCAGCTCGGGTTCGGGGCGAGGATGCGCCGGGTCACCGCCTGGTTCTGGGTCGCGTTCATGGTCGCGATCGGGCCGATCGGTATCGGGCGCATCGATGCGATCACCGTGCCAATCGTGATCATCGCGCTCGTGACGATTCGGGAACGCACGGTGGCGTCCGGCTTCGCGTTTACGTTCGGCGCGTGGCTCAAGATCTGGCCTGCGGCGCCGTTCGCAGCGGCATTCGTGCTGCTGCGTCGGCGCTGGCGCCTCGTGGTTGGCGCGCTGCTCGCCTGCGCGGTCGTGCTCGTGCCGATCATGCTGTTCGTGCCGGGGTGGTCGATCGACAACCTCGCGAGCTTCATCACCGGGCAGACCGGTCGCGGCCTGCAGGTCGAGTCGTTCGCGGCGAGCATCCTGTTGGCCCTGAGTGCCGCGGGCGTCGAGGGCTACAGCGTGGCGTTCAACCGCGAGATCCTCACGATGCAGATCACCGGCCCCGGAACGCAGTTATTCTCCGAGATCCTGACGCCGCTCATGTTCGTGGTCATGGGCGCGCTGCTCGTGTACGCGATCCTCGCGAAACTGGCTGGCACTCGCTTGGCACGCGCGTTCCCGTCCCTGACGCTCGCGCTCGTGGCCACCTTCATCCTCGTGAACAAGGTCGGCTCACCCCAGTTCTTCACCTGGCTCGCGCCGGTCATCATCATCGGGCTGCTTTGGGACGGCCGCTGGTTCCGCTGGCTCGCGCTCGTGAGCCTCACAATAGCGGCGCTCACCCAGATTATTTACCCGTGGTACTACGGCTGGGTCACGGCCGGGGTGCCGTGGGCCGTCATGACGCTGCTGGTGCGCAACCTGCTCGTGCTGGGGCTGCTCGTCGCCTCGGTGTGGCGGATGTGGCCATCCGGGCCGAGAGAGGTTTCAGCCGGGCGCAGGATGCTTCGGGGCACCACCGACCGACGCAAATGATTGTGGACCCCCATAGGGTCGAAGATATGACCGATCATTCGCGACCCCACGAGTACTCGCCCGTTGCAGGCGCTCCGAACAACACGCACGGCGAAGGCCAAGCGACATCACGACCAGGTGGCGAGAGGCCGGGGTACTTCTACCAGCTGAAGCGCGGGAAAATCATCGGGCTCATGGTACTCGCCGTGCTGTTCGTCGTGGTGTCGGCGTTGCTCTTCTTCTGGGCCTTGGGCGTAGAGCCCGGTGCATTATCGGGACGCGACAACGGTCGGCGAATCACCGCGCTCATCGTCGGGCCGATCGGTGTGCTCCTCTTCGGCCTGGGATTGTTCGAGATCATCCGAAACTTCGTCCGCAACGGCAAGCGTCCCGGCCTGGAACTCCGCCCGGAGGGCTTCGCGGAGCGCACGTCGAGCGCGGCGCCGAACGGCCTGGTGCCATGGACAGAAGTGCAGGCCTTCGCGTTCATGACCATCAGCCGGCAGCGATTTCTCGTCTTCGTGCTCACGGATCCGGAGCGATTCAAGAGCTACATTGGCACGAACAAACTCAAGCAGATGGCGTTCGCCGCAAACCATCGGATGTACGGCCCGATTCACGCCGTCGCGCTCAACAACCTCAAGGCTTCGCCTGACGACCTGGTCGAAGCGATTCCCGCGGTGACGCAGGGCGCCGTCCGCCTAGCCAGCTAGCTCAGTACGCGGGCGAGCGCCGCCGAGACCTCTGGGAGTTCGAGCAGGAATCCGTCATGGCCGAACGGCGACTCGATCACGTAGGCGTTATCGCCGGTGATGGAGTTCGGGATGCCCGCCGCGATGCGGTGCTGCGTCTCGACCCGGAAGAGCGTGTCGGTATCGATACCGACAACGAGCGTCTCGTTCTGGATCGTGGCGAGGGCCGCATCCACCCCGCCGCGGTCGCGACCGACGTCGTGCGTGTTCATCGCGGTGGTGAGCGTGATGTAGCTGTTCGCGTCGAAGCGGCGCGTGAACCGGTTCCCGTGGAAGTCGAGGTACGACTCGACCGCGTAGCGCCCGTGGCCCTGGTCTGGCGCAAGTGCTGATTGCCAGGATCGGCCGAAGCGATCATCCAGCTCGGTGTCCGAGCGGTACATCAGCATCGCGAGGCGACGCGCGAGCGCGAGGCCGCGGTTCGGGCCGTCGCCTGAGGCCGCGTCGTAGTACTCGCCGTCGGACCAGCCGGGATCGAGTCGGATCGCATCCGCCTGCAGCGTGTTTTGCGCGATCGTCATGGCGTCGATGACCGGCGGGGCCGAGAGTATCGCGAGCTTGTCGACCCGATCGCCGAACATGACGCCCCACTCGAGGGTGTGCATCCCGCCCATTGAGCCGCCGAGGACCGCGACGAGGTGGTCAATGCCCAGCGCATCCACGAGGAGTGCCTGCGCGCGGACCTGGTCGCGAATCGTCGTGCGGGGGAAGCGTGCGCCCCACTCGGTGCCTTCGGGGGAGATCGAGGCAGGCCCTGTAGTGCCCTGGCAGCCGCCGAGCATGTTCGGCGCGATGATGAAGTATTTCGTCGGGTCGAGCGGCTGGTCGGAGCCGATTAGTCCAGGCCACCACCCCGCGGTTGGGTGCCCGGGTCCGACTGAACCCTCGACGTGCGAGTCACCCGTCAGCGCGTGCAGGACAAGCACCGCGTTCGAGGCGTCGGCATTGAGCTCGCCCCACGTCTCGTACGCGATGCGCACCGGCACCGAACCGCCGTGTTCAAACTCGAAATCCCCGACCGAGACGAACTTCCGTTGGCCGGGGTTGTCGCCCTCCAGCCACGCACCCGTGGCTGGAGGGCGGATCGTGGACGCGACTCGCCGCGAGCCCGGCAACTCCGAGCCGAAGGCATTGCTCTCCCGAAAAAGTGAGTCACTCCACTGCATTGGGACAGCCTAGTTCGCTGCGGAGCCGATTGCCTGCTCGAGGTCGGCGATCAGGTCGTCGATGTGCTCGATACCGACCGACAGGCGGATGAGCCCCGGGGTGACGCCAGCCTCGAGCTGCGCCTCGGGGCTGAGCTGCGCATGAGTGGTCGAGGCAGGGTGCGTGATGATCGAGCGGACATCGCCGATGTTCACGACGTGATTGAAGAGGTCCACACCCTCGACGACGCGCTTGCCGGCGTCGAGGCCGCCCGCGACCTCGAACGTGAGGAGCGCCGACGCGCCCTTAGGTGCGTACTTCTTCGCGAGCTCGTGGTTGTGGCTCGACTCGAGGCCCGGGTAGTTCACGTTGACGACGTTGGGGTGCTCCTCGAGCCACTCCGCGATCGCCTGCGCGTTCTGCACGTGGCGCTCCATGCGCAGGCTGAGCGTCTCGATGCCCTGGATGATCTGCCAGGCCGACTGCGGCGCGATCGAGGTACCCATGTCGCGCAGCAGCTGCACGCGGGCCTTCATGATGAACGCGATGCTGTCGCCGAGCGCGCCGGTGTAGCTGAGACCGTTGTACGTGACGTCGGGCTCGGTGAGGCCGGGGAAGCGCTCGACGTGCTGGCTCCACGGGAACTTACCGCCGTCGACGATGACGCCGCCCACAACCGAGCCGTGGCCGCCGAGGTACTTCGTCGCTGAGTGGACGACGATGTCGGCACCGTGCTCAAACGGGCGGGTGAGGTACGGGCTCGCGACGGTGTTGTCGACGATGAGCGGGAGGCCTGCTTCGTGCGCCACGCCGGAGACGAGCTCGATGTCGAGCACGTTGATCGACGGGTTACCGATCGACTTGGCGAAGAACAGCTTCGTGTTCGGCTTGATGGCAGCCTGCCACTCAGCCGCATCCTGCTGGTCGCGCACGAATGTGACATCGATGCCCTGGCGGCCGAGCGTGTACTTAAAGAGGTTGAACGTGCCGCCGTAGATGGACGAGGATACGACGAGGTGGTCGCCCGCACCCGCGATGTTCAGCACCGCGAGGAGTGCCGCGGACTGCCCCGACGAGACCGCGAGCGCCGCGGTGCCGCCCTCGAGCGCGGCGACGCGCTTCTCGAGCACGTCGGTCGTCGGGTTCATGATGCGCGTGTAGATGTTGCCCGACTCGGTGAGCGCGAACAGGTTCGCCGCGTGCTCGGCCGAGTTGAACGCGTAGGCGGTCGTGTTGTAGATCGGCGTAATTACCGAGTTGGTGGTGGGGTCGGTCTGGGCCCCGGCATGGACCTGCAAGGTTTCAAAGCGCTCGGTCATCGGACTTCCTCTTCGGTTGATGGCACGTTGGTTGGCGGCGCAAAGCGCACAGGCTCAATCTTGCCCCGCATCCCGGCACAGCCCAACTCCCTGCGTAACGTGACGACGCATCCATGACACCTGCCCACGACGCATCCATGACACCTGCCCATGACGCATTCATGACACCTGCCCACGACGCATCCATGACACGATATGCGGGTGAGTATTCTGCTGGCCGGAGGCGGCGAGATCGAGGCACTGCGCCCGATCGCCGAGAGATTCGTTGCACAAATCGACGCGCGCGCGGGGTCGTCATCCGCGAAGGTCGCGGTGGTGGCCGCCGCGGCGCAGCCGGAAGCGCAGCTGCGCGCGACCGAGGCGCTGTTTGCCGGGCTCGGGATCGAGCTCATTCCGGTGGTCGCGTCGGTGGATGCGGCGGGTTCCGTCACCGAGGGATTCGACGGTGGGGAGCTCCTCACCGCCGACGGCATCGTGATCGCCGACGGTCAGCCGCTCGCGATTCTTTCCGCGCTCTCGAGCCGCGTCACCGACGTCCGTCGCCTCGTCCACGAGCAGGTGCCGTTCTTGGGCATCGGCGGCGGTGCCGCGGTCGCCTCCGAGGTCGCGATCCTTGGCGGCACCGAAATCGGGGGCGTCCAGATCGCGCCCAACCTGCCCGGCGACAGTGCGATCTCGGGCGAGGTTCGGGTCGAGCAGGGCCTCGGCCTCGTCGACCTCACGGTGCTTTCGCACGCGGCCCAGCGCGGAATCGTGGGCCTCGCGGTGGCTTGCTGCGAGGCGGGGCTTGCCGACCGCATCCTCGCGCTGGATGAGGGCACCGCGCTCGACATCTCCGAGGCCGGCATCGAGCTGTTCGGCACCGGCTCGCTGTGGCACGTCGTCGGCGACGCGGGCGGTGTGACCGTCACCTCGTCACGCGCGGGGAACGACGAGGACACTGCCGAGGACGACGACGACGACGCTGACGCTGAATAGCGCCGCCGACTCGCGTCGAGCCGACGCTGCCGACGCTGCCGACACCGGACAACGACGCGACGCCCAGACGCCGAGTCGCCCCATCCCGAACACCTAACTCTGAGCAGTCCCACCTCGAAACGTTGCGTACGATCATGAACCTTGCCGAACTCGTCTCCTCCGGCCGAATGGATGCGGGCTGGGCCGGCGTGCTCGAACCCGTGGCACCCGAGCTTGCCGCGATGGGCGACTTCTTGCGCGCCGAGAACGCTGCCGGTCGCGGGTACCTGCCCGCGGGGGAGAACGTCTTGCGCGCGTTCGCGCAGCCGCTCGCGGATGTGCGGGTCGTCGTGGTCGGGCAGGACCCGTACCCGACGCCGGGGCACGCCATCGGGCTCTCGTTCGCGGTCGATCGCGACGTACGGCCCATCCCGCGCTCGCTCACGAATATCTATCGCGAGCTCCAGGACGATCTCGGCATCCCGCCAGCTCCGCACGGTGACCTGACCCGCTGGAGTGGGCAGGGCATCCTGCTGCTCAATCGCTCCCTGACGGTACAGCCCGGCGCAGCCGCATCGCACCGCGGCAAGGGGTGGGAGGCAATCACCGAATGCGCGCTGCGCGGGCTCGCTGCGCGTGGCGGCCCGCTCGTGGCGATCCTGTGGGGCAACGACGCGCGGAAGGCGCGCGCGTTTCTCGGCGACGTGCCCGCGATCGAGTCCGCGCATCCCTCACCGCTCTCGGCGTCGCGCGGATTCTTCGGCTCGCGGCCGTTCTCGCAAGCGAACTCCCTGCTCGAGGCACAGGGTGCGTCACCAATCGACTGGCGCGTCGAAGGCTAGCGCAGCGCAGGGCTGGGCGCGGTCTCGGAGTCGGTGGCTATGGTTGGCGGCATGAGCGAACTGCATGATCTCTCGGCCGTGACACAGCGTCGGATGCTCGCCTCGGGTGAGCTTCGAAGCCTCGAGCTGGTGGACCACTACCTCGATCGAATCGCGGCGAAAAACGACGAGCTGCGCGGCTTCATAACCGTGACGACCGATGCCGCTCGGGAGCGCGCCGAGCAGCTCGATACGCAGCGGGATGCGGGCGACGAGGCGGCCAGCGACCTGCACGCCGCGCCGCTGTGGGGGATGCCGTTCGGTGACAAGGACCTCACCGATCGCGCCGGAGTCCCGACGACCTATGGTTCGCGCGCGATGGTCGGGTATGTCCCAACCGAGACCTCCGCGACGCCGCTCGCGATGGACGCGGCCGGGGGAGTCTCGCTCGGCAAGACCAACACCCCGGAGTTCGGCTTTCCGAGTTATACCGAAAACCTCCTCGAGGGCGGCGTCGCGCGAAACCCGTGGGACACCTCGCGCGGGCCGGGCGGATCCTCGGGCGGAGCCGCAGTCTCAGTCGCGGCCGGACTCCTCCCGTTCGCCCCGGGCAGCGACGGCGGCGGCTCGATCCGCATCCCCGCCGCGGCCTGCGGCCTCGTCGGCCTCAAGCCCTCGCGCGGGCGGGTGCCCGGCGGTTCCGGGGTGGATGCGCTCGCCGGCCTCGCCGTCGAAGGTCCGATCGGCCGCTCGATCGAGGACGTCGCGCTGCTGCTCGACGGCATGATTCCACGCCGCGAGGATGATCGTCCGCGGGATCAGTTCGCGCTCACGGCGCCTGGCGGGGAGCGCTCCTACCTCGAGTCGCTGCACGAACCGAGCCGCCGACTCAAGATTGGCTGGAACACCTGGTCGCCGTGGGCCACCGACTACGAGATCACGCTCGACGATGGCGCGGCAGGCGTGCTCGAAGACACGGTCCGCCTCGCGGAGCGGCTCGGGCATACCGTGGAGCGGGTCGAGCCGAGACCCTTCCCCGAGTATGTCCGCGCGTTCCGGGCGATCTGGCAGGGCGGCGCATCCGCGATGCCGCTTGACGACGCGACACTGGCCGGGATCGAGCCACTCACGCGCTGGATCATCGAGGAGGGCAGGAAGCTCCCGGCCCGCACGGTCGTCGAGGCGCTCCGCACGCTTTCCGGGTTCGAGCGGCAGATCATTGCCGACTACGACTCCTACGACGTCGTGCTCACGCCCTCGCTCGCGATGTCGCCGCGCCCAATCGGCTGGTACGACACCTCGGATGGGAACCGGAATTTCATCCAGCAGTGCCAGTACACGCCGTATACGAGCTATCTCAATGTGGCGGGGCTGCCCGCCATCACGCTCCCGATCGCCGTCGACCCGCTGCCTTGGGGTGTGCAGGCGATCGGTCGCCCGGGTACGGAGTCAACGCTCCTGCGCTTCGGGCGGGAGCTGGAGCGCGAGCTGCAGTGGCAGGACCGCCACCCGTCCACCTGGTAGTTACGCCAAAATGTAGGTCCTTGAGTAGCGGAGGCTATCGAAAGGCCGCTTCGATACGCCGCTGCGCGGCGACTCAACGAGCGCGGGGCTTGCCGCCGCGGCGCACGTAGCCGCCATCCTCGAGACCGGCCTCGATCTCGAAACGATTCTTGAGCGCATCCGCCCCCGCGAGCGCGTAGAGGATGGGGAAAAGCAACCCGTATCGACGCCATTGGCGAACATGCACCTCTTCGTGCTTCAACACTCGCGGCGACACGTTCTGGTTGGTGAGGTAGACCCGGCCGACGCACACCCCACCGCGCTTGAACGACCAGCGGGGCAATCCGCGAAGCACGATGAGCGAGTTGTGTCGCTCGATCTTCCCGGTCGAGAGCGGCGCCCCGTAGGCGAGCGCCACTGCGGTCGCGAAATTCGCGCCGAGGCGCGACACGGGGGAGTCGAGGAAGATTTCCTTGGCGAGGCGAACGATCATGCGTCGATCATCCCATTTCTCGACCTTTGGCACGGCTGCACGCGCATACCACGGACCGCGGATGTTGGCGAGTTGCCTGTAGGACCGGTCCAATGTCTGTGAAACAGTCAGTTTTGATACCCAGTAACGCCTTTTCTTGGCGTAGCATTGCCAGCGGTCCTGATCTGGACGCACCCAAATCTACGGAGGCAGTAATGCGAAGTGATGAAGTGCTGAACGAGCAGTTCCGTGCCACAAAGTACTCGGTCGGTTACGACCAGCGGGAAGTAGACCACTTCCTTGACCGAGTCGTGGATACTCTTCGGAAGTACGAATCTGGAGAGTCCATCGAGCGCCAGCCCGTGACTGCGAACACCGTGCAGTCAATTCAATTCGCTCCCACACGTTTTCGTGACGGTTACGAGCCGCACGATGTGGACCAATTCCTCGAACGACTCAGCCGAGCGTTCCAAGAATTCGAGCGCGGTACGGATAACTAGCTCTCCCTCAGCTTTATCGAAGAGGCGGCATCCCACCCAAGCGGTGGGGTGCCGCTTCAGGTTTCCGAGGCGCGACCGTTAGAGCTGCGTCGCGAGCCACTCGTTGTAGGTCTGCGTGCCGAGTCGCGCGTGCGGCCCGGCGACGAGCGACCCGTCGCGTAAGCCCCGGCCAAGCCTGCCCGGCAGCGGGATCTCGAGGGCGCGGTTCGGGCTGTTCTTGACGCTGAGGTAGCGGCGCACCATGTCCGCCATCCGCTCCTCTTGCGGGCCTGCGATATCAGGTGCGAGTCCCTGTGGCCCGCCCTCCACGATTTCCAGCAGTGCGGCAGCCACCTCGTCGACCGAGACCGGCTGCGCACGCATCCGCGGCACGAGTCGAATGTTCGCGAACGCGTATCGATCCTCGAATTGCAGGGCGAAATCGTGGAACTGCGCCGCGCGGAGAATCGACCAGCCGCCCGATAGCCCGCGGAGAATCTTTTCCTGCGTCGCCTTGCCCGCGTAGTAACCCGCGTTGATGCGCGCGGCGCCGATGATCGAGACCGCCACGTGATGGCCGATGCCGTGTTCTTGCTCGGCGGCGAGCAGCGTTCGCGTCGCCTTCCCGAAGAAACGCACCGACTCCTTCGCATCCATCGTCGCCACGGACGACGCGTCGATCACCGCATCCACACCCTCGAGCGCGGGAGTCACCTGCTCCGGGACAGTGATGTCGATGCCGCGACTACGGGCGAGCACGACGGTGTTGTGGCCCCGTTCCTGTGCCGCCAGAACTGTGGCCTTCCCGAGCGTGCCGGTGCCGCCGGCGATTGCGAATTTCATGGCAACTCCTCCAAGGTATTCGCGAACCTACGTTGGCTCACGGAGTGTCTCTCCCGTGAAGAATACGCGCCTCGCATTTCGCGGCGATACGTGTCAACTGCTATAACCGTGAGGATGAGTACTCAAGTTCCCTTTCTGCTGGTGATCGAGGGCACCAATGAGCGCGCTGATAAGGCGTTCACCGCAGCCCTTGACGAATTGACCCAGCAAGTCGTCGACGTCGCGCGCAGCGTCGGCTGGCTGCCGAACCGCATCTACATCGGTGATGCGTCGGAGGAAGACATTCGCAATGCCTATCGCCAGGCGGATGCGGTGGTCGTCATGGGCGGCGAGGACGTCGACCCGACCCTCTATGGGAAGACGAAGGAGTACCCCGAGACCGGGAACCACCTCTCGCTCGCTGACGCGCGCTCGACCGAGCTCATTCGCGAATCGGTCGCGAATCACAAGCCGCTCTTCGGAATCTGCCGCGGGCTTCAGCTCGTGAATGTCGCGCTCGGCGGGACGCTCGTGCAACATCTCGACACGGCCGACGGTCACCGCAAGACGGGCGTCGAGGAGCACGAATTTGTGCAGCATCCGGTCACGCTCGTTGAAGGCACTCGTCTCCGGGAAATCGTTGGCGTACCCGAGCTGCTCACCGAGTCATCGCACCACCAGGCGGCGGATGCGCTGGGGCAGAATCTGCGCATCGCCGCGACCGCGCCAGACGGGACAGTCGAGGCTCTCGAACATGAATCCGCACCGCTCGTGGCAGTGCAGTGGCACCCCGAGTCGCTCGGCTCGGAGCCGGGGCACCTCGAAACCCTCCTTCGCGGACTACTTGACGTGCTCCGCTCGACGGATATTGCGACCGAACAGGCCAGCGCCAACCCTAGCGTCGTCTAGGCTCGCTGGCATGAGCGACCAACACAACGCTGAGCAGTCCCAACCGCAGTCACAGTTCCAATCGCCATATGTTCCGCAGCCCTCATTCCAGGAGCAGCCGTCACAGCTGGCACCGACGGCACCTCGGAGCGGGGGCGCGGGTCTCGCGAAGCTCGCGCTCATCTTCGCGATTGTCACGGTGGTCGTTCACGCGTTACTTGCCTGGGCACCGTCGTTTCTGCTCATTTCCGATGTGGGCAGCCTTATTGTGTCCGCGGCAGGGATAGTGAATGCTCTGCTGACGCTCGTGCTCAGCGCGACCGCGTTGGTGCTCGGGATCATCGCCCTCCGCCGCGGTCAAGGTCTCGTCATTGCCGGGATTGCGGTCGGCCTCGCGTGCGCTGAGCTTTTCGGAGTCCTCGTATCCTTCGCGGGGGGACTGATCTTTAACCTCGCCGCGAGCACGATGTAGCCGCGGACACAGAACGCCACGCTTTCGTCCCCGGAAAGCGTGGCGTTTTCTGTTGCGGTGAGTGGATGATGCAGTTGCAGTGTTGGTGGCAGCCGAAGTGCGTCCGGAGGCCTACTCGCCGGTCTGCCCTGGCGGAACGTTGACGTCAAACTCGACGTTGGTCCCATCCACGTTTGTGACGGTCATGATGACGTCATAGCGGGCGCCGCTCTGGTCGAAGAGATCGCACGTGATCTCCGCGCCCACCTCTCCCGGGAGCCCCTCGGTACAGTCGATTTCCGGGGCGAAGCCGAGCTGGCCTTCGAGGCTTGAGGCAGCCTGGGCCTCCACATCCGATTCCGAGACGGTGAGGGTCGAGCTGCAGCCGGCGAGCGCGAGGCCGACGACTGCAAGGGCGGCAAAACTTGTCACTGCGGTTCGAGTCATGCGGACAGCCTGTCGCGACAACCTCGAAAACAACTGGTCTGAACGCAATTTGATGCCTGAGGATTACGGGGACGTTGTGCTGCGTGCGATCCGGCACAACGTAGTGCCGGGTAGGTCGGAATCGGCCGGTGCGGATAATCGCGCAGCGGTCAAACCGCGCGGGCTCGAGTGGCCTCGATAGTGGACGCAATGGTGCTTATAGTGACAGCATTAGTGGGTCTTCCCGTCCGAGGAAGCTGCCAGTCGCTGCGTGTTTAAGGAGTGCCATGTCCGAATCGTCCATCTCTTCCGCCCATGTGTCGGTGGCGCCCGAATGGCGGCCCGAGACGGTCACGGTGCAGGCGGGGCGTCCGGAGCGCGTGGCCGGTGCGGCGATGAACCCCGCGATAACCCTGAGCACCACCTACGTGCACGACACCGAGCGGGCCTACGGCCGCGACGGCAACGATGGTTGGGCCGCGTTCGAGACCGCGGTGGGCGCACTTGATGGCGGCCACGCAGTTGCGTTCTCGTCAGGACTCGCGGCGGCAACCGCGATCGCCGACTTGGTGCCAACGGGCGGGGTCGTCGTGCTTCCGGGCGCGGCGTATTACGGGGTGACGAACCTCATGCGGCGGCTCGAAGCCCACGGTCGCGTGCGAGTTGTCGCGGTGGATGCTGGCGATACGGATGCGGTCATTGCGGCCTCGCGCGGGGCGGACCTCGTGTGGCTCGAGTCGATCGCAAACCCGACGATGCTGGTGGCGGACGTTCCTGCGATCGTCGAGGGTGCCCGCGCGAACGGCGCGATGACCGTCGTTGACGCGACTTTTGCGACGCCGCTACGACAGCGGCCCCTCGCGATGGGCGCCGATATCGTCATGCACTCGGCAACAAAGCTCATCGGTGGGCACGACGACGCGCTACTCGGCATAGCCGTCTGCCGCGCGCCTGAGGTGGCCGCTCGACTCTCGGCCTATCGGCACGATTTCGGCTCGGTGCCCGGCGGCCTCGAGCCATTCCTGGCGCTGCGCGGGCTACGCACCCTCGCCGTGCGTCTCGACAAGGCCGAAGCCAACGCGACGGAACTTGCCCAGCGGCTAGCCGCGCATCCTCGCGTAAGTGGCGTCAACTATCCGGGGCTCGTCAGTAGCCCGCAGTACGAACTCGCTCGACGCGTGCTGCCGGAGGGATGCGGCAACATGCTCTCGTTCGAGCTTGATTGCACCCCGGAGCAGACCGATGAGATTCTGCAGGGCCTTACACTCATGACCCACGCCACGAGCCTCGGCGGTGTCGAGACGGTCATCGAGCGGCGGACACGATGGGACGCGGAAATCGCGGCGGGGGTGCCGATGACGCTGTGCCGGGCGTCTATCGGCATCGAACACGTCGAGGACCTATGGGCAGATCTCGTTGGCTCGATTCGTCGCGTGCTCGGTTGAGGATGCGCGGCTAGCTGTCGCGGCGAGTCACGGTGAGCTTGTCGAGCGCAACAAGATATCGGCACGTCGAATCGGTCGGGTTTACGAACGCGCAGTGCTGCGGGGCGCCGAGCTGAAGACAATCACCCGGGTCGAGTTGGTGGACTTCGTCGCCCTCGATGAACCGAAGGTGACCTTCGAGCATCCAGATTTGCTGATCGATGAATCGATAGGCTTCGGCCGGATAGCGAACCTCGGCGCCGGCGGGTAGTTCGACTTCGATGAGCTCGAGCGAGGTGCTGCCGGGAGGGGAGACGGCCCGCCGCCGATAGCCGGTTTGTGGATCCTGCCACACGGTTTGCTGTGCGTGCCGGATGAGTCGCTGCGAGTCGACCTCGGCTCGGGCGATGAGCTCCGAGAGGGTGAGGTTCAGCGCCGCCGAGAGTTTCGCGAGCAGCGCTGCCGTGGGCTGGGCCTCGGACCGTTCGATTTTCGAGATCATGGCCCGCGACACCCCGGAGGCCTCGGCGAGACCCGCGAGCGAAAGGCCGCGAGTGAGCCGCTCATCCTGGACCACCGCCGCTAGCGAAGCGCTCAGATCATCCACGGTCCGGCCCCCTCGTTACTATGTCGGACATTTCAGCGACGATACTAGAGGAGCCCGCCAGAGGTGACTGCCGAAGTTAAGGTCCCGCGATTATCGGCGCAGGGTCGCGTGCGGACGAATGAGATCAGTCATTCGGCGGGGTCATGGAAGCCTGTTCGCGGGGCCGCGTCTCCACGATGATCTGGGTGTCGGGCAACGCCTCATTGATCGCGCGGTCAAGCCGATCTGCAGTCTGGGTCGCTTCGTCGACGCTCCAGGATGCGGGGACTCGCATTAGGAGGGCGATCTGGCGCTCACGTCCCGACTCGACAGAGCGAATCCGCTCGACGGTGACGCCGTTCTCCGTCTGGAATGTTGCCACTACGGGCTCGATCTTTGCCATGTCCTTGGCGGGGAGCGCCTGGCTGAGAAGGCTCGAGAGCGAAGATCGGAGGAGCTTGTAGCCAGTCACGAGGATGTTGACGCCCACGGCCAGTGCGATGAGCGGGTCGAGCCAGAGCCAGCCGGTGAGAGCGACCGCGGCGATGCCGATGATGACGCCGACGGTGGTCCAGACATCAGTCATGAGGTGTTGTCCGTCCGCAGAAAGCGTAGGGGAGCGGTATCGCTTGCCCGCGCGGATGAGCACGAGCGCCACGACGAGGTTGACGACCGATGCCGTGATGCTGAGGACGAGGCCGATTCCAGGCTGTTCGAGTGGCTGCGGGTCGAGCAGTCGCTGAATCGACGTCCAAATGATCATCGCGGAGGCCACGAAGATCATCGCTCCCTCTACGAGGGCGGAAACGTACTCGGCCTTACCGTGCCCGAACTGGTGATTCGCATCCGCCGGCCGCGAGGCGATCTGAAGCGCGACCAGCGCCACGATGGCGGCGACGAGGTTTACGCCCGATTCAAGTGCATCCGAGAGGAACCCGACAGAACCGGTGATGACGGCCGCGGCAACCTTGAGCACAATCGTGACGATCGCGGCCGCGACCGAAAGCCACATGAATCGCATGAGGAGGCGATTCTCTGAGACGCGAGGGGTCTCCGACGCAGTCATGTCTGCACCTTCCAGATTCGAAGTCTGTTCGGGATGATCATTTCACGACAGATGTCTGAAAAACTGAACGATCCTGCAGCGGGGTGTTTGCGCAACTCGCCGACCGGGACAGGGCCCCGCACCTAGACTTGCAATCATGACGAAACTCTCGATTAGTGCGCTCGCGCGTGAACTGCTCCACGCTGCGGCGGAGGCCGATGGCGGACGAGCCGCGGAAACCGTCTTCGGCGGCCATGAGAAGTCGCTGCGCCAAACAGTGGTCGGGATGATCAAAGGGACCAATCTCGGTGAACATGACAATCAGGACGATGTCACCGTCTACGTGATCCAGGGCCGAGTTCGCCTTCGAGTGGGCGACGATTCGTGGAAAGCGCGAACCGGAAGTCTCCTCATCGTGCCGCACGCTCGCCACAGTATTGAGGCTCTGGAAGACTCCGCGATTCTCATTAGCGTGGCCAAACGGCCCTATCCGCCAGGGCAATTCATCGCTTAACCCTTAGTGGGCTGTTTGCGAAACTCGGTGACCAGGGATTTATGACCGTCTCTCGCGGGCCACTTCCCAGGCTAAGGACGAAAACTTCCCAGCTCTAAGCACTGCTTGTAGCTGTTGAAGGCTCGACGATGTCGCTACTCGCGCGAACGACCATCTGTCTCACGTATCCGAAACTTCCGCTGATAGTGGCGCGCACCGGGATGTCGAAGACATGGTGCGAGGACCGAATCCGGATCACGAAAGACACCGGCCCACGGAATTTGCCTCTGCATGGGTTGGCACAGAAACAGATCTGGTGCCAACTCGTGGCCCTCGCCGGAGAAATCACCACCTGGATGGGGCTCCTCTGGTCTCCCGACGCGGAGCACGACGGTGGGAGGTGAAACGGCTCCGGCTGCGGTTATTCAGCATTCCCGCGGCGATCGCATGCACTTTCCGACGCACAATTGTGCATATATCCCACCGTGCCCACTGGGTACAGACCGTGCTGGAGGCGATCACCCGGTTGCGGGGACTTTCGCGAGCCCCGGGATAGCAGCTCGTTCCGATACTCACCTCGACCATTGAAGGGGCCTTCGGGGTTGAAATCCCGCTCCCGTAGCGTCACGCGGTCGAGTGTCGTGCGCTTATGCAAAAAATTCCCTGTGATTGAGGCAACGATGCCGCAAAACCCCACCCGAAGGACCCATGCACGATGTTAATGACCATTGGTCGAGTGTGGGTCGGAGACGTCCGATCATCTCGTCCAGCATCGTATCAACGAATATTTCCTCTTCGAGCATGGCCGCTAAATCAATACAATTTCGCGCTTTAATACCGGTGTGTTCACAGTTTGTTGACGCAATCAGTTCTCGAAATTCTTCGATTTATGATCGCCTAAAGACGACACATTCATCAACTCATTCATCGGAGACCAAATGATTCGAAGCGCTCGAAAAAGAGTCAGC
This sequence comes from Gulosibacter molinativorax, assembly GCF_003010915.2. Lineage (NCBI taxonomy): Bacteria > Bacillati > Actinomycetota > Actinomycetes > Micrococcales > Microbacteriaceae > Gulosibacter > Gulosibacter molinativorax. Next base: position 1,195,775 of record NZ_CP028426.1, on the reverse strand, counting down.
ACCTTACTCCTAATATCACTCATGACATTGGCCTCTATATTGAGCCTTACTCCTGCCGGAACAGCTAATGCTTCAGTGGCCGCCCCACTGGAAGCCGGTGATTCGCGTAGCGACGACACGACAGATGAACTCGACTTCGAACCGTATGCATTACCACCGGACGGCTACCCTTTGCAGCAAGTGATGGGCACTGCATCGAATCCAGTATTGGGAAGCATACCCATTCGTCGAGGATACTTTGACTCGGACACCCCAAGCAAAGGCTTTGGATACGATAAGGCTTACCATAAGCACAATATTCGAACCATCCCGGGGCTCAAATGGCTACTTCAATCTCCAAATGATAGCACTAAGCCGCAAAATAATGGTTGCTATGACCTAATATCCTACGTCTCACGCCAAGTCTGCACCGGAACGAAATGCCAAACTGTCGAGCAGATTAAGATGCATGCTATCTACTCACCTGCATTGAATGAGTCGACTCTATACAACGTGATTCTGGTTGGAAAGTTCGGCCTTGTGACGTCCTACTGCGAAATGCCAAACAGCGCGACGAAATGTCCCGACTGGGTAACCACCGCCCTTAACTCGGCAGCCACGAGGGATGGGATCACTCAGAATACTGTAACTGCGCCGCCAGTCTCTTCGAGCATTGACGGTCACCACCAAACTACAGAGTACACATTGTCGCGTGAGCCCATAGCCTAATCAACCGAAACGCCCCTAGCGAAGGCCTATTCGTTAGGGGCGCTTCGAGCCCAGGCCTCAATTTGGTCTATAAAAGCGCGGGGTGGCAGGTTTTCCAGGAACGCTTCATCCCTATAAACATCACCAGACCATAGGATTCCTTGAACCTCTCGTGGCGAGACGCTGCCCCAAGGCTCTTGCAAAGCTGTCGCAATATCTGCTGCCAGGCGGGTGACCACTTGTTCGGGCCATATATGACCTAACTGCCATTCATCAACAGTAAATCGTAACGCGCAGTATCTATCCGTCCAGGGTGCCAAGTAGATGGCATAGATTGAATTGTCGCTACCTGCGTAGGCAATTGCGGGGTACCCATTGTCAAGAACAAAAAGGTCACAGTTACCCGCTTCCAGCCCATACATGTCATGCAGCTTGCTCAACACGCGACGGAATTCGCTGCTTGTTTGGGAGTTTTCGAGCGGCACTAGAGTCCTCCTGCGCAAATACATGCACGATTATTTCTGCTTTCGATCTCTTCGCTGCACACCGACACAATAGCAACGCATCTTCGCACGCTCCTGAATTAAGTAGTCACTCTCCTGGGTGATTGCTATGCCGCTTCCTTCGCCTCTCTCAGTGGGCGACGCTCACGGGGCTGAAGTCCGCTCAATGCATTCACCGAGCAGCCACGATCGGTGCAGGCTTGTGTCGATGCTCGACAACCGCGCAGAGTGCGTCGTTACTGACGGAAACGTCAAACAATTCGTACTCGACATGCGCTTTACTGACCGCGCAGCGCCTAACCTCGATATTTCATAGGTCGGTTGAGCGGAGCTTTGTAGCGTCGTCACCGGAATCGAAGTGACTTCTTGCATGAGCGCACGACATTCGGCCGCGTGACGCTGCGGGAGCGGGATTCCACACCAAGGGGCTTTCGATTCGAGAGCGGGTGTCTGGGGTAGCGACTATCCGGGCGCTCGTGCGAGCAGGCGTAGGCGCGTAATCGCGTACAGCGCGATCTGGGCCCATTGGGCACGGTCAGACAGATGCAGGATCGTGCGCCGGCCAGTGCGTGCGATGCTCGCGGGAATACTGAACAACCGCATGTCAAGCCCCGGGTTTGGTAGAGAGTTCTTTTCTTGGTTTTCTATGCTGCAAGCGCCATTGGTTGGTGCATTGCGTGGGCCTCGGCCGGCGTCAGATAATCGATGCCGGAATGGAGTCGACGCTGGTTGTACCAGCCCACCCATTCTGAGGTCGCGGCCATCACATCGATCAGCCCGTGCCACTCGTACCGGTCGATCAGTTCGGCTTTGAACACCGAATTTAGCGCCTCGGCCATGGCATTGTCCTGACTTAGGTCAATTTAGTGCACACTGCTTCAGCGCTTCGAGGGCCGCGGCGAGGTCCTCCGGGAGCGGGTCCGCCGCGGTCACGGCATGCCCGCCCACGACGATCTCGACCTCGCGATAACGGCGCGCGGTGGTGATGAATTTCTTGAGCGACCAGCCCGTGACGGCCTCAATCTTCCGGGCTACCGCTAACGCCGCGAACACGACCGTCAAGTGCGCGTCGCTACCAGGGGCCACGCTCTGCGGTCGAAAGCGCGAACACGTCGCTCAAGGGCGATGGTAATGGCCGGTTGGGGCAGTCCGGGCTTCGCCGGGTGCGTGGCTACGGCAAACAGTTCATCATGATTGCGTTGGTCGTGTGCGTGGTGAACCTGCGCAAGATCGCTGGGTACTTGAAACGTCAGGGCAGCGGCGATGAAGCACCGTCCCCGGGCACAGGCACGCGGAAGCGTCGCACCGGCTCGTCGCTGCCCGATTTCGTGGCCCCCGAGCTGCCGCTGTTGGTGCCTGGGCATGGCCCACCGCGACCAGTAGCGGCCTAACACCCACATCTCACTAGCCCCGCACAAGTCGGGGCTATCGGCGCGCCTAAAATCGCTCGTTTCCCAGCATCTCCGCCACGAGAGATAGGGAAACGGGCGATTGTGTCGTTTTCGCGCATAGGGGCAACGAAACGGGCCGCGCTGGACTCGAAAGAAGCGAGCGCCGGGCCGTATCCGTCATGCCTATATGGTTTCGCAAATTGATCTCAGACCAATCGCAAACAACCCTTAGTGCCCCCGACAGGAGTCGAACCTGCGACCTACGGTACCGGAAACCGGCGCTCTATCCACTGAGCTACGGAGGCAACTCGGACAGCTTAGCAGGATTGAGAAGGGGGAATGCGCATCCTCGCCCGGCAACGCCTACCATTGACCCTGATGAACGACTCGACCCTTACCTCTGCCCTCGCCTCTTCGATCCGCACGGCGCTCGACCGCCGTGAAGGTGGCAGTGACATCACACTCACCGACGACGACCTCAAGCTGGAGCGGCCCAAGAATCGCGATCACGGCGACTGGGCGTCGAACGTCGCGATGCGCTTCGCGAAGCGAGTCGGCACGAACCCGCGCGAGCTCGCGCAGGAGATCGCGGCTGGCCTCGAGGCCGACCCTTCGGTGAAGAAGGTCGACGTCGCCGGTCCCGGATTCATCAACATCACCCTCGACGAGGCCTCGGCTGGCGAGCTCGCCCGCGAAATTGTCTCGGCGGGGGAGTCATACGGCAATGTGACCGCGCTCGCCGGCCGCAAGATCAACCTCGAGTTTGTCTCGGCGAACCCGACCGGGCCCATCCACCTCGGCGGCGCGCGCTGGGCCGCCGTCGGCGACTCGCTCGCGCGCGTCCTGCTCAACGCGGGCGCGAATGTGACCCGCGAGTACTACTTCAACGACCACGGCGCGCAGATCGACCGTTTTGCGAACTCGCTGGTGGCCGCATACCTTGGCGAGCCCACCCCTGAGGACGGCTACGCGGGGCAGTACATCAGCGACATCGCCACCGAGGTTGCCGAGGCGCATCCTGAGGAGCTCGCTGCGGCATCCGACCGCGACGCGAAGCAGGAGGTCTTCCGTGAACACGGCGTCGAGCTCATGTTCGGCGCGATCCGCGACAAGCTCGAAGAGTTCCGCGTGCACTTCGACGTGTTTTTCCACGAGGACACGGTGCACTCCGATGGTTCGGTCGAGCTCGCGATCCAGCGACTGCGCGACCTCGGTCGCATCTATGAGCAGGATGGCGCAGTCTGGCTGCGCACGACCGACTTTGGTGACGACAAGGACCGCGTGATCATTCGCTCCAACGGCGAGCCGACCTACTTCGCGGGCGACATTGGCTACTACGTGAACAAGCGCGAGCGCGGGTTTGACGAAAACCTCTACATGCTCGGCGCGGACCACCACGGGTACATCGGCCGCATGATGGCGATGGCCGAGTCGTTCGGCGACACCCCGGGCGTCAACATGCAGATCCTCATCGGCCAGATGGTCAACCTCGTGAAGGACGGCGAGCCGGTGCGGATGTCGAAGCGCGCGGGCAACATCGTGACCCTCGACGACCTCATTGATGCAGTGGGGGTTGACGCCGCGCGCTACTCGCTCGTTCGCTCGTCGACCAACACCTCAATCGACATCGACCTCGACCTGCTGGTAAGCCGCTCAAACGACAACCCCGTCTATTACGTGCAGTACGCGCACGCCCGCACGCGTGCGGTCAACCGCAACGCGACGGCGGCCGAGATCAATGGCGACAACTTCGATCCCGCGACCCTCACGCATCCAACCGAGAACAACCTGCTCGGGCAACTACGCGAGTTCCCGCGCATCCTCGAGGTTGCCGCGGTCGAGCGCGAGCCGCACCGCGTGACGCGTTACCTCGAAGACCTCGCCGCCGCGTACAACCGCTGGTACGACCAGTGCCGCGTGATCCCGCAGGGCGACGACCCCGTCGAGGCAGTCCACTCGAGCCGCTTCGTGCTCAACGAGGCGACCTCGCAGGTGCTGCGAAACGGGCTCAACATGGTCGGCGTGGAAGCGCCGGACCGGATGTAACCGGTGGCCGTGAATTCGGAGGCGTCGGCGTCCCGGGCCGAAGCGTCGGATGCGCTGCCGGACTTTGGGCAGCCGGCCTACGAGCTTCCCGGGTACGGCGAGCAGGATCGTGCCCGGCCGAATGGAGTGCGCTGGGGTCGACTGCTTGTCTGGCTCGCCGTACTGCTGGTGGTCCTCGCGATCGCAGCCGAACTGCTCACGCGCATCCTGGTCGGCCGGATCGCCGCGAGCCAGATCGAGGAGTCGATGCCCGACGGCGTGGTCGCGGAGGTCTCGGCGTCGGCGACCGGCTGGTGTGTCCTGTGCGAGGTCATCGGCGGGGAGCTTTCCGGGCTCGACATCGAGGGCAGCAACGTCTACTTCGGGGCTGCGAAGGGCAGCATCGACATCGCGGCAGAATCAGTGACGCTCACGGATCCCGTCGAGATCGGCTCCGCCGAGGGGACGGTGCGCATCGGCGAGGAGTCGCTGAACCGACTTTTGGCCGACGCCACGGCCGAATACGGGATCACTATGCACGCGATCGATCTGCAGGACGGAAGCTTCGGCTATTCCACCGCGGTCAGCGTGTTTGGCGTGGATGTGACGCTCGATGTGGTCGCAAACGCGCGGCTGCAGTCGGGTGGGCGCATTCAGATCTTTGCCGAAAGCATTTCGGTGCACTCGGGCGCGAGCGGGGCCGATATTCCGGTCGACCCCGAGCAATTCACGCTCGAGTTCTGCGTGGCCGAGCACCTGCCGGAGTCGCTCGAGATCACCTCGGTCGAGGTAGTTGAGGATGGGCTCGAGGTCGGCTACCGGACGACCGAGCCGATGACCATCACCGACAAGGTTTTCGACACGCGGGGGAGTTGCTCTGCCGCGTAGGGTTGTCTCATCCCGGCGATGGAATTCGTTCATCGGTCGAGTGAGCGGTTGCCGTCGAGTGGTTGAATGATGTGGTGCGCAATCCCGTTGCGCGGCCCGATGGATCGAAGGAGCAGCAATCATGACGTATGACCCGAACGCTGGTAATCAGAATCCCTGGGGTCAAAAGCCGGAGGATCAAGACAAGACCGGCAACGCGGGCGGTCAGCAGCACGGTCAGAATCAGTACGACCAGAACCAATACGGTCAGGAATCGTACGGTTCGCAGGGCGGCCAGGACGCATCCGGTCAGAACACTTACGGCCAGGGCGGCTACGGGCAGGGCTCGTATAGCCAAGGCACCTACGGGGCAGACTCCTATGGCCAGCAGAATCAGGGCCAACAGAATCTGGGCCAGCAGTACGGCCAGCAGGGCGCCGACGCGCAGGGGCAGCCGGCGGACTACGGTTCCTACAGCGCGTCCGGCGGTTCGTACGGCGACCAGGGCTACGGCTCGGGTTACCAGCAGAACCAGGCGGTCTACGGCAACGAAGCCTCCGGCTACGGTCAGGGCGCCGGTCAGCAGCAGTACGGCTACGGGCAGGATGCATCGCAGCAGCAGGGTGCGCCGGGACAGGGCGGCTACAGCGGTAGCTACGATCAGTCGGGCTCGGGCTACGGGCAGGGCGGCGGCTATGCCGCGGCGTCCGGTGGTTACGGTCAGCCGACCGGCGGGAACACGCCGAAGAAGAGCAAGGGCATGCTCATCGGCCTCATCGCCGGTGGCGTGGTCGTGCTGCTCGTCGTCGCTGGACTCATCTGGGAATTCGCCGGGCGCAGCTCGGCGGGAAACACCTATGTCGCGCTCCTCGAGGAGCAGGGGATCGAAATCAACGGTACGACTGCCGAGGGAGACCTGAACGGATCCTTCGCGGGCGGCTCGTACGTCTTCGAATCCATGGGCGGCAAGTATTCGCAGGTTGAGGTTCACGGGCCCGAACTCGTCGCGAACGACATTCCGTACGACGTCAAGTACACGCTCTTCGGCGCACCCGCGAACGGGGAAGGCACGATCGATCGGGTTCGCGTCGACGTCAACGTTCCTGCCGATGCCATCATGGACGTGTTCTTGGACGAGGCCACGGGCGCCACGTTCGACGGCATGGATGCATCCCTCACGAGCGATGGTCTCTCGCTGAAGATGGAGCAGTACGGCTCCACCGTCGAGATGACGATGCAGATCTCTGCGGTCGAAGGCTGGATGGTCATGGAAATTACGTCGATGACCATGGACGGCCAGGACTACACGGACCAGATGGGCACTACTGACTTGACGCAGCAGGTGGACCCCTGCGAGGCGACCGACTACGAGTCGTATGTCACCGAAGCCGCGGTCGACGAGGAGGGCATGCACTTCCAGTGGGAGGTTGACAACGTCCCGACCGGAGACCTCGCGATAACGACCTGCATGGCGTAGCGTTACGCGGCTCCCGCGAACGGCGGCGGAGGCGTCCAGATCCCGGTAGGATATCCGGGATGGACACCTCCGCCGCTTCTTTCTTGCCCAGCCCACTTGCTCCCGAATGGCTTGAGTTTCCCGCCGGCGACGTGAACTACCTCGATGAGGCGGTTTGGTCGAGCACCGCGAAACGCACCGACGATGGCGAACTCGAAATCGGCGGGGTACGCGCGAGTGCGCTACTCGAGCAGTTCGGCTCACCGCTCTACATCGTCGACGAGGCGGATGTTCGAAAGCGTGCGGCTAACGCCGCGCGCGATTTCGGTGCCGCGTTTGCCGAAATCGGCGCCGAGGTCGAGCTGCACTACGCCTCGAAGGCATTCCTCTCGATCGACGTCGCCCGCTGGATGGCCGAGGGCGGACTCGGGCTCGACGTCGCCTCCGGCGGTGAGCTAGAGGTCGCGCTCGCTGCCGGCATCGATCCCGCGCAGATTGGCTTGCACGGCAACAACAAATCTGTCGCCGAGATCCGCCGTGCCGTCGAGGTTGGCGTTGGCTCGATCATCATTGACTCGCTGCAGGAAATCGAGCGCATCGCGACGGTCGCAGCGGAACTCGGCAAGGTCCAGCCGGTCATGGTGCGCCTGAACGCGGGCATCCACGCCTCGACCCACTCGTACCTCGCCACGAGCCACGAGGACCAGAAGTTTGGTCTGACCTTCGACGTCGCGCGCACGGCGATCGCGCGCATCCGCGAGCTCGAATCGCTCTCGCTCCTCGGGCTCCACTCCCACATCGGCTCCTCGATCTATGAGGCGGCCGGGTTCGGCGCTGCCGCCGACAAGCTCATGCGTTTCCGCGCGGAGCTGCTCGCGAACGGCCCCGTCCCCGAGGTCAACCTGGGCGGCGGGTTTGGCATCGCCTACCTCCCGAGCGACAACGCCCCGAAGCTCGCCGACCTTGCCCGCGGCATCGCGGCCGAGGTGGCTCGCGCATGCCGCGAGACCGGAAGCGACCTGCCGAAGATCACGTTCGAGCCCGGACGTTCGATCATTGGCCCCGGTGGCACAACGCTCTACACGGTAGGTACGACGAAGTCGGTCGACGTGCCGCTTGAGGACGGCAGTGCCGAGCGTCTCTACGTGTCAGTCGATGGCGGCATGAGCGACAACATTCGCCCCGCCCTCTACGGCTCGGACTACACCGTCCGCCTTGCCAACCGCGAGTCCGTGGCGGGCCCGCAGCTCGTGCGCGTCGTGGGCAAGCACTGCGAATCCGGCGACATCGTGATCAACAGCGACTACTTGCCGTCCGACGTGGCACCCGACGACCTGCTCGCCGTGCCCGCGACCGGCGCCTACTGCTGGGCGCTGTCGAACCACTACAACTACCTAGACCGTCCCGCTGTGGTGGCAGTTCGAGACGGTGCCGCGCGCACCCTCATCCGCCGCATCACCATTCAAGACCAGCTCGCGGCCGACGCGGCCTGGTCGCCAGAGGAGAAGTGAATGAACGAGAAACGTGCCATCAAGGTTGCCCTGCTCGGCGCAGGCTCTGTCGGAAGCCAGGTCGCAAGACTCCTCCTTGAGCAAGCGGACGAGTACGAGCGGCGCGTCGGTACGCGACTCGAACTCATCGGTATTTCCGTCCGCAACCCCGACGCGAAGCGCGATGTCGACCTCCCGAAGGAGCTCTTCACCACCGATGCGGAGACCCTGATCGTCTCGGCCGACATCGTGGTCGAGCTCATGGGCGGCATCAACCCCGCTCGCGAGCTCGTCACGCTCGCCCTCGAGTCGGGTGCGGACGTCGTGACTGCGAACAAGGCGCTCCTGGCGCACCACGGCGCCGAACTCTTCGAGCTTGCGGAACGCGTTGGCGCGCAGCTGTACTACGAGGCCGCCGTCGGCGGTGCGATCCCGATCATCCGCCCGCTGCGCGAGAACCTCGGCGGCGACCGCGTCGAGCGCATCCTCGGTATCGTCAATGGCACGACGAACTACATTCTCGACCGGATGCACACCCGCGGCGACTCGTTCGACGAATCGCTGCGCATCGCCACCGAGCTTGGCTACGCCGAGGCGGACCCGACCGCGGATATCGAAGGCTACGACGCGCAGCAGAAAGCCTCGATCCTGGCCTCGATCGCATTCCACACGAAGGTTCCCGTCGACTCGGTCTATCGCGAGGGCATCACAAAGGTGTCGATCGACGAGATTGAGGACGCGAAGCGCGCGGGCTACGTCGTGAAGCTGCTCGCGATCTGCGAGCGTATCCCCGGCAACAACGGCGAGAAGGATCAGGTCTCGGCTCGCGTGTACCCGGCGCTCGTGCCGGAGACGCACCCGCTTGCGAGCGTGCACGGCGGCAACAACGCGATCTTCGTCGAGGCGAAGGCCGCTGGCTCGCTGATGTTCTACGGCGCTGGCGCTGGCGGTGTCGAGACGGCATCCGCGGTGCTCGGCGACCTCGTCGCCGCGGCGCGACGCCACCTGCTTGGCGGCCCAGGCTCCGGTGAATCGATGGATGCGGACCTCCCGATCCTTCCCGTCGAAGAAATCGTCACGAGCTACCAAATCTCGCTCGAGGCGGAAGACGAGGCGGGCATCCTCGCCGGGATCGCGCAGACATTCGCGGAAAAGCAGGTGTCGGTCGCGACGCTCGAACAGGCCGCCCCCGTCGAGGAAAGCGATGACGGGGACGCCGAATCGCGCGCGACGCTGGTCATCGGCACGCACCGTGCTACCGAGGGAGCACTGTCGAGCCTCGTCACGGCACTCGCCGAGTCGCCCGCGGTACACGACATCAAGGGCGTGTTGCGGGTCGAGGGCTCGAACCTCTAGGCACACCGATCGTCGGACTGCACCGGGCACCCGACACTGAGCAACAACTAAGCAGTAGGACACACACGTATGAGCGCAGTAACGCTCGGCCGGACGGTGAAAGTTCGCGTTCCCGCCACCAGCGCCAACCTTGGTCCAGGATTCGACACGCTCGGCCTCGCGCTGGCGGAATACGACGAAGTGGTCATTGAGGCGCTCGAGCCAGGCCAGCTCGAGATTGAGGTCGAGGGCGTCGGCGCCGGGGAGGTGCCGACCGACGAGTCACACCTCGTCGTCAGCACCATCTTTTACGTGCTGGGCAAGCTCGGGTACGACAAGCCTGGCCTGCGCCTCCACGCCACGAACACGATTCCGCACGGCCGCGGCCTCGGCTCGTCCGGCGCCGCGATTGTCGCAGGCATCGTGGGCGCGGCGGGATTGATCGAGGATCAGGAGTCCGTCTCGGACGACACGCTCCTCGAACTCGCGACCGAGCTCGAGGGGCACCCGGACAACGTCGCGCCGTGCCTGTTCGGTGGGCTGACGATCGCGTGGGTCACCGCAAGCGGGGCGCCACGATCGAAAAAGCTGCTGGTCGATCGCGGTGTCTCGGTGATCGTGCTGGTGCCGGAGGAGACGATGTCGACTTCGGTGGCTCGATCGCTGCAGCCTTCGCAGGTGCCGCACGCGGATGCGATCTTCAACTTGTCGCGCGCGGCGCTGCTCGTGGCGGCGCTCTCGCAGAGCCCTGAGCTGCTCTTCGAATCAACCGAGGACCGGCTACACCAGAGCTATCGGGCCGCAGCAATGCCGAAGACGAAGGCCCTGATTGATGACCTCCGCGCCGAGGGCCTCGCGGCAGTCGTCTCGGGAGCCGGCCCGAGCGTGCTCGTGCTGTGCGACGATCCGGCAGATCGCCTTCGTGCCGCAGAGATTGCGCAGGCGCGCACCGATACTAAGTGGTCGGCGTATTTGACGGCGGTTGACATTCAGGGTGCTACAGTGGAGGAAGTTCCGAATCAGACGGTGTCACCGTCGGCCTAGCGCTCTGGCGTGCAGCCTGAGGAACACATTGATGTGAGGCAACGCCGCGATTCCATGCGGATCAGTTCTTGCCACCCAGATCTCATTTATCGACGTGGCAGGGATGCTCGGAGTTCTCGTGGCCTCGCTTGAATACGTGCGCCGTCTGATGGCGAGCGCATTTCAAAACCAAGGAATTTTTCAATATGAATACCACTCCAGAAGAAGCCGGCACGCAGCCGGAATCGGGAGCTACCGAAAGCCGTCCGCTAAGCGCCATGCGTGTCGCCGACCTGCAGCGAATCGCGCAGGAACTCGGCATTAAGGGCGCGGCCCGGATGCGCAAGACCGTCCTCGTCGAAGCGATTGAGGCAGCCCAGTCGGGCAACACGGCGCAGGCCCCCGCAGCGGCCCCGGCCGAAGCGACAAAGCAGGAGGCTCCGAAGTCGGAGGTGCCCGCACAGGAAGCGCCGAAGCAGGAAGCTCCCGCGCAGGAAGCGCCCGTTCAGGATGCGCCGAAGCAGGAAGCTCCTGCGCAGGATGCGCCGAAGCAGGATGCACCGGAGCGCCCCGCGACCCGGCGCAACCGTCCGGCACAGTCGCGCCAGCAGAGCGCAGCCGAGCCCGAGCAGGACGAAGCGGCCCTCGCCGTCGCCGACCTGCTCGACCAGGCACTAGACAACGTCGGCGCCGACGCCGGCAAGCAGGATGAGCAGCAGGCGGACCGCGCCGCTCGCGGCCAGGGCCAGCGCGGTCAGTCGACCCGCGGTGGTCGTAACCAGCGCGGCGGCCAGCAGGAAGCACAGTCCGGCGACCGCCAGCAGGCTGGCGAGCAGCAGGGCGGCGAACAGCAGACGGAGCGTCAGCGCGCCGAGAGGGCCGCGGATGCGCCGAGGACGCTCGACGACATCATCCTGCCACCCGCTCGTGACGAGGGCGACGATGAGGACTCGAGCCAGGACGGTCGCGACGGTCAGCAGTCTGGCCGCAAGCGCAGTCGTAACCGCAACCGCGGAAAGGGCCAGCAGCCCGAGGACCAGGGCCAGCAGAAGGACGAGGGCGGTCAGCCCAAGCAGCAGCCCGCACGCGCTGGCGAGGACCAGAACGGTAAGCAGAACCAGAACCAGCGCCAGCGCGACCGCAAGCGCAGCCACCGTGACGACGCCGATCCCGAGATCGCACCGGACGACGTCCTGCTGCCCATCGCCGGCATCCTGGATGTCCTTGACAACTACGCCTTCGTGCGCACGTCCGGCTATCTCGCCGGCGTGAACGACGTCTACGTATCCCTCGGCCAGGTCAAGAAATACGGCCTGCGCAAGGGCGACGCGATCGTCGGTGCAATTCGTCAGCCTCGCGAGGGCGAGCACCACGGGGGCCGCCAGAAGTACAATGCCCTGGTTCGCGTCGACACGATCAACGGCGAGACCCCGGACAGCAACCGGGAGCGTCCCGAGTTCGACAACCTGACCCCGCTATACCCGAACGAGCGGATCGAGCTCGAGACCGAGAACGGTCACGCCGCTCAGCGCATGATCGACCTCTTCGCGCCGATCGGTAAGGGCACCCGCGGGCTCATCATCGCCCCGCCGAAGTCCGGCAAGTCCATCATCCTCGAACGCATCGCGAACGCGATCGCGCAGAACAGCCCGGACACCCACCTCATGCTCGTGCTGGTGGATGAGCGCCCCGAGGAAGTTACCCGCCTCGAGCGGACGATCCACGGCGAAGTCGTCGCCTCGACCTTCGACATGCCGGCCGAGAACCACACGACGATCGCCGAGCTCGCGATCGAGCGCGCCAAGCGACTCGTCGAGCTCGGTCTGGACGTCGTCGTGCTGCTCGACTCGATCACGCAGCTATGCCGGGCGTACAACCTGACTGCGCCCGCATCCGGCCGTATCATCGCCGGCGGCGTCGACGCATCCGCGCTGTACCCGCCGAAGCGCTTCTTCGGTGCCGCCCGTAAGGTCGAGAACGGTGGCTCGCTCACTATCCTCGCCACCGCAATGGTCGAGACCGGCTCACGTACCGACGAGGTCATCCTTGAGGAGTTCGCGGGTACCGGCAACATGGAGCTGCGCCTCTCGCGCGAGATCGCGGACAAGCGCATCTTCCCGGCGCTCGACATCCAGCAGTCCTCGACGCTGCACGAGGAGGAACTCCTCAGCCCGAACGAGCTCGAAGTGACCTGGGCGATCCGCCGCGCGCTGCATGGCGACGCGCAGGCCTCGCTCGAAGCGGTGCTTGAGCGCATCTCGTCGACGTCCTCGAACGAGGAGTTTCTCGCATCCGTGCGCGCCAACCCGATTAGCACGGTGAGCGCACAGTGAGCCGCGCCGAGTTTCAGGATTCGGTAGGGGCGCTTCGCGCCGAGTATGCCGAACTGCAGGAACAGCTCGTCGACCCAGAGCTGCACTCAAACGCTGCCCGGGCGAAGAAGGTGAACCGTCGCTATGCGGAGGTCTCGCAGATTCTTGCCGCGGATGACCGCGCGGCGGCACTTGAGGACGACCTCGAGGCCGCCCGCGAGCTCGCGGGGGAGGACGAGGCGTTCGCTGCCGAGGCCGAGGGGCTCGAAGGGCAGCTCGAGGAACAGATCGAGAAGCTCCGCCGCCTGCTCATCCCGCGTGACCCGGATGATGGCCGTGACGTGATCATGGAAATCAAGGGTGGCGAAGGTGGCGAGGAATCGGCGCTGTTCGCTGCGGACCTCCTGCGCATGTACTCGCACTACGCGGAACAGCGCGGCTGGAAGATCGAGCTGCTCGACAAGACCGAATCCGATCTTGGCGGCTACAAGAACGTGCAGATCGCCGTGAAGTCGAACTCGAGCGAGCCGGCCGACGGCGTGTGGGCTTCGCTCAAGTACGAGGGTGGCGTGCACCGTGTACAGCGTGTGCCCGCGACCGAGTCGCAGGGACGCATCCACACCTCGACCACCGGCGTACTGGTGTTCCCCGAGGTGGATGAGCCCGAGGAAGTCGCGATCGACCAGAACGACCTCAAGATCGATGTGTACCGCTCGTCCGGTCCCGGTGGCCAGTCGGTGAACACGACCGACTCCGCGGTTCGCATCACGCACATCCCGACCGGCATCGTCGTCTCGATGCAGAACGAGAAGTCGCAGATCCAGAACCGCGCCGCCGCGATGCGCGTGCTGCAGGCTCGCCTCCTTGCGCGTCAGCAGGAGGAGAAGGCCGCGGCCGAGGCCGACCAGCGTGCGTCGCAGATCCGGTCTATGGACCGCTCGGAGCGCATCCGCACATACAACTTCCCGGAGAACCGCATCGCGGATCACCGCACCGGGTACAAGGCGTACAACCTGGATGCAGTACTCGACGGGGCGCTTGGCCCGGTGATCGAGTCGGCGATTCTCGCGGACGAAGAGGCGCGCCTCGCGCAGCTGAGCGAGTAAAAGCAAGAACGCTCATTGAGTAGGGCGAAGCCCGTATCGACATGCGCCTTCCCGACGACATTTCGATACGCAGCTTCGCTGCTAATCAATGAGCGTTCTGCGTTTCGCCCTACTCAATGAGCGTTTTAGATGATCCAGTCGCCGGGCTCGTGTGTCGCCGGGGTGGTCCGCTGCCGTGCTCGGGCAGGCACGCCGGTGAGGATTGAATTCGGCGGAGCGGACTTCGTCACCACCGCATTCGCGCCGACGCTAGAGTCGGCACCAATCTCGATCGGTCCGAGCAGCTTCGCTCCGGCGCCAATCATCACGCGATCACCGATCGTGGGGTGGCGCTTGATCTTCTTGGTCGACACGCCACCGAGCGTGACGCCGTGATAGATCAGGACGTCATCGCCGATCTCGGCCGTCTCGCCGATGACGACACCCATGCCGTGGTCAATAAAGAGCCTGCGGCCAATCTTCGCGCCCGGGTGAATCTCGATACCCGTCAAGAACCGGGCGAACTGCGACACGAGGCGCCCGAGCAGTCGATGCCCGCGCCGCCACAGCGCGCTCGAGACCCGGTAGCCCCACACCGCGTGCAGCCCGGAGTAGTTCAGGACGATTGAAACCTTGGACAGTGCAGCCGGATCGCCCCGGCGCACCGCGGAGATGTCTTCTCGAATCATTCGGAAGAACGCATCGACGCGGTGGCTGGGGCGAAACGGTTGCGAATTGGCCATGAAGCCATTCTGCCCGATCAGAACTGCTTACTAGTTCTCGCGGATGTCATCGAACAGGATGCTCGAGAGGTAGCGCTCGCCCGTGTCGGCAACAATCACGACGATGTTCTTGCCGGCGTTCTCCGGACGCTTCGCGACCTCGAGCGCCGCCCAGACGTTGGCACCCGAAGAGATGCCCGAGAAGATGCCCTCGGTCTTCGTGAGCTCCTTCGACACGCGCAGCGAGTCGTCAAGCTGCACGTCGATGATTTCGTCGATCACGGATTGGTCGAGGATTTCGGGCACGAAGTTCGCGCCGAGGCCCTGAATCTTGTGGCCAGCGGCGCGACCCTCGGTGAGCAGCGGCGAGTCGGCAGGCTCCACCGCAATGATCTTGACCTCCGGCTTGCGCTCCTTGAGCACCTGGCCGACGCCGGTAACGGTGCCGCCGGTGCCGATGCCGGCAACGAAGATGTCGACCTTGCCGTCGGTGTCGTTCCAGACCTCTTCTGCGGTGGTCTCGCGGTGGATCTCGACGTTCGCCTGGTTCTCGAACTGGCTCGCGAGGATCGAGTTCTCGGTTGACGCCTGGATCTCCTGCGCCTTCTGCACCGCACCGCGCATCCCCTCTGGACCCGGGGTGAGGACGAGCTCGGCACCGAATGCCTTCATCAGCGCGCGACGCTCGAGCGACATCGTCTCGGGCATCGCGATGACGACCTTGTAGCCGCGCGCCGCGCCGATCGCGGCGAGGGCGATGCCGGTGTTGCCGGAGGTGCCCTCGACGATCGTGCCGCCGGGCTGCAGCTCACCCGAACGTTCCGCTGCGCGGATGACGCCCCAGGCGAGGCGGTCCTTGACGCTCGCGGTGGGGTTGTTGAACTCAAGCTTCGCGTACACATTCGCGTCCGACTCGTTGATGCGGTTGAGGCGTACGAGCGGGGTGCCGCCGATTACTTCGGTGACATCGTTGTAGATCTTCTCGGCCATTTCTGCCTTTCTTGCAGCGAGCGTGATGTGCGGGTGTGACGGAGCAGGGATGCGAGCCGCGTGCCGCAACGGAACGCAATCCAAGTTAGTCGCCACGCCCTTCAGAAACCTGCAGAGCCCGCGAGATCTGTAACACTCGGTCATGCGGCTGGGCAGACGGTCGAGGGTGAGAGACACTGAGCCGGGAGAACGAATGGACATGACGCAGGTGCGGAGCCAGGTTCGCGACGAGCTCGCGAACTCCGGTTTTGAGAACCCGAATCGCGAGGCCGACCTGCTGCTGTCAGCCATACTGCGACGAAGCCTGGGAGATATCGAGCTCGATCATCTCCTCGGCAAGGAGCTGGCGAGCGAGGACATTAACCGCGTCCTGCGGGCCGCTCGTCGCCGCGCGCGACGCGAGCCCCTGCAATATCTCGCGGGGACGGCATCCTGCTACGGACTCGATTTCAATGTGGGCCCCGGGGTGTTCGTGCCGCGACCCGAAACCGAGCTGCTCATCGACTTCGGTCTCGCGTTCCTCAAATCCTTCGGCTCACCGAGCCCGGTCGTCGCAGACCTCGGCTCCGGTTCGGGCGCGATCGCCGCCTCGGTCGCTGTCTCGGTGCCCGAGGCCGAGGTAACGGCATTCGAGGCCTCGCCCTATGCGCTGCCCTGGCTCGTCGCAAATCTCCGTAACCTCGCGCCCGAGGTGCGCGTCGAGTTCGGCGACTGGCACGAACGCATCCACACGGCTCCCGTGCGCCAGTACACCGCGATCCTGTCGAACCCGCCCTATGTGCCGGCGCGCGACATCCCCGCGGACCCCGAGGTTCGCCTCTACGACCCCGAGACCGCCCTGTACTCGGGCGTGGACGGGCTCGGCGACATCCGGCGCATCGGTGCGACCGCGGCGCAACTGCTCGTCCCCGGCGGTCTCGTTGCGGTCGAGCACACCGAGCGCCAGGGGCAGGCGGTGCGCGAAATCTTCACCGAAAATGGCCTCATCGAAGCCACGACTGAACGGGATCTCAATGATCGCGACCGCTTCACGTGGGCACGACGCGCGGGCCGCGCGGCCTAGTATGTAATCGTTATGGCAGAAATCTATTCGTTGTCCGCCCCGAGCGAGTTGCTCGCCGGCATGCGCGAGGCACAGCGGGCGCTCGGCCTCGGCGAGCTCGTGGTCATCCCCACCGACACCGTCTACGGGATCGCCGCCGACGCGTTCAAGCCGTCAGCGGTGGCGGCGCTCCTCGAGGCCAAGGGCCGAACCCGCCAGTCGCCGCCGCCCGTACTCGTCGGAAGCGTAGCAACCATCGATGCGCTGGCCTCCGAGGTGCCGGACGTGATTCGCACCCTACTTGCCGAATACGCTCCCGGCCCGCTTACGGTCATCCTTCCGGTCCAGCCGAGCCTGAACTGGGACCTCGGGGAGACCAACGGAACGGTCGCACTTCGCGTCCCCAACCATCCGCTCACCCTCGAGTTGTTGCAATCCACCGGGCCGCTCGCCGTCTCGAGCGCCAACAAGCACGGGCAGACGGCTCCGGCGACGGTTCAGGATGCGGTTGCCCAGCTCGGCGAGGACGTGAAGATTTTCCTGGACGCCGGTGAAGTTGGTGGAGAGGCCTCGACGATCTTGGACGCCACGGGGCTCACGGTTCGGGACAACCCGATTCCGGCGCGCATCGTACGGCATGGCGCGCTGTCACGCGCGTCGATCGCGAGCGTGCTCGGTGACCTGCTCGAACCCGAGGATGCGGCGAACTAGTTGCGCTTTCTCGGGCTGATCATCATCATCGCGGCAGCCGTCAGTTTTGTTGGTTGCGCGGTGGTCTATCGACTCGCGATGCGCTATCGCTGGTATCCGCCGGTGCGTGCGCGCGACGTGCACAAGACCCCGAAGCCGCGGCTCGGCGGCATCGCGATGTTCCTGGGCTTTCTCGTCGCGCTGGGTGTGGCATCGCAGATTAGCTGGTTCGATATCGTCTTTGCCTCGCCCACTCGAGTGCTCGGCGTCATCGGTGCCGCCGCGCTGATCGTCGTCGTCGGCGTCATTGACGACTTCGTCGACCTCGACTGGATGGTTAAGCTCGCGGCGCAAATCGTGGCCGGGCTCATCCTCGCGTTCTCCGGCGTGGCCATCACCTCGCTGCCAATCGGCGGCATCACCGTCGCATCCCAGTGGATGAGTATCGCGTTTACGGTGCTCGCGGTCGTGCTCGTGATGAACGCCGTCAACTTCATCGACGGGCTCGACGGGCTTGTCGCGGGCATCGCGATCATCGGTAACGGTGTGTTCCTCGTCTATACCTTCTTCCTCACCGAGTCGATGCAGACGAGCCGCTTTTCCCTCGCCGCGCTGATCTCGGCGATCGTCGTCGGCATTTGCGCCGGGTTTTTACCCTGGAACTGGAACCCCTCGAAGATGTTCATGGGTGACGGGGGAGCGCTGCTCGTGGGCCTGCTGATGGCCACCTCCACCATTGCGGTGACAGGTGAGGTCGACCCGAGCCTGATCAGCAAGGATGCGCTTTTCCCCGCCTTCCTCCCTCTGGTGCTGCCATTCGCAGTGCTCATCGTGCCGCTGCTCGACTTCTCACTCGCGGTGATTAGAAGACTCATGGCGGGGAAGTCGCCGTTCTCGGCGGACCGGAAGCACCTGCACCACCGACTCCTCGACATGGGGCACACACAGCGTCGCGCGGTGCTGCTGTTCTACGGTTGGGCGATCGTGATTGGCGTGGGGGCACTCCTCACCTTCACCGTCCAGCCGATGTGGATCGCAATCGTGTTTGTGTCGATCGGCATGATTATCTGTACGGTATTTACGGTCGCGCCGCTGTCACAGCGCAAGCGCCTCGAGAAGCAAGCGCAGCGCTCGCCGTATGGCGACGACGATGACCAGTTCGACCCCCTCGACCGGCTCGGCCTCGAGGAGTCCGACAAGGTCCGCGCAAATCATCCCGCCCCCGTTGCGCTTGGCAAGCGGCTTCGCAAGCTCACGGAGCGGAAAAAGCAATCCACCAATGAGGAGCAGTAATGTCCCCGGATAATTCCGTACCGTCCAGCGTGCCCATCATGCGAAAGGTGCTGCGCTGGTCGCTCATCCTGATGATCGCCGTCGCGGTCGTCGGCGGCATTGTCGGCTGGTTCGTCGCCGGATGGTCTGGGGTGTGGTCCGCGGTCGTCGCTGCAGCAGTCGTGCTGCTCTTCACCGCGGTCACCGCAATCTCGATCATCTTCGCGGCGAAGCTGCCGAGCACCTATTTCATGGCCGTGATCCTCGGCGCCTGGCTGCTTAAGCTCATCGCATTCGTCGGTGTCCTCGCCGTGGTGCGCGCGTTCGACTTCACGCACGACTGGATGCTCTGGTCGACGATGCTTGTGGCACTCGTCGGCGCGCTCGCCATCGACGTCGTCGTTGTCCTGCGCTCGCGCCAGCCTTACGTCAGCGAGGTCGACCTACCGGGCCCCGAAAAGAAGCAGTAGCGCCCCGAAAAATTCGCGAAATCGGTGCAGAACCGGCCACCGATGTACTTGAACCTGTAAATTTCTTGATAGGCTGACCCAGTTGGTAGTTACAGATCTGTGACCGCCACACTGCACCGTCACATGCCGCGCATCCACGATATTTAGGTGCGCTTCGAGACAGGAGATTCCCCTGATTCCCACAGCCCTGAATCTGATGACGGGTATCGCGGTCACCGCCGGTGGCGAGTTCCACGCACCGAATGTGGATGAGGAGTTCTTCCCTCCCGCGCTTTTGTTTGACGGCACTCCTTTTGAGATCAACCGAATCATCTTGGTACGTCTCATCGCCGTCGCAGTGCTGATGCTCATTTTCTGGCTCGCACTCCGCAAGCCGAAGGTGGTGCCAGGCAAACTGCAGTCGCTCGTAGAAATGGGCGTCGGCTTCGTGCGTGACGGCATCGTCTACGACATGCTCGGTGAGCGGATCGGTAAGAAGTACTTGCCGTACATCCTCGTGCTGTTCTTCGGCGTGCTGTTCATGAACCTCACCGGCATCACACCGTTCCTGAACATCTCGGGTAACGCGATCATCGGTATGCCGATCGTGTTGGCACTTACGACGTACGTCGTGTTTATCTACGCGGGTATTCGCGAAGTCGGCGGTTGGAAGTTCCTCAAGAACGCTCTCTTCCCGTCGGGTGTGCCATGGGTGATGTACATCCTGCTTACGCCGATCGAGTTCGTGAACACCTTCGTCGTTCGACCAGTTTCGCTGGCCCTCCGACTCTTCCTGAACTTGATGGTCGGCCACCTTCTGCTGGTTCTCGCGTTCTCCGCGACCTGGTTCTTCTTCGGACTGCTCAACGTCTGGAGCGCCATGGGCATCATCACCCTCGCGGGTGGTTTCTTCATGACGCTGATTGAGCTTCTTGTTGCGATCCTGCAGGCGTACGTGTTCGCACTCCTCACGACCAGCTACATCCAGCTTTCTGTTTCAGAAGAACACTAGTTCTGAAGCAGAGCCCTCAGACCAACCTCGATACCCAACTACCTCTATACGACGATTACCGCTGACCTGGCGGAATCGCCCAACCGGAAGGAAACCCCTGTGGACACCACCACGATCGCCGAAGTTACCGGCAACATCGCAACCATCGGTTACGGCCTCGCTGCAATTGGCCCCGGCATCGGCATCGGTATCGTTGCTGGCAAGACCGTAGAAGGTATGGCACGTCAGCCCGAGATGGCCGGTCGCCTCCAGACCACGATGTTCCTTGGTATTGCATTCACCGAGGTGCTCGCGTTCATTGGTATCGCGACCCCGTTCATCTTCGGCTAGTTAGGCACTTCCACCAATGAGCATCATTAACGACGGAACCGCGGTACTCGCCGCGGCAACCGACAACAACAACTTTGGCTGGGACCCCAGCCTGCTTTTCCCCGCGGTGTACGACATCGTGTGGTCGCTTGTTGTGCTAGTGGTGCTCCTGCTGTTCTTCTGGAAGTTCGTCCTTCCGCAGCTGAACAAGATCCTTGAAGAGCGCTCCGCCAAGATTGAAGGCGGCATCGAGCAGGCAGCGGCCGTTCAGGCCGAGGCTGACGCGCGCAAGGAAGAATACGTTCAGCTGCTGGCTGAGGCCCGCACTGAAGCTGCAGAGATTCGCGAAAAGGCACGCGCCGAGGGCGAATCGATTAAGGCAGAGAAGAAGCAGGAGACCCAGAACGAGCTTGACCGCATGACGAAGACCGCCAAGGACCAGATCGAGGCGGAGCGCCAGTCGGCAATCGTCTCGCTGCGCCAGGAAGTCGGCTCGCTTGCGATCGATCTTGCTTCGGGCGTCGTGGGCGAAAGCCTCTCCGACGACCAGCGATCCACCGTGTACGTTGACCGCGTCCTGTCCGAACTCGACCAGAAGGCGGGGACGAACCGATAATGCGTAGCGCGACAAAGCACGCACTCGCCGCGGTAAAGCGCGAGATCGACACGCTGACCCAGGTTGACACCGACTCGGTGAACAACCTGTTCGGTGCGGTTGATGTCCTCGCCGAATCGAAGCCCCTGGCGTCCGCGCTTGTTGAGCGGGGGGTTCCTCCCGAGTCGAAGCGCTCTTTGGTCGAGCGCGTGTTTGGTTCGCAGCTTGGTGGCCCAGCCACCCGGGTACTTGCAACGGTCGTTGCACAGAATTGGGAATCGGCCGAAGAGCTGGTTCAGGTCACCCAAGAAGCTGCGATCCGCGCGCTCGCGCAGGCCACCGGCAACCACGAACAGCTCGGTTCCGAGCTGAACGCCTTCCTTGACACCGTGCTGTCGAACGGGGAACTCGAGCTCTCGCTCGGCACCCGTCTGCAGGCTCCGGAAACCAAGGTTGCGCTGGTGAACCGCCTCTTCGGACAGCGCCTGAGCGCTGACACGATCCGCATCCTCACCTCGCTGTTCACCAATTCCGGCGGCCGTCGTACGCGCCGCCTCGTGTCTTGGGCACGCGATGTGGTCGCCGATCAGGCGAACCGACAGGTTGCTGTGGTCACCGTTGCCCGTGGACTGAACGACGCACAGCTGGATCGCCTCAAGGCTGGTCTCGCCGCACGCTTCGGTCGCGAGGTTGCGGTAAACCAGGTCATCGATCCGGCCGTTATCGGCGGAATGCGTATCGAATTCGGTGACGTCGTGATCGACGACACCGCGGCGGCTCGCCTCCACGACCTTCGCCTGCAGCTCGCCTAGCTGCGCACGTGAACTTCGGGGCTCAGCCCCAACGACAAGGGAAGAACATGTCAGAACTTACGATCAATCCGGACGAGATTCGGGATGCTCTTTCGAGCTTCGCGAGCTCGTACCGTCCGCAGGGTGCGTCGGCCACCGAAGTCGGTACGGTAGTTAGCGCCGCCGACGGCATCGCACGTATCGAGGGCCTTCCCTCGACCATGGCCAACGAGCTCATCAAGTTCGAGGACGGCACGCTCGGCCTCGCACAGAACCTCGACGAAGACGAGATCGGTGCAATCGTCCTCGGCCCGTTCGCGGGCATCGTTGAGGGTATGACCGTCACCCGTACGGGCGAGGTCCTCTCGGTTCCGGTCGGCGAGGGCTACCTCGGCCGCGTCGTGAACCCCCTCGGTGAGCCCATCGACGGCCTCGGCGAGATTACCGGCATCGAAGGCCGTCGTGCCCTCGAGCTGCAGGCTCCCGGTGTTATGGACCGTAAGTCGGTCCACGAGCCGATGGAAACCGGCATCAAAGCAATCGACGCGATGATCCCCGTTGGCCGTGGCCAGCGTCAGCTCATCATCGGTGACCGCCAGACCGGTAAAACCTCGATCGCGATCGACACGATCATCAACCAGAAGGCCAACTGGGAGTCGGGTGACGTCTCGAAGCAGGTTCGCTGCATCTACGTCGCTATCGGCCAGAAGGGCTCGACCGTCGCTGCGGTTCGCGGCGCACTGGAAGAGGCGGGCGCACTCGAGTACACCACCATTGTGGCCTCGCCCGCATCCGACCCTGCCGGCTTCAAGTACCTCTCGGCATACACCGGTTCGGCCATCGGCCAGCACTGGATGTATGGCGGCAAGCACGTCCTCATCGTCTTCGACGACCTCTCGAAGCAGGCCGAGGCGTACCGTGCCGTTTCGCTGCTCCTGCGTCGCCCGCCGGGCCGTGAGGCATACCCCGGTGACGTCTTCTACCTCCACTCGCGTCTGCTCGAGCGCTGTGCAAAGCTCTCGGACGGCCTCGGCAGCGGGTCGATGACCGGTCTTCCGATCATCGAGACCAAGGCGAACGACGTTTCGGCATACATCCCCACCAACGTGATCTCGATCACCGACGGCCAGATCTTCCTCCAGTCGGACCTGTTCAACGCCAACCAGCGCCCAGCTGTTGACGTTGGTATCTCGGTCTCGCGTGTTGGTGGTTCGGCACAGCAGAAGCACATCAAGAAGGTCTCCGGTACCCTCAAGCTCGAGCTCGCGCAGTACCGCGACCTCGCAGCGTTCTCGATGTTCGCCTCGGACCTCGACGCCGCGACCAAGCGCCAGCTTGAGCGTGGTGCTCGCCTGACCGAGCTGCTCCGCCAGAAGAACTACAACCCGTTCCCGATCGAGAAGCAGGTTGTTTCGATCTGGGCCGGTACCAACGGCAAGATCGACAACGTTCCCGTCTCCGACGTGCTGCGCTACGAAGCAGAGCTCCACGACTACCTCGCCCGGAACACGACCGTCCTCGACGACCTCCGCACCAGCGGCAAGCTCGAGCCGGAAGTCCTCCAGGCGATGGAATCCAGCATCGACGAGTTCTCGAAGACCTTCCAGCTGTCTGACGGCAAGTCCCTCTACTCGGTCGGTCGCGAAGAGTTTGACTCGACTGCTGAAGAAGACGTCGAGCAGGAGCAGATCGTCCGCGGAAAGCGCCACTAGGCGTTAGCCCGACGAGAGACTAGAGGTACAGGAGAACCATGGGATCACAGCTTCGCGAGTATCGCGCGCGCATCAAGTCCGCGCAGACGATGCAGAAGGTAACGAGCGCCATGGAGCTGATTGCAACCTCGCGCATTTCGAAGGCACGCGCGCGGATGGAGGCGTCAAACCCTTACGCCCGCGCCGTGACCCAGGCAGTTTCGGCAGCAGCGACCCACTCGGCGAGCATCGACCACTCGCTCCTCACGGAGCCGGAGACGGTTCGCCGAGCGGCAGTCGTGATTTTCACCAGTGACCGCGGTCTCAACGGTGCGTTCTCGCAGAACGTGCTGAAAGAGGCCGAGGAACTGACGAATCTGCTGCGCGGACAGGGTAAGGAAGTTGTGTATTACCTCGTCGGCCGCAAGGCTGTTGGGTACTTCACCTTCCGTGACCGCGCATTCGAAAGTGAGTGGACCGGCTCGACTGAGCAGCCGGTCTTCACCACCGCGAAGGAAATCGGCACCACGCTCGTGGACCGCTTCACGACTCCCTACGAAGAGGGCGGCGTCGAAGAGATCCACATCATTTACAACCGCTTCAAGAACATGGTGGTACAGGACGCAACGCTCGTTCGTCTGCTGCCACTCGAAGTGGTCGACGGCGTGGAAGAACCCTCGGATGACGAGATTCTTCCGCTCTACGAGTTCGAACCGGATCCGGAGTCGGTGCTTGACGCACTGCTTCCCGTCTACATCGAGTCACGACTCTTCAACGCCATGCTGCACTCGGCGGCCTCTGAGCAGGCCGCGCGACAGCGTGCAATGAAGGCGGCGTCTGACAACGCCCAAGAGCTGGTTGACGACTACACCCGACTGGCGAACAACGCGCGCCAGTCCGAGATCACGCAGCAGATCACTGAAATCGTGAGCGGCGCGGATGCGCTCGCTTCCTAACCCGCGCTGAACACGAAGAAAAGGAACGCAAATGACGACGAACGCGACGTTCGATCAGCAGGCGGAGGCTAAGCCCGCCGGCGTCGGTCGCATCGCGCGTGTCACGGGCCCGGTGGTAGACATCGAGTTCCCGCACGACGCAATGCCCGGCATTTACAACGCACTTACGACTGACGTCTCGATGGGCGACGAAAGCTTCGAGCTCACGCTCGAGGTTGCGCAGCACCTCGGTGACGACCTCGTCCGTGCCATCGCCATGAAGCCCACCGACGGCCTCGTCCGTGGCCAGGAAGTCCGCGACAGCGGGGCACCGATCTCGGTGCCCGTTGGCGACGTGACCAAGGGCAAGGTCTTTGACGTGACCGGCAAGGTGCTCAACGAGTCGATGCTCACGGAGCCCTACGAGATCACTGAGCGCTGGCCCATCCACCGCGAGCCGCCGGCCTTCGACCAGCTTGAGTCGAAGACCGAGATGTTCGAGACCGGTATCAAGGTCATCGACCTCCTCACCCCGTACGTACAGGGTGGAAAGATTGGTCTGTTCGGTGGTGCCGGTGTCGGTAAGACCGTTCTGATCCAGGAAATGATCACCCGTGTGGCTCAGGACCACGGTGGTGTGTCGGTCTTCGCCGGTGTTGGTGAGCGTACCCGTGAGGGCAACGACCTCATCTTCGAAATGGAGGAGTCGGGCGTTCTGCCGAACACCGCCCTTGTATTCGGCCAGATGGACGAGCCGCCGGGGACGCGTCTGCGCATCGCGCTGACCGGCCTCACCATGGCTGAGTACTTCCGCGACGTGCAGAACCAGGACGTGCTCCTGTTCATCGACAACATCTTCCGCTTCACGCAGGCAGGTTCGGAGGTGTCGACCCTCCTCGGTCGTATGCCTTCGGCCGTGGGTTACCAGCCGAACCTCGCGGATGAGATGGGCATCCTCCAGGAGCGCATCACCTCGACCCGTGGTCACTCGATTACGTCGATGCAGGCGATTTACGTCCCTGCTGACGACTACACCGACCCGGCCCCGGCGACGACCTTCGCGCACCTCGACGCAACCACCGAGCTGTCGCGTGCGATCGCTTCGCGTGGTCTGTACCCGGCAGTGGACCCGCTCGCTTCGACGAGCCGCATCCTCGACCCGCAGTACGTCGGTGAGGACCACTACCGCGTTGCGACGTCGGTGAAGGAAATCCTGCAGAAGAACAAGGAACTCCAGGAGATCATCGCGATCCTTGGTGTTGACGAGCTCTCGGAAGAGGACAAGATCACGGTTGCTCGCGCACGCCGTATCCAGCAGTACCTCTCGCAGAACACCTACACCGCGCTGCAGTTCACCGGTGTTGAGGGTTCGACCGTGCCCGTCAAGGACACCGTCGAGGCATTCGACGCGATCACCAAGGGTGAGTTCGACCACATTCCGGAGCAGTGCTTCTTCAACGTCGGCCCGATCGACGACGTGCTTGAGGCATACGCGAAGCTCCAGAAGGAACTCGGTTAGTGTCGAACGCAGAGAGTCTCGGTGTACCAATGCTCAACGTGAACGTCGTTTCGGCTACGGAACAGGTGTGGGAAGGCAAGGCCAAAGAGGTCATCGCCGCCACGACCGAGGGCTCGATCGGTATCCGCCCCGGCCACACACCGGTTCTCGCGACCCTCGCGGTCGGCGAAGTTCGTGTGATCACCGCTGAAGGCAAGACGATCTCGGCGAAGGCCGAGAACGGCTTCCTCTCGGTCTCGAACGACCTTGTTACCGTCATTGCAGGCGAGGCTGCCGTCACCGAGTGAGCGAGCGACTCCTAATTCTGTTGCCGCCATCCGAAACCAAAACGGATGGCGGCAACAGTTTGTTTCCCACCGCATCCCGCTGGAGCGAGCTGGACCCGATTCGCGAGGAAACGCGGCGTGACCTCGTTGGCCTCTCTCGCGAAGGTGGCGACGCGGCCGCGAAGGCCCTCAGGATCTCGGCAAAGCTCGCCGAGGTCGAGCTCACGCGAAATCAGCAACTGGATGCGGGCCCGCCCCTCAAAGCGGCGGTCGAGCGGTATACCGGCGTCCTCTTCGACGCGCTCGATGCCGCGAGCCTCGCGTCGGAAGAACGTCGCTGGCTCGATGACCACGTCGCGATCCATTCGGCGCTCTACGGCCTCGTGGGAGCTGGCGACGGGATTGCGGCATACCGGCTTTCCCACAATTCCAAACTTTCCGGCGCGACGCTCAAGGCCCGCTGGCGGGAGGCGATCTCGAGTGCCCTGGCCGTGCATCCCGGCCCCATTCTCGACCTGCGATCGAAGGGCTACGTCGACCTTGGCCCGCTTCCCGAGGGCGTGCGCGGCGCGTGGGGCAATGTGGCCGAGCGGCAGCCTGATGGCTCGCTTCGCTCGCTGAACCACTTCAATAAGCAGGCCAAGGGCGTGTTTGTGCGGATGCTCGCACAGCGATTCGCGGGCGGGCCCGAGCCTCTGTTGCTCGAGGACGTCGCCGCGGCCGTCGCGCCGGACTTCGAGGTGTATCGAGGCGACGACGGCGTTGTGAATATCGTTCGTCATCATTCGGCAGGATGATCGACGTTCATTATTCCGTCGCTGATTGGCCCGAGGAACGGGCGACATCGCCATACGCGCGTCCAGTAGACGGCCCACCGACAAGTCATAGCGTTACTCTGTTGCTGAAATACGAGTATTCCCAGGCACTCCGAATAGTTTCATGACCTTCGGTGTGCGCAGTTCCATAAAATCTTGCAAATAGATAGATAGGGAAAGCAATGTACGACTATGGCGATGGAGCAGGGGCCGCATTCGGCCTGAGCGCCGGGATGATTATCGTCAGCATCATCGTTGGTCTGGCAATTTACGCGCTCTACGCGTGGTTCCTCATGAAGATGTTCAACAAGATGAACATCGAAGGTTGGAAA
This sequence comes from Gulosibacter molinativorax, assembly GCF_003010915.2. NCBI lineage: Bacteria > Bacillati > Actinomycetota > Actinomycetes > Micrococcales > Microbacteriaceae > Gulosibacter > Gulosibacter molinativorax. The sequence goes on along the minus strand of NZ_CP028426.1, from coordinate 1,168,171 downwards.
GCATGGGTACCCATCTTCAACAGTTGGGTCTTCCTCGAGGCCGGTGGCTACCCCGGCTGGATCATCCTCGGTCTGCTCTTGACGTGGATTCCGTTCCTCGGCTGGCTCGTCGCGATTGGCGTCTTCGTGATGCAGTGCCTCGCGGCGTACCGAATCGGTATTGGCTTCGGTAAGGGTGGCGGGTTCGTCGCGCTCTACGCGGTTTCTGCCATCGTCGGTATTACGTACCTCATCTGGGTGGCCATCCTCGCGTTCGACAGCTCGAAGTGGCGTGGCCTGCCGAATGGTGCACGTCCCGGCCCCACGGCCGCAGGAGCGGCAGTCGGCGTGACGCCGTACTACACCGAGGGGTACCAGGGCCCGCAGCAGGGTGGTTACCCGGCGACAGGCCAGCCAGGTGGTTACCAGCAGCCCCAGCAGGGTGGGTACCAGCAGCCGCAGCAGGGTGGGTACCAGGCACCAGGCCAGCCGCAGCAGGGCGGATACCAGGCTCCCGGTCAGCAGCAGAGTGGCGGCTATCAGGCACCCGGCCAGCAGCAGGGCGGCTATCAGGCCCCAGGCCAGCAGTCCTCGGACAGCGGTTACCAGTCTTCGGGTCAGTCGGGCTACCAGGCTCCGCAGGCTGGCGGTTACCAGGCTCCGGGTCAGTCTCCGGGTCAGTCTTCGGGCAGCGGTTACCAGTCTTCGGGTCAGTCGGGCTACCAGGCTCCGCAAGCTGGCGGTTACCAGGCCCCGGGGCAGCAATCCTCGGGCAGCGGCTACCAGTCTTCGGGTCAGTCGGGCTACCAGGCCCCGCAGGCTGGCGGCTACCAGGCACCCGGCCAGTCGTCTGGCGGCTATAAGGCCCCCGGTGCTGCGGGCGCGTCGAACGCCGCCGGTCAGTCGGATGCTGCGGGCCAGTCGGACGCTGCACCGGCCGATTCGTCGACCACCGCTGAGGGTGCTCAGTCGGACAACCCGTATGGCTCGTCCAAGCCGGGCGATTCGGAGAACCCGTACGGTAACAAGACTGGTGATTCGAACGGCTAGTTCGAACTTGTCCACAGCGTGAGCCGCTTCGGCGGTTCTGCACAGTTCGCGAGGGCGTGAGAGCAATTAGCTCACACGCCCTCGTACTGTGTGCGGCATGAGCCAGACGAAACGACTTCGCACCGCCATCGACATCCTGAACACCGTCCCCGAAATGGTCGGTTACCTGCCCCAAAACTCACTCGTACTCCTACCGTTCACTCACGGCCACGGCCGCGCCTGCATCCGGATCGACCTGCCCGGACCAGAGAATGCCGCGAGCCCCGAGGAATACGCCTTGTTCGTCCTCCACCAGCTTGCGCAGCTGCCGGATGCCAATGAGGTACTGTTCGTCGTCTTCACCGAACGACCGATCGTTGCGGGACGAGTGCCGTTCGACGCCTATCAACGGGCGATCGGGGATGCGCTGCTGTTCTGTGGGGTCCGACGACGCGGAGCAATTACCGTCGCGGCCAACGGCTGGTCGAGTCTCGATGGATCGGAGACGGGGCCACTCGAGGAACTGAACTACGGGGCGGAAGCGCTGCGTTTTCCCGGCTTCGACGAATTCGTCGCCATCACCCGGGGTACCCGGAATACGAGACGGAGCCTGTTACGGGCGATCGAGGTGATCGGCACAATGGGGCGCGAACTCGAGCTTTCCGGAGTGCTCCTCGCCTGGGAAGATCTGCTGCACGATGTTCGCGCGCGTCGCGAAGGCGGGGAAGCACACGCCGCTCTCTCGGTGGCGTCGAAGACCGCGGCCCAGGCGATCGTCACGGTCGGGTTCCGCGACCTCTTGACTACCGAGTGCATCCTGGCGAGTGCCGTATACGGACGGCAGATCGCCGAGGATCTCGAGCTCGTGTGGATGGCGCTCAACATTGATGAAGACCAGATTATCGACAGCCTCATCACCGATCGCCTCGAGATCGAGCCGATCCAACTTCCTCGCGCAGCCGAGGGGGTAGCGCTCTTGCGGGAGCTGCTCGCCGTGGTGCCTGAGCGAGACGCGGCCGCTGGGTACGCGGCCCTCGGCTGGCTCGAGTGGGCACGCGGGTCGAGCTCGCTCTCGAACCACTACTCACGCGAGGCGCTGCGCCGCGACCCCTCGCATCCAATTGCCCGGCTCGTCGAGATGGCGAGCGGCAGCGGCGTGACCCCCGGCTGGATCCGTGAGGTGGGCGTCACGGGGGGATTTACCGAGGGCGACTTCGACGAGCTGTTGGGAGTCACCGAGTGATGCAGCTTGCCGAGGCACCGGCGGATCAGCAGGAGGCGGCGCTCCGGCTGCCATCGCTGCCAGATGAGCCACCCGCGAATGGCTTCCCGATCCTGATGACCATTGCTCCCGTGGTGGTTGCGATCATCCTCTTCGCCCTGCTTCGGACTCCGTACGTGCTGATGTTCGCGATTCTTGGCCCGGTGCTCGGCACCGCGAATGTGATCGACCAACGGATCGGTCGCCGACGTCGGCGAAAGCGCGCGACCGCCGAGTTCGAGGCTGCAGTCGCGATTGCCGAAGCTGATATCGCGGCGGCACACGCGCGACTGCGAGCGCGGCGCCGCATCGAGCATCCCCTTGCGAGCGACCTCGTGGCAGGCGCGCACCGTGTCGAACCCGGCATCGTCGTCGGGACCACCTCGGTTCGCAGCGGGCTGCGGACCGAGGGTTCCGGGACGGATGCGCGCAGCCGCGAACTGGTCGAGCAGGCCGCGAGGTTGGAAAGCGCGCCCCACGCAATCGAATGCAGCAAGGTTCGCGTGTGCGGGCCCCGCGTGGAAGTTGCCGGCGCCGTGCGCGCGCTCTTGGTGCAGCTGCTGTATGAGCGACGCTCGGCGCGTCTTTCGCTCACGGGCGAGCTGTCGGGCGGCATTGCCGCGGAGCTGCGCGCCGCGGGCGTCGAGATATCGCCACGCGCCCGAGCGGAGGTACAGATCGAGGCGCACCACGCAGAGCCGGGTGCGTGGCCGGAAGCACCCTATGCCGCCGAACTCGCCGACCCGGCCGCGACCGAACCCGCCAGTGGGACCGACGCCGTGGTGCAGATCCTCATTGAGCCGAGCGGGGAGAGCGTCTTGATCGACTCCTCGGGCCGTCGGTTGCGGATGCAGTGTGATTCTCTGTCGGCCGCCGAGCTCGCGAGCTGGCTGCCCGGGGTTGTGGTGGCCCAGCGCGAGCGGTCCCGCGCATCCCGAAGGCTTCCCACGAGCTGCGAGCTCGCCGACTTGGTTCCCGCGGTCGCGGCAGAGTCACCCACGCCAGTCGGCCTTGGCGCGAACTTTCTGCTCGGTGCGGATGGCCCAAGCACCGTCGACCTCGTCCGGCACGGTCCGCACGCGCTGATCGGCGGGACTACCGGCAGCGGGAAGAGCGAACTATTGATTGCGTGGGCGGCGGCGCTGGCGGCGTCCTACACGAGTGATGAGTGCACGCTCCTGTGCCTCGATTTCAAGGGCGGCGCGACCTTTGACGCGATCTCGAACCTACCGCACTGCGTCGGCGTGGTGACGGATCTCGACGACGACGAGGCGGCTCGCGTAGGCCTGAGCCTGCGTGCTGAGGTGCGCCGGCGCGAACTCGCATTGCGTGATCTTGGCGTGCGTGACATTGCCGATCTTGAACCGGGCGTCGTGCCGCGGCTCGTGGTGATGGTGGACGAGTTTCAGGCGCTCGTCGAGGCGCATCCCGAGCTGCAGGATGTGTTCAGTGACGTCGGTGCGCGGGGCCGCAGCCTCGGCATCCATATGGTCCTCTGTACGCAGCGCCCGACCGGCGCCTTTCGTGAGCAGCTGCTGGCGAACGCGGCGATCCGCCTGTGCCTGCGGGTCGAGCAGCCGAGCGACTCGCACACGCTTCTGGGTGCTCCTGACGCTGCCGAGCTCAATCGCGAGTTGCGCGGCAGGGCGCTCATCAAAATCGGCGGGGATGAGGCCGAAGAGGTACAGGTCGCGGTGGCGCGACCAGCCCTCATCCAGGAACTCGCGACGCGGGAAGAAACTCGCCGCAGCGACGCGAACCTGCCAGCAGTACGCAGGCCCTGGCATCCGCCGCTGCCAACTTCGTTGTCTCCGCACGCGCTCGGGCACGATCGCATCCCCGTCGGCATCGCGTACGCCTTGGCCGATGTTCCCGAACGGCAGCAGCAGCCGGTGATCAGCCTCGATCGCCCCGGGCAGCACCTGTTCGTGAGTGGCATGGCCGAGAGCGGCAAGAGTGGCGTCCTCCGCGCCATCGCGGCGGGCGCGCGAGCCAGCGGAAGCACCGTGATTGACTTGGGTGCCGAGGCCGAAACCGCCTGGGATGCGCTGAAGCGACTGCTGCGGGGCGGGACCGGGGCCTGGACGATCGTGCTCGTCGACGACGTGGACCTACTCGAGCAGCAGTTTGACGACGAGCATCGAGCCGAGTGGCTCGAGGGGCTACAGCGACTGTTGCGGACGGGCGCCAGGCTCGGGATGAGCGTGGTACTGACGGCAAGGCGAGTGTCGGGCTCGATGCAAAAGCTTCGCGGCCTGTGCGGCGACAGCCTGTATCTCGCGGCACCGTCGCGACAGGAATGGATCCTACAGGGCGGGGAACCGGGGGACTGGCAGGAGCGGCTGAACCCGGGCCGTGGACGGCTCGGCCGGTTGCTGGTGCAAGTGGCCGAGGTCGCCGAACCTGCCGCGGAATGCCTGGAGGTGGCCACGGCAGCTACTGGGCCAGCTGCTGTTGCTGGGCCTGCTGCAGTTGCTGGGCCAGCTGCTGTGTCAGCGGCTGCGGCAGCGTCAACGGTTACTGCGGCGTCAGTGTCGATGGCACGGTGGCTCCCGTTCAACGTCCCAGAGACCGGGCTCGTGGTGGTTGGCCGCCGCCTCGGGCCGGTCCGCGCGGCACTCACCGACGACGGACACGAATTCGGCCAGGTCCCGAGCCCGGCCGCGGCGCGCACCGGCGAGCTCGACTTGGCGCTGGGGAAGCGGGTCATTGTCGGCGAGCTGGACCAGTGGAACGCCGCCTACGGCGCGCTTCCGAAGTACGCCGAGCAGCTGGCGGTCCTCGCGGTAGGGCTCACCCCAGGCGAGTGGCGCAGCACCTTTCGCGGGGATGCGCTGTACCCGGCGCTTGACGACAGCCACACTCGCGCGCTGCTCCGGCTGCCAGATGGCTCCGTGCGGCGCGTTCAGTTGCTGGACGGGCGGCCGATCGGGATCGAGCGCCGCCCCGAGTAGCCGCGCTCGATGGGCTAGTCCCGCTCGTCGGGCTAGTCCCGCTCGATGAGCTAGTCCCGTTCGATGACGGTGGGGATGTCCGAACCCAGCATGATTGCGCCAACGGTCTGGCCACCACCGCTGATTGCGAGGCGAAGCTTCGGAAGGACGGCCTCGGCACGCGCGGCATCGATCGATCCCGCCGCGACCAAGAGCTGCAGCCCAGGCAGCATATTGGCCCGGGACGACCCGTCGAGCGACTTGATCGCCACCGAGGTTCCGTCCGGTGCGACGAGCACGAGCACGCCCTCGGCGCCGGTCTTCGCCAGCACCCCGAGTTCTTCGATCACAACGGAGTCTGGGCGGCCGTGGCCCGCGATTGTCCAGGGATGCTTCAGCGTGGCCTGCCAGATCTTCGCCGCGTTCCGAAAAATGCCGAACGGGGACGAGGACTGTGAGGTCGCGAAGCGGGACATCGCGCGTGCCATTCCAGCCAGCGATACCGCGTACACCGGCGCACCGCAGCCATCCACCGCGGTGACGGAAATCTGTTCGCCCGCGAAGCGCGCGAGCGATTCGCGCACGAGCTTCTGCAGCGGGTGGTCGGGGTGGAGGTAGTTCTCGACGGGCCAGCCTGCGGCCGAGCACGCCGCGAGGAATCCGGCGTGCTTCCCGGAGCACTCCATGAACACGCGCGCGCTCGGCTCTCCGGAACGGATGAGCGAGTCGCGCGACGCGCGGTCGGCGGGCCACGTCGCGGGACACTGCAGCGCCGATTCATCGAGACCGGCGCGGCCGAGGATGTCGCGGACCAGCGCGACGTGGAGCGGTGTGCCGACGTGCGACGCACACGCGACGGCAAGGTGCTCGCCGTCGAGCGGCGCACCCGCCTCAAGCGACGCGAGAGCCTGCACAAACTTCAGCGTCGAGCGCGGAAAAATCGGCGCACGCACGTCGCCGAGGGAAAGGAGCAGCTCGCCGTTCGCATCCACCACGGCGGCGGACCCCACGTGACGAGACTCGATAAATCCGCCGCGCGTGACGACGGCGAGCTCCACCGAGTCCTTGCCCAAGAACGTGCCTGCCACCGTACCTCCGTAATAATTGGCCCTCCGCAAGCAAAGGGAATAGCTTAGCCATGCTACGCGGTTCGGCGGGGCCCACGAGCGTGTGAACCACGCCGCGAAGAGGAGAGATCACGATGAACACCACCCCGCGACGGGTGCTCGTACTGGGCGCGACCGGATCAATCGGGAGCCAGACGCTCGACATCATTCGGCGCAACCCCGAGCGCTTCGTCGTCGCGGGGCTCAGCGCGGGAACGGATGCGGCGGGTCTCGAAAGGCTCGCGGGGGAGTTCGGGGTGCCGACCTCCGCCACGGCCCTCGGTGCGGCCGACGCCGAGGCGCTCGTGCGAGACACCGAAGCCGACGTCGTGGTCAACGGCATCACCGGCTCTGCGGGGCTCGGTGCCACGCTCGCAACCCTCGAGGCTGGTACGACGCTCGCCCTGGCAAATAAGGAGTCGCTCATCGTCGGTGCCGCGCTCGTGAAGCAGCTCGCGGCGCCCGGGCAGATCGTTCCGGTCGACTCCGAACACTCGGCGATCCTGCAGTGCCTCGCCTCGGGAAACCGCGCGGAGGTCTCACGACTTGTGCTGACCGCATCCGGCGGCCCGTTCCGAGGGCGAAGCCGAGCAGCGCTCGCGCAAGTGACGCCCGCGGAGGCACTCGCGCACCCCACGTGGGACATGGGCCGGGTCGTGACGACGAACTCCGCCACGCTGGTGAATAAGGGGCTCGAGGTGATCGAGGCGCACGTCCTATTCGACGTGCCGTTCGAGCAGATCGACGTGGTGGTGCATCCCCAGTCGATCATCCACTCGATGGTCGAGTTCGTCGACGGCGCCACGATCGCGCAGGTATCTACGCCCGACATGCGCCTGCCGATTGCGCTCGGGCTCAGCTGGCCGGAACGCGTGCCCGCGGCCGTGCCGCCGATGGATTGGGCGAAGGCGCAACAGTGGAGTTTCGAACCGCTCGACGAGGATGCCTTCCCCGCGCTCGAACTCGCGAAGTCGGTCGGTCGGGCCGGGGGAGCATATCCGGCGGTGTTCAACGCGGCGAACGAGGAGGCGGTCGACGCTTTCCACGAGGGCGCGATCCCGTTCCTCGGCATCGTCGACACGGTCCGCGCGGTGGTGGATGCGTGGCCGGGCGAAGAGCGCGAAGTCACGCGGGAGTCGCTCCTCCAAGCTGAGAACTGGGCACGCTCAGCCGCCCATCAGCGAATCCGGGCGTAGGCTAGTCGCCCGTGACCGGAGTACTGCTGTTTATCGTTGGCATCGTCGCGGCCCTGATCGGGCTGGGACTGTCGATCGCGCTGCACGAACTCGGCCACCTTTCCTTCGCCAAGCTCTTCAACGTTCGTGTGCCGCAGTACATGGTCGGGTTCGGTCCGACCATCTGGTCGAAGAAGACCAAGGAAACCGAGTACGGCATCAAGCTCTTCCCGCTCGGCGGCTATATCTCGATGATCGGGATGTACCCGCCGAAGCCCGGCCACAAGGCCACCGCGCAGGGCACGGGCTTCGTCTCGCAGATGATCGAGGACGGTCGGCAGACGAGCGCCGAGAGCATCCCCGAGGGCGAGGAACACCGGGCGTTCTATCGCCAGGCGGTCTGGAAGCGCCTGCTCATCATGCTCGGTGGGCCGTTTATGAACTTCGTGATCGCGGCGGTGTGTTTCGGGATCGTCGCGATGGGCTTCGGCGTCTACCAGCCCACGACGACGGTCGGCGACGTCTACGAATGCGTCGTGCCCGCAGGCACTGAGACTGTGCCGGATGACTGTCCCGAGCCGGCGCCCGGATACGCGGCGGGGCTCATGCCGGGCGATACCGTCACCGCGATCGACGACAAGCCGATCTCGGGCTGGGACGAGCTGCAGAACACCATCCGCGTCAGCGTCGGCGAGCCGATCAAGCTCACCGTCGAGCGTGACGGCGCCGAGCTCGACCTGACGGTGACCCCGCGACCGAACGAGGTGTACGTCCTCGACGAGACGACCGGTCAAGTGATCGAAGACGAGGCGGGCAACCCGGTCACGCAGACGGTCGGTTTCGTCGGATTCACCGCGACGAGCGAGCGAAAGCAGCAGGACATCGCGTACGTCGGCGAGATGTACGGGCAGAACATTAAGGGCGTCGCCGAGGTCGTCGTGACGCTCCCGCAACGCGTCGTGCAGATGTTCCAGGCCGGATTTCTCGGCGCCGAGCGCGACCCCAACGGCCCCATGAGCGTCGTCGGCGTCGGCCGGATCACGGGCGAGATCGCGGCGCAGGACAGCATCCCCGTGATCGACCGCGTCGCGACGATCGTGCAAATCGTGGGCTCGCTGAACATTGCGCTCGCCGTCTTCAACCTCATCCCGCTGCCGCCCCTCGACGGCGGGCACGTCGCGGCTGCGCTCTACGACGGCCTGCGTCGCTGGTTCGCGAAGATCCGCGGCAAGCCCGACCCGGGACCATTCGACGCGGCCAAGCTCCTGCCCGTCACCATGGTGATGGCGATCGTGTGGCTCATCATCGGCGCACTGTTTATCTTCACGGACATTGTCAATCCCATCCGATTGTTCGGGTAGCGCGGGACGTAGACTGTCCGCGTGACCGCAGTGAACCTCGGAATGCCCAAGATCCCCGAACTGATCACCCCGCGCAAGAAGACGCGGAAGGTCAAGGTGGGCTCGCTCTACGTCGGTGGCGACGCGCCCGTGACGGTGCAGTCGATGACGACAACGCCCACGCACGACATCAATGCGACGCTGCAGCAGATCGCCGAGCTCACTGCCGCGGGCTGCGATATCGTTCGCGTCGCCGTGCCCCGCAAGGAGGATGCGGACGCGCTGAAGATCATCGCGATGAAGAGCCCGATCCCGGTGATCGCCGACATCCACTTCCAGCCCAACTACGTTTTCCAAGCGATCGACGCCGGCTGCGCGGGCGTGCGCGTCAACCCGGGCAATATCCGGAAATTTGACGACCAGGTCGGCGAGATCGCGAAGGCCGCGGGCGACGCGGGCGTGGCGCTGCGCATCGGCGTGAACGCCGGCTCCCTCGAGCCCTCGCTGCTCGAGAAGTACGGTCGGCCCACCGCGGAGGCCCTCGTTGAGTCGGCGGTGTGGGAGGCGAGCCTCTTCGAGGAACACGGCTTCCACGAGTTCGGCATCTCGGTCAAGCACAACGACCCGGTTGTCATGGTGAAGGCCTACCGGATGCTCTCCGAGCGCGGCGACTGGCCGCTCCACCTCGGCGTCACCGAGGCCGGCCCGGCGTTCCAGGGCACGATCAAGTCCGCGGTCGCCTTCGGCTCGCTCCTCGCCGACGGCATCGGCGACACCATCCGAGTTTCGCTGTCGGCTCCGCCCGTCGAGGAGATCAAGGTTGGGCTGCAGATTCTGCAGTCCCTCAACCTGCGCGAGCGCCGCCTCGAGATCGTCTCGTGCCCCTCGTGCGGGCGCGCCCAGGTGGATGTGTACACCCTCGCCGAGTCTGTGCAGGAGGGCCTCAAGCACCTCACCGTGCCCATCCGTGTCGCCGTCATGGGCTGCGTTGTGAACGGACCGGGGGAGGCGCGCGAGGCGGACCTCGGCGTCGCGAGCGGCAACGGCAAGGGCCAGATTTTCGTGAAGGGCGAGGTGATTCGCACGGTGCCCGAATCGGAAATCGTGGAAACGCTCATCGCCGAAGCCGAGCGCATCGCGGCCGACATGCCGCGGGATGAGGTCGGCTCACCCGAGGTGCTGACGTAGCCGATCGCGGGAACTATCCTGGGCCGACCATCCTGGGCCCGCGCAGCTCGGAAGGCTTACGATGGCAGTCATGACTTCACCACGCCAGCGGATTACGCCTGCAGAACTTGCCTCAGCGAAAGAGGTCATCGGCGATATCGTGCAGGCCTTCAGCGGCAAGGTCGTGGGCCAATTGCAACTGCGCGAGACGCTACTCATTGCGCTGCTGACGGGCGGCCACGTGCTGCTCGAGTCGGTGCCGGGGCTCGCGAAGACGACCGCGGCCGAGGCACTCGCCGCTTCGATCGGCGGGTCGTTCCGGCGCATCCAGTGCACCCCCGATCTGTTGCCGAGCGACATCATTGGCACGCAGATCTATGACGCGCAGCGCAATGAGTTCGTCACGAAGCTCGGCCCGGTGCACGCGAACTTCGTGCTGCTCGATGAGGTCAACCGCTCGAGCGCGAAGACGCAATCCGCCATGCTCGAGGCGATGCAGGAGCGCCAGACGACGATCGGCGGCGAGCGCTTCCCGCTGCCCAAGCCGTTCCTCGTCATCGCAACCCAGAACCCTATCGAGCAGGAAGGCACCTACGTCCTCGCCGAGGCGCAGCTCGACCGCTTCATGCTCAAGGATGTCCTCGACTATCCGACGCCCGCCGAGGAGGCCGAGATTCTCCGGCGCATCGACGCTGGGGTATTCGAAGAGGAACAGGAACCGGTCGCCTCGCTCGAGAACATCCTCGACCTCCAGGCACTCACCAAGCGCGTCTACGTCGACCCCGCGATCACCGAGTACATCGTGTCGCTGACCTACGTGACCCGTCACGTCGAGCAGTACCTCGAACCCGAGCTCGCCCGGCTGGTCGAGGTGGGTGCATCGCCGCGCGCCGCGATTAACCTCACCGCGGGCGCGCGGGCGGCGGCGCTCCTGCAGGGTCGCGACCACGTCATCCCCGAGGATGTCCGCCGGCTCGGCCACCGCATCCTGCGCCACCGCACGCTGCTGAGCTACGAGGCCGAGGCAACCGGTGTCACGCCCGAGCGCATCGTCGACGCGGTATTCGCGTCGGTACGGACGCCATAACCGTGACGCAGCCCGTCTCACCCGTGACTGGGTCACTCCTGACCCGAGTGAAGTCGCGTCTCTACCTTCGCTCGCGGCGCAAGGCGACACACCTCCTCGACGGCCACTACGCGTCGATTCACCGTGGCCGCAGCCTCGATTTCGACGACCTGCGCGAGTATGTTCCGGGGGATGCGGTGGCCGACATCGACTGGAAAGCCTCGGCCCGCGCGCAGACCACGCTGATTCGTCGCTGGGCGGATGAACGGCGCCACCGCGTGATGTTCATCGTGGACACGGGCCGCAACATGGCGGCGCACTCGCTCGGCGGCGACCTCAAGCGCGACATCGCCGTCACCGTGACCGGAACGCTCGGGTACCTCGCGGTCCGCCACGGCGACGAGGTCGGCCTCATCGCGGGTGATTCCTCGACGGTGCGCGCCCGGCCCTTCCGCAGCAGCGAGGCCGCGCTCGAGCGGATGCTGCGCGACATTCACGACGACTCCTCGCTCCAGTCGCCGGTCTCGTCCACCGAGGCCCTCCTCGACCGCGCGCGGGCGACGCTGCGGCACCGTTCGCTGGTTGTGGTGGTGACCGACGAGATCGACCTTTCGGAGCGACTCGAGGCGCAGATTGTCGCGCTTTCGGCGCAGCACGAGCTCGTCTGGGTCGAGGTGCTGGATGCCGACCCGACCGCCATGGTGCAGGGACAGGGTCGAGTATTCGACGTCGACGGGGAATGGCAGATGCCGTCCATGCTGCGCGACAACTCGCGCCTGCGCCGCGAGTTCGCCGAGCAGTACGCGACCCGACGCGAGCGCATGCGCGAGCTGCTCGAGCATCGCGGTGTGTCGGTCGCGCGCATCGGTCGCCACGAGGATGCGGTGCCGCAGCTCCTGCGCGCGCTGAAGGCGAGGCAGCATGCTCGCCGCTGATCGCATCCAGCACTTCCTCGCCGCGATCGTGCCGAACCAGGCGAGCCCAACCCCGGAGCCGAACCCAGGTGAGGTCATGCCGCTCGTCGGCTACAGCCCGTTCTGGCTCGTGCTCGGGATCGCCATTCTGGCGCTGATCGCCGCGTTCTACGTGCTCGTGTTGTTGTTCACCGCGGGGCGCACGAAGCCGACGAAAATGAAGGCCAAGACCGAGCCGCCGGTGGACCTCGAGAAGCTCCAGCACGAGGGGTACTCGAAGATCGCGCAGATCGAGACGGCGTCGATGAACGGCACGCTCGACCCCAAGGCCGCGCACGAGCAGCTCAGCGCGGTCGTGCGCGAATACGTCGCGGAGGCGACGGGAATCCCTGCGGACCACATGACCCTCAGCGACTTGCGGCGCACCGAGCTGCGCGGCACCACCCGCGCGGTCGAGCAGTTCTACCCGGCCGTCTTCGGGGCGGAGCCGCAGCAGGATCTTGGCAAGAGCATCCACATGGCGAGGGAGGTGCTCGCGGGATGGCGCTAGCGTACTGGTGGCTGCCGTTCCTCGTCGCGGCGATCGTCGTGGTCCTCGCGGTCGTGGTGTTCGTGTGGGAACCGAAGCGAAAGCGCGGGGGAGTGCCCATCGCGAACTCCGAGCGACTCACGAAACTGCCGGGCTACCTCAAGGCGATCGACCGGGCCAATGCGGCCGCGATCGTGGCGGCGGTCGTCGTGATCGCGCTGATCGGCGTGACGACGATGGCGAGTGCCCGATGGGTCTACACGAAGGTTGAGACGCCCGAGAAATACAATCGCGACATCGTGCTGTGCCTCGACGTCTCGGGGTCGATGGTGGACTTCGACGCGCGGGTCATTGACAGGTATCTCGAGATGCTGCCGGGCTTCGAAGGCGAGCGCATGTCGCTCGTGCTGTGGAACTCATCCGCGGTGCCGGTGTTCCCGCTGACCGACGACTACCGGTTCATCGAGGAGCAGCTGACCCAGGTGCGCGACTCGATGCTCACGGGCGTCAACTCCTCCTACTTCAACTCGGGCACGCTGAACAACGCTGGCGCATCGCTCGTGGGCGACGGGCTCGCCTCGTGCGTCATGCAGTTCGAGGGGGCATCGCCCTCGGAGGGCGGGCAGCCGGTCGACGACGACCGCTCGCGCTCGGTGATCCTCGCGACCGATAATGTGGTCAACGGCTCCCAGACGGTCTCGCTGCCCCAGGCGGCGGAGTTCGCCCGGCAACACTTCGTCAATGTCTACGCGCTCGACGCGAACGACATGGGCGACGCCTACGCCGCCGAGTACCGCAACGTGATCGAGTCGCACGACGGCCAGTACTTCTCGCTCGAAGACGACGGCGCGATCGACACGATCGTCGACGACATCACGAGCGATCAGACCAATAAGATCGAGGGCGCCCCGCAGCTGCTCGTGATCGACCGGCCCGAAACCTGGCTCTGGTGGATGCTCATCCTGGTTCCCGTGTACCTCGTGTTCGCGAGGAGGCTGCGCATATGACCTTCAATCCGATGCTGCCCGCCTGGGCGCTCGTCCTGATCGGCATCGTGCTCCTCGCCTGGGTCGGCTATAGCCTCGCCCTGGCCAGTCGCGCCACACGGATGCGCTGGGTGCTTCGCGGAGTCATGGTGCTCGCGCTCATCGCGGCGCTTTTCCGCCCCGGCATCGGTGCGGTGCCGACCGAGGTGGCCGACGAATCGGTCGACGTGCTGTTTGTCGTCGATAACTCGGCCTCCGCCGCGGCGGAGGACTGGAACGGCACCGAGCCGCGGTTCGAGGGCATGAAGACGGATGTGGTCGCCCTCGCGCAGCAGCATCCGGGTGCGCGCTACTCGATCGTGAGCTTCGGCTCGGCCGCGGTGCAGCGGTTGCCATTCACGACCGACGCGACCGCGTTGCAGCAGTCGCTCGACACGATGTATCCCGAGGAAGTGCGCTTCGCATCCGGCACCTCGATTGGTGCTGCCGCCGAGCTCGTCGCGGATATCCTCGACAGCGCCTCGACCGAATACCCCGACCGCGTGCGCGTCGTCTACTACCTCGGCGACGGCGAACACACGGCCGAGGCCGGCCCGGAATCCTTCGGGGATTCCGCGGGGCTCATTCAGGGCGGCGCCGTGTTCGGCTACGGCACGGCCGACGGCGGCAGGATGCGCGAATACGATCGCTACGGCACTACCGGATCGTACGTGCGGAAAAACGAGGGCGGCGACGCGGTATCGCAGATCGATGAGGAGGCGCTCCAGACGATTGCGGGCGAGCTCAACGTGTCGTATCAGCACCGCACGGCGGCCGACCAGCCGGTTGCGGCCAAAGTTGATCCGGGCCGCGGGCAGAGCCTCGATAGCGAGTCGACGCTGCGCACCACGTTCCCGCTCTATTGGATCTTCGCGCTCGTCGTGCTCGCGGTGCTTCTGACCGAGGTCTGGGCGCTCGGCCGCGCGGCTGCCGAGCTTCGCGACGCGAGGGAGCAACTCGAATGAAACCCGTGACGACCCTGCGCAAATTGCGCCGCCGCATCCTGCTCTGGAGCCTGCCCGTGGTTCTGCTCGCGGGCGCACTCGGGGTGCTGCTTATCGGCCAGCACTTCGTCGCCAAGACGGCGATCGCGCAGCACCAGGACGAGAAGCACGAGGAGGCCCTCAATACCTCGGGCCAGCTCGCGCTGATCAACCTCGTCGAGCGTTGGAAACCGCACTACAACATGGGCACGAGCTATCTCGAGCTGGATGCGCTGGCCGAGGCTGGCGCGCAGTTCACGACCGCGCTCGAGCTCGCGGCCCCGGCCGAGCAGTGTCCAATCCGCGCCAACTTCGCGATCACCCTCGAGCGCGAGGGCGACAAGCTCCTGGCGGAGGGCAGCGCCGAGGGCGCGTATGCCAAGTATGAAGAGGCCATCGCGCTCATCGAGGCGCAGGATCCGGCGTGCGACCAGTCGACGTCGAACCGTTCGCTCGATGACAGTCACGAGCGCATCCTCGAGAAGCTGCAGCAGTTCGAACAGTCGCAGCCGCAGCCCGATCAGCAAGACCCCGAGAGCACCCCGCAGCCCGAGCAGCAGCCGAATCCGGATGCCCTCGACGAACTCGAGAACGGGCTCGACGAGAATAAGGAAAATCGGGATCAGGACGTCCAAGAAAACGACAACTACGGGGGCGGCAGCGGCGGCAGCGTCGACGAACCTTGGTAGGCCCAGCGTCACGGTACGATGGCTGGCGTGATTGATCGCCTAACTACGTTGTTCGTTCGCACGCTGCGGGAAGACCCGGCGGATGCGGAAGTTGCCAGCCACCGACTGCTCGTGCGCGCGGGGTATATCCGCCGCCAAGCTCCGGGAATTTTCGCGTGGCTACCACTCGGCCTGAAGGTCAAGAACAAGGTAGAAGCGATCGTCCGCGAGGAGATGGCGCGCGCCGGGGCGCAGGAAATGATCTTCCCCGCGCTGTTCGCCGCCGAGACGTACGAGGCGACGGGCCGACTGAGCGACTTCGGCGACTCGATGTTCCGCCTCGAGGATCGCAAGGGTTCGCCGATGGTGCTCGCGCCCACGCACGAGGAAGCGTTCACGGGGGTCGTGAAGGACCTCTACTCGTCCTACAAGGACCTCCCGCTGACGATTTACCAGATCCAGGACAAGTTCCGCGACGAGGCGCGCCCTCGCGCGGGCCTGCTGCGCGGCCGCCAGTTCACGATGAAGGATGCCTACTCATTCGACATCGACGACGCCGGTCTCGACGAGAGCTACCAGAAGCAGCGCGACGCATACGAGCGCATCTTCCAGCGCCTCGGCCTCGAGTACGTGATTGTGGATGCGCAGGCCGGCGCGATGGGCGGGTCGAAGTCCGAGGAGTTCCTGCACGCCACCGAAGTCGGCGAGGACACCTTCGTGGAGTCGGCCGGCGGCTACGCGGCGAACGTTGAGGCGTACGTCTCGACACAGGCACCGGCTCGCGACGCATCCGCGGAAGGCCCCGCGACGACGTTCGCCACCCCGGGTGCGAGCACGATCGCCGCGCTAGTCGAGGTCGCGAACCAGGACCTCGCGGGGGAGAAGGCGTGGACCGCAGCCGACACCCTCAAGCACGTCGTCCTGGCGCTCGTCGATCACGAGGGCAACCGCGAGGTCATCGTGGTTGCCGTCGAGGGCGACCGCGAGGCCGACCTAGGCCGAATCGAGGCGGCGTTCTCGCCGCGCGAGGTCGAGATCGCGAACGAAGACGACCTGAAACGCCACCCGCAGCTCGTGCCGGGCTACATCGGTCCGTGGCTGGATGGCCGCCAGGTGCTCGGAGCCGAGGGCGAATGGGGCATTCCGTACTACCTCGACGCGCGCATCGGCGAGGGCTCGAACTGGATCGCTGGGGCGAACGCCGCGGATACCCACGTCCACAGCCTCGTACTGGGTCGCGACTTCGTCCCCGATGGCCGCATCGAAGCAGCGGATGTGCGCGATGGCGACCCTGCCCCCGACGGTTCGGGCCCGGTGACCACCAAGCGCGGGACCGAGATCGGTCACGTGTTCCAGCTCGGCCGCAAGTATGCCGAGGCCATGGACCTGCGGGTGCTCGATCGCAATGGCAAACTCGTCGTCGTCACCATGGGCTCCTACGGCATTGGCGTCACGCGCGATCTCGCGCTCGTCGCCGAGCAGAACCACGACGACTGTGGGCTCATCTGGCCTGAGGCCGTCGCGCCCTACGACGTGCACGTCGTCGCGACCGGAAAGGGCGGGGTGCCATTCCAGGTGGCCGAGCAACTCGCCACGGAGGTTGAAGCAGCCGGGCTGGAAGTGCTGCTGGATGACCGTCCCAAGGAATCGCCGGGCGTCAAGTTCGGCGACGCCGAGCTCATCGGCGTGCCGTGGATTCTCATCGCGGGTCGCGGCGCCGCCGATGGAATCGTCGAGCTGTGGAACCGTCGCACCAACGAGCGCACCCAGGTTGAGATTGCCGAGGCGGTTCCCACGCTGCTCGCAGCTCGTGAGGTATCCTTAGAGGCTGCTGCGCAGAAGGTCCGCTGAGTTTTCCTCACGGACCCGCGCAAGCGACACTTGAATACCCGAAAGCTGAATACCGATAGCTGAATAAAGGAGCGCCAATGAAGATTGACCTGGCAGTACTACGAATGCTCGAACGCGAGCGAGAGATCCCGTTCGAAGAACTCGCCTCGATCCTCGAACAGGCCATCCTGACGGCATATCAGAAGCACACCACCCAGGAAGCCGGTCAGACTCCGCCGCCCGAGGGTTCGCGCGTGCACCTCGACCGAAAGACCGGTGAGGTGAACATCCTCGTGCCCGAGCTTGACGAAGACGGCGAACAGATCGGCGAGGCGATCGAGGAGCCCGAGGACTTCGGGCGAATCGCGGCCGCCGCTGCGAAGCAGGTCATCAACATCCGACTCCGCGAGCACGGCGACGACAAGGTCCTCGGCGAGTTCCGTGGTCGCGAAGGCGACATCCTGGCGGGCGTGGTTCAGCAGGGTCCCAACCCGCGCATGATCCACGTCGACCTCGGCTCGGTCGAGGGGATCCTGCCGCCCGAGGAACAGGTCCCGGGTGAGGACTACTCGCACGGCACGCGCCTGCGCGTGTTCGTGACCAAGGTGGAACGCGGGCTGCGCGGGCCGCAGATCACCGTGTCGCGGACCCACCCGGGGCTTGTGCGCAAGCTGTTCGCTCACGAGGTTCCCGAGATCGCGGATGGCGTAGTCGAGATCGTCTCGCTCGCGCGCGAGGCCGGGCATCGCTCGAAGGTCGCGGTGCGCGCCAACGTCGAGGGCATCAACGCCAAGGGTGCATGCATCGGTGAACTCGGCGCGCGTGTGCGCGCCGTGACGAATGAGCTCTCCGGCGAAAAGATCGACGTCGTCGATTACTCGCCCGACCTCGCTACGTTCGTGGCGAACGCGCTCAGCCCTGCGAAGGTGTCGAGTGCGTTCGTGCTCGACGAGAAGTCGAAGGCCGTGCGGGCGCTCGTGCCCGATTTCCAGCTGTCGCTGGCGATCGGCAAAGAGGGGCAGAACGCGCGACTCGCCGCGAAGCTCACCGGCGCGCGCATTGATATTCAGCCGGATAGCATTCTCGAGGACTCCGAATAGCAATCGGAGGAGTAGTATGGGTCAAGTGCGAACGTGCATCAGCTGCCGATCGCTCGCCCCAAGGTCAGAACTCACGCGCATTGTCGTAGTTGAGGGCAAGCTCCTGGTAGACCGGGAAGCTAGCCAACCTGGCCGCGGGGCATGGCTGCATCCGAAGCTCGAATGCGTGAATAACGCACTCGAGCGGCGGGCCTTCCGAAGGGCCTTGCGAATCAGGGATGCGGACGACACCGACGTACGGAAGTACGCCGCACTATTGGCCGAGGCGCCCGCCTCGGCTCAGACAGCAAAGGTTGTTGATCGGACTATGGACCAATCATGAGTGGCTCACGATGAGGCACAACCGAAGTTATTAGGTCTGCTCCCCACCGGGGCAGGCCCTGGTGAGGAGAAAAGTGGCAAAACCACGCGTACATGAGATCGCCGCCGAACTAGGCGTCGAATCGAAGGTCGTTCTATCGACCTTGCAGGAAATGGGCGAGTTCGTGAAGACGGCTTCGTCCAGTGTCGAGCCCCCGGTCGCCCGTCGCCTCCGCGACGAGTTCAAGCGACGCGCCGCAGCCGGCGAGGGCTCGTCAAACGATGCACCGGCCGCTGCCGCACCGGAGAAGTCGCAGGCGGCTCCGGCCCAGCCCGCGGCAAAGCCGGCCGCAACCCCGGGTGCACCGAAGCCAGGCCAGCGCGCCGCGGCTCCGAAGCCCGGCCAGAAGCCAGCGCCGACTCCGGGTCAGCGTTCCGCGGCTCCGAAGCCCGGCCAGAAGCCCGCGCCCAAGCCCGCGCAGAAGTCTGGCGCACCGAAGCCCGCTGCGCAGACCGAACAGCGTCCGCGCTCGGGCGTCGCACCGACCCCGACTCCGGCCGCGGCCGCGGAGACCCCGGCAGCACCGCCGACTCGCTCGTCGGTCGCGCCGACTCCGACCCCGTCGGACAAGGATGCTCAGGGTCAGGCACCAAAGCCCGGCCGCGCCTCGGCTCCCAAGCCTGGCGCGTCGGCACCGAAGCCGGGCCAGGGCGCACCGAAGCCCGGCCAGGACTCGAATAAGCCAAGCCCGAACGCGATGCCGCGCCCGCGCGGACCGCGCCCCGGCAACAACCCCTACGCATCCGCGCAGGGAATGGGCCGTCCCCGCGGCGGCAACAACCCGTTCAGCTCGAAGCAGGGCGGCGGCCCCGGCCAGCGCCAGGGTGCTCCGCGCCCGGGCGGCTCAGGTGGCGCGGGTGGCAGTGCCCCCAAGCCCGGCACGAGCCCGCGCCCCTCGGCACCGCGCCCAGGTCAGCCGCGCGTACTTCCCGGTGAGCGCCCACAGGGCCCGAACCGCGGTCGCGGCGGTGCTGGTGGCGGCGGCGGTCGTCCCGGCGCTGGTGGCGGCGGCTTCACCACTGCGCGTCCCGGCGGCGCGCCTGCCGGTGGTGGCGGTGGCGGTCGCGGCGGTGGTCGTCGCGGCGGTACCGCTGGCGCCTTCGGTCGCGGCGGTAGCAAGTCCAAGGCACGAAAGTCGAAGCGGACGAAGCGGGCAGAATTTGAGCTGCGGGAGGCACCGTCGATTGGCGGCGTCAAGGTACCTCGCGGTAACGGCGACACCCCGATTCGCCTGCGTCGCGGCGCATCCATCTCGGACTTCGCCGACAAGATCAATGCATCGCCCGGTGACCTCGTAACTGTGCTGTTCCACCTCGGTGAGATGGCAACCGCAACCGAGTCGCTCGATGAGGCCACGTTCGAGATCCTCGGTGAAGAGCTCGGCTACCGCATCGAAGTTGTCTCGCCCGAGGATGAAGACCGCGAGCTGCTCGAGGACTTCGACATCGACCTCGAGGGTGAAGAGGCAGAGGAATCGGATGACGACCTCGAGCCGCGCCCGCCGGTCGTGACCGTCATGGGTCACGTCGACCACGGTAAGACCCGACTGCTCGACGCGATTCGTCGTGCCGACGTGGGCGCCGGTGAAGCCGGTGGCATCACGCAGCACATCGGTGCGTACCAGGTGTGGGGCGAGCACGACGGCGTTCGCCGCGCGATCACCTTCATCGACACCCCGGGTCACGAGGCCTTCACGCAGATGCGTGCTCGTGGTGCGAACGTCACCGACGTCGCGATCCTCGTGGTCGCCGCGGACGACGGCATCATGCCTCAGACGATTGAGGCGTTGAACCACGCACAGTCGGCCAATGTGCCGATCGTCGTCGCGGTCAACAAGATCGACGTCGAGGGTGCCAACCCGCAGAAGGTTCGTTCGCAGCTGACCGAGTACGGTCTCATCGCCGAAGAGTTCGGCGGCGACACCATGTTTGTCGACGTGTCGGCAAAGCAGGGTGACGGCATCCACGAGCTCATCGACTCGGTGCTGCTTACCGCTGACGCATCGCTCGACCTGCGCGCCAACCCGAACAAGGATGCGCGTGGTACGGCAATCGAGGCGAAGCTCGACCGCGGTCGTGGCTCGGTCGCGACCGTGCTCATCCAGTCGGGTACGCTGCGCGTCGGTGACTCGATCGTCGCTGGTACGGCCCACGGTCGTGTGCGTGCGATGTCGGATGAGAACGGTGACGCGGTCGAGGCCGCAGGGCCCTCGCGTCCGGTACAGGTACAGGGCCTCAGCTCGGTACCTCGCGCCGGTGACACCTTTATCGTTACCGACGATGACCGCACCGCACGCCAGATCGCCGAGAAGCGCGAGGCCGTTGAGCGTAACGCTCAGCTCGCGAAGGCTCGCAAGCGCATGTCGCTTGAGGACTTCACCCGCGCGCTCGAAGAG
The DNA here is from genome assembly GCF_003010915.2 of Gulosibacter molinativorax. Taxonomy (NCBI): domain Bacteria; kingdom Bacillati; phylum Actinomycetota; class Actinomycetes; order Micrococcales; family Microbacteriaceae; genus Gulosibacter; species Gulosibacter molinativorax. The sequence goes on along the minus strand of NZ_CP028426.1, from coordinate 1,147,310 downwards.
GGCAAGGTCCAGTCGCTCAACCTCATCCTTAAGGGTGACGCCTCCGGTGCCGTCGAGGCGCTCGAGGACTCGCTCCTCAAGATCGAGGTGGACGACACCGTTCAGCTGCGGATCATCCACCGTGCGGTGGGTGCGATCAGCGAGTCGGACGTCGACCTCGCGACCATCGACAACGCGGTGATCATCGGCTTCAACGTTCGACCCGACCAGAAGGCGCGCGCGAAGGCCTCGTCGGAAGGCGTCGACATCCGCTTCTACTCGGTCATCTACGACGCGATCGAGGACATCGAGAAGTCCCTCAAGGGCATGCTCGAGCCCGAGTACGAAGAGGTCCAGTCCGGTGTGGCGGAGATCCGCGAGATCTTCCGCTCGTCCAAGTTCGGCAACATCGCCGGCTGTCTCGTGCAGTCGGGGACGATCACCCGCAACGCGAAGGCGCGCATCCTGCGCGACGGCGTTGTGGTGGCCGACGGACTTGCGATCGAGTCGCTGCGCCGCTTCAAGGACGACGTGACCGAGGTCCGCGAAGGCTTCGAGTGCGGTATCGGCCTCGGCAAGTTCAACGACCTGCAGATCGGTGACGAGATCGAGACGACCGAAATGGTGGAGAAGCCTCGTGACTGATAACGGCCGCGCAGCGCGTCTGGCCGACCGCATCAAGGTGCTGGTGGCGAAGATTCTCGAGCGTGGGATCCGCGATCCCCGCTTGGGCTTCGTCACCCTCACCGATGTGCGAGTGACCGGCGACCTGCAGCACGCGACGATCTTCTACACCGTGTACGGCACGGACGAGGAGCGAAAGAGCTCGGCCGTTGCGCTCAAGCGCGCGACCGGGCGCATCCGCTCGGAGGTCGGCAAGAACCTCAACATTCGACTCGTGCCGACCCTCGAGTTCGTCCACGACGCTCTCCCCGAGAACGCCGCTCACCTCGACGATCTGCTCGCGAAGGCTCGCGAGCAGGACGCCGCTGTGGCGCGTGAACGCGAGGGGAAGTCCTACGCGGGCGACGAGAACCCATACGAGACCGAGGAAGACAGCTAGCGCTGCTTCGCTTTGTATCTGGCCATCTGGATGGTGTGCGCGATTGACTCGATCGCGACTCACCGGCAGATGGCCAGTTCCGTTTCCGGCGAGCCGTGGCACTGCGCTAGTGCGGGAGACGGATGCGCGATCCGTCGCGTTGCGCGAGGCCGTCGCGTACGAGGTCCTCAGCGAGCTGGAGCGTTCGGTTGGCGTGGGCGACGTCGACCGTGCCCGACGCGGCTGGTACACCTGACGCCTCGACGAACTCGGGGAGGTCCGCAAATACGACGCCGTCGGGATGCTCTCGCAGCACCGCCATGACGCGCCCGCGAAGCTGGCGGTCGGAGCCTTCGAACTTGGCCTGAACTCGCGGCTTCTCGGTCGCCGCGGGGTAATCCCGCTCGCGCCAGGTACACAATTCCGCGATCGGGCACGCCTCGCACAGCGGCTTCTTGGACTGGCACTTCACCGCGCCGAGCTCCATTGCACCCGCGTTCCAGAGCTTCGCGCGTGCCGGGTCTTCCGGTAGCAACGCCAGCATCTCCCGCTCGTCACGCTTCGAGTTCGCCGGCCATGCCACGGCCTCGCCGTGTATCGCCCGGGCGAGCACGCGCCGCACGTTGGTATCGACCACAGGCTCTCGCCGCAAGAACGCGAAGGATGCGACGGCGGCAGACGTGTAGGCGCCGATCGCTGGCAGGGCGAGCAGCGCATCCCGATCGGACGGTACCGAACCGCCGTGTTCCGCGACGATCGCGACAGCGCAGCGATGTAGGTTGACTGCCCGGCGCGGATAGCCGAGGCGGTCCCAGCGACGAATTACCTCGGCAACTGGCGCCTCGGCCATCGCGGCGGGCGTCGGCCAGAGCTCCATGAACTCGCGCCACTTGGGTTCGACGCGCGACATCTGCGTCTGCTGTGACATCACCTCGCTCACGAGGATGCCCCACGCGCTGCAGTCCGGGTCGCGCCAGGGAAAGGGGCGCTGATTCGCCTCGAACCAGGCGATTACACGCTCGACGATCTCGACGCTGCGGTCCGCGGAAGTTGCGTCATCCGACCGAACCGATGCAATCAGAGCCGGTTCATTCATCGTGCCGTGCGTCCACTCGCCGGCCATCGCTGTGCGGCCCGGCATCCGTCGAGTTCAGTAACCGATCCGTTCGCCAGGGGTCGACGCGGCGCGCGACCTCGGACGCGGTAAGAAACTCGCCAGTGCGCGAAACCTCGTGCACGAGAGCCACCATCGCCTCGTGAATCGGGGCGCGCATCCGCACCGAAGCCGCGGCACGAACCACCGCGCCATCGAGATCGTCGATCTCTGTGGGCTGGCCGCGACGGATCGACTGCAGCGTGGATGCGGGGTTCGGCACGTACCCAAAGGCGGTGGCGAGCCGCCCGGTCACGACCTCCAGCGCGTGTCCGGCGCGGATCCGCGCGACGTGCGCCGGCTCGATGACGCCGACACCGCCGAAGCGCACTCGCGTGGCATCGCCCACGCGCACCGCGTCCGTGAGCGCGTCGGCCAGGATGCTGTGCAGCAGTGGATGCCGGCACACGGCTTGAACGCTCGTCCCGGTGATTGCCGGCAAGGCATTCACGTGGTTCACGAGCAGCTTCGACCACAGTGCTCCGTGCATGTTCGGGATGCTCACGCTCGGCACGGCGTCGTTCATCGCGCGCGCAATTGCCGCGGCGGCATCACCCTCGGCGGGATGCGCGTGGCCTACTCGCATCCCGCCGAGCCCGGTCAGCCGCACGCGATTGTTTGCGATGCGAGTCGAGGGGAACAGCGCGAGCCCGGCGAATATCCCGGCGCCATCCACGCGGCCGAGCAGTTCCGCGGCGCGCTGCGGGCCCTCCAGGCCGTTCTGCAGGAGCAGCACCGGCTTGTTCGCGGTCGCTGCGGCGTGCGAGACCAACGCCTCACGCGTGGCGTACGTGCGGACGGCGACGAGCACCAGCTCGGCATCCGCAGGGGGAGTGTCGGCGACCCGCAGCCGCGCGGTGTGATCACCGCGTGCTCCCGTGAGGATGAGCCCTTCGGATGCGATCAGCTCGGCGGTGCGCGAACGAGCGATTGCCGTGACATCGTGCCCGGCACGATCGAGGAGAGCCGCGAGTGCCCCGCCAACGGCGCCGAGCCCGATAACCGAAATGCGCATCCCACCCCCAAGACCAGGCGAGTCTACCGCCAGGCGCGAGCCGCGAGCGAACTAGACTGGCCGGACTATGTCTTCCCGACCCCTTGCGCCGCACGGCCTCCTTCCCCTCGACAAGCCCGGCGGCATCACGAGCCACGACCTGGTCGCTCGCACGCGCAAGGCACTCGGCACGCGCAAGGTCGGGCATGCCGGCACGCTCGATCCCATGGCGACCGGGCTCATGCTGCTCGGCGTCGGCGATGCCACGCGCCTGCTCACGTTTTTCGTCGGGGCCGACAAGACCTACGAGGCCACGGTCCGCTTCGGGATCGCCACGTCGACCGAGGATGCGGACGGGGAGGTTACCGAGGTATCGGACATCGACGCGATAGCCGCGATTACGTCAGAGCGCATCCTCGAGGCGGCGGCACAGCTCACCGGAGATATCGAGCAGGTGCCGAGCGCCGTCAGCGCGATCAAGGTCAACGGGCGGCGGGCGCACGAGCGCGTGCGCGCCGGCGAAGACGTGCAGCTCAAGGCGCGCCCGGTCAGCATTTACGCGATCGAGCTGCTCGGGATTGAGCAGGTGGATGCGGACCTCGACTCGGTCGAGAGGGCAGCGGTCGTGGATGCTCGGATTCGCGTGGATTGCTCCTCAGGAACGTACGTTAGGGCGCTCGCGCGCGATCTCGGCGCCAAGCTCGGGGTCGGCGCGCACCTGACGGCGCTGCGACGCACGCGCATTGGCGACCTCACGCTCGCGGATGCGCGCCACCTCCCGTCGCGCGAGGAAATCGACGCGGGGTCGCCACCACCGAAACTCATCCGGCCGGCCGAGGCGATTCGCAAGCGCTTCGAGGTCGTGCAAGTCGACGAGGCCCAGGCGAAAGCGCTGCGATTCGGTCAGCGCATCCCCGCGCCCGAGGGCTTTGCCCAGTACGAGGGCCCGCTCGCCGTCGCCGACGCCGATGGCGAGCTGATCGGGCTCGTCGAGATCCTCGCGGGTAAGACGAAGGCCATCATGAACATGCCCGAGCGGGCTGCGGCAACGCGGCCATCCGAGGCCGAGCAGACACCAGACACGGCAGGAAAGGGCGGGGCCGACGCGAAATGATCGAGTGGTTCACCTGGGTTCAATTCGGTATCGGCATTCTGGCCGGATTGATCTGCCTTTTCGCGGCGTTTGCCGACCGCAAGCCGAGCGATTTCACGGCCGGATCCGTCGTGGTGGTTGGTGTGTTGACGATTGTGCAGCTGGTCATGGCGCTCGTGGCCCCGCTATTCGGCAATCGCATTCAGGGCGACGGTATCGAGTTCTGGATGTACATGATCACGGCTGCGATCATCCCGCCCGCGGCAATTCTCTGGGCGCTGATCGAGCGCACTCGCTGGTCGAACGCGGTTCTCGCCATCGCGGCCTTCGCGGTCGCGGTAATGGTGTTCCGGATGCAGCAGATTTGGGTGGACGCGGGCGCGTTCTTCGGGGCATAGCGCCGGGTGGAATACTGGAGTAATCATGCCCACGAAAACTGACGTGCAGACCGAGCCCAAGACCGGCGCGTCCCGCATCCTTGTCGCGGTCTACATCGTTCTCTTCTTGGCCGCGACCGGCCGGAGCATCGTGCAGATTGCGCGTGACTTCGATGCCGCGCCGCTCGCATACTCGCTGAGCCTCGTCGCTGCGGTCGTGTACCTCGTCGCGGGAATCAGCCTCGCACTTGCGCACCGAAGCAATACGTGGCGGACGGTCGCGTGGATCGCGCTGACCTTTGAGCTGGTCGGCGTGTTGGCCGTCGGCGTCTTGTCTGGAACTCACCCCGAGTTGTTCCCCGCCGACACGGTGTGGAGCGGATTCGGTCGCGGATACGTGTACATTCCTTTCGTGCTCCCTCTGCTCGGAATCTCCTATCTTGAATCGATGCGCACCTCGCGTGGGAAGGCGGTTGTCGCATGACGGTCGTGACTAGCCCGGCGGAGTTTCCCGCCGACATCGGACCAACGGTCATCACGATTGGTAAGTTCGACGGGCTCCATTTCGGGCATCGACGCCTGATCTCTGAGCTTCGTCTTGAGGCAACAAAACGAGACCTCGCTCCGGTAGTCGTGACGTTTGACCGTCACCCGATGCAGCTGTTCGCGCCGGAGAAGGCGCCCACGGCGCTCGTCTCCATCGAACAGAAGACGGAGCTGATCGCGAAGCAGAATGTCGCTGCGATCGTGGTGCTCGAGTTCACGCGCGAGCTGTCGAACATCCCCGCCTACGAGTTCGTTCGCGACCTGCTCGTCGGCCAGCTCGGGATGAAGGCCATCGTCATCGGCCGCGACTTTCACTTCGGCCACAAGGGCCTCGGCGACGTCGATTTCCTGATCGATCATGCCCACGAGTTCGGCTACGAGGTCGTCGTAGTGGACGACGAGATCGGCGAGAACGGCCGCCGCGCATCATCCACGTGGGTTCGCGAGTGCCTCGAAGGCGGCGACGTCGAAAGCGCGACCGAGGTGCTCGGCCGCTACCACGACATCCGCGGCACCGTCGTGCACGGCGCCAAGCGCGGCCGCGAGCTAGGGTTTCCCACCGCCAACCTCGAGCCCGAGACGCTCGAGGGATTCATCCCGGCCGACGGCGTGTACGCGGGCTGGTTGCATCTCGGCGAAGAGTCTTACCCGGCGGCGATCTCCATCGGGAATAACCCGACGTTTGACGGTGTGCCGCAGAAGCAGGTCGAGGCGCACATCATCGACGTGTCGGGCATCGATATTTACGGCGAACGCGTCCACGTCTCGTTCGTGCACCGGCTTCGCGGCATGGAGAAATTCGACTCGCTCGAGGCGCTCATCGAGCGGATGCAGCAGGACGTCGACGAGACCCGCGTGCTGCTCCGCGGCGACTAGACGAGCGAGCGGCGCCCGAACAGGTGCATGATGATTTCCCCGGCCGTGGCGTCGATCGGGGAGCCCTGGCCAACGAGCCAGCGGGCGTCGGTGGCGCGCAGCGAGTGTTCCTTGGCGATGCGGGTGTTCTTCCCACCGCGGGGCGACTCCGCTTGCACGCGCGCAACTGCGCCGGTCGATCGCGGGCTGAGGCGAATCGGCAACTCGAGGGCCTCGGTGATGTCGTAGGTGTGCACGACCGCCTCGGTCAGTTCGATGAAGCCGATCCGGCCGTGGCCCTGCAGCTTTTCCGCCGCAATCTCGCGCAGCCGCTCGATGAGTTCGACACGGGGAGACTTGCCGACCTCGATGCCAATTTGGCTGATCGACTTGGCGATGTTGAATCCGGCGCGACCGAGGTTCTTGATGCTCCGGCGCATCATCGTGCCGTTCGCCTCGCCGACGCGCCACACGATGTGGCCGACGACGTCGCGCACGCGCCAGTCGTCGCACAGGCTCTGCGCCTCCCACTGCTCGTCAGTGAGGGTCTCGAGCAGTTCGGCGAGACGTTCGAGGGTCGTGGCGATGTGCGCACTCCAGTCACCCGAACTCTTCTTCGTTGGGCGCGAGTACGCCTCATCGCTAACGGGGATGTGTTCGGGATCGAGAGGAGTTGTCACGGCCGCCATTATTGCACCGCTGGCGATAGAGATCTCGGCCCGGCGATTCGCCCATGTTGATTCCCAGGCGCTACACTGTTCAGGACGCCTGCATTCTAGGGATCTCTGTATATCCCCGAGTCCGCGTCACCACGAATAAGTCGTCGTTGACGGCAACGTTTTTTGGTCGCACCGTTGAGAGAACGCGCGGCCTGACATCGGCTCCTCGAGCCGGATTGTTCACCGAAGGAGGGGCATGACGCCCAAAACCCGATCGCGTTTGAACCAGCACGCTTCGCGACGCCGTCAGCGGAACCCGCTCGACAACACCGGCATAATCCCGCAGCTGGCCAAGGCCGCACGCGAGGTCGAGGCTGCCGCGGCGCGCGGCCGCGTCTCCCCGGCGAATCGGACGAAGTTCCAGGTCGCAGCGCTCCTCATGCGCGAGGAGCGCACGCGGTTGAAGACGGATACTTCCGTGACCGACAAGGAGCGCGACGAGTCGATGAAGCGGCTCGATGGGCTGGCCGCCATCCTCGCGAAGACGGCGGCCCGCGACACGACGCTGATCGCGCTGTTGGATGCGAAGGCACCTACGACCCCGCAGGCACGCGAGCTGCGCAAGCAGATGCTCTTCGCGGGCGGCGTCGACATGGTCGTCGACGAGCCCGTCGAGGAGGAGGCACCCAAGGAGGGCTTCGAACAGAAGATCCTCGAGCGGCAGGTGCTCCCCGTGAGCGTCAAGTCGCGCGTGCGCTCCTCGCCGTTCCTCGCGCCCGATCTCAGCAAGATTCGCCCGCTCGAGGAACACTACTCGCGGCTGCGCAATTGGGAGCTGCTGAGCTCGCTGCTCAAGGCCTTCGAGACCGGCGCCGGCGGGGGAGCCGCATCGATGGACCTCCCCGAGTCTCCGCGCTTCGACCGCGTGGCGCCGCAGGGCCAGGAGCTCATGCCGCACCAGGCGCAGCTGATCGAATCCGTCCGTGAGGGGCACCGCACGTTCCTCCTCGCCGACGAGCCGGGCCTCGGAAAGACGGCCCAGAGCATCCTCGCCGCCTCGGTGGCGGATGCGTTCCCGCTCCTGTGCGTCGTGCCGAACGTCGTGAAGACAAACTGGCAGCAGGAGGTCGAACGCTGGACGCCGGGTCGCCGCGCGACCGTGATCTCGGGCGATGGCAACGACGTGGACGCCTTCAGCGACGTGTTCATCGTCAACTACGAGATTCTTGACCGGCACATTGGCTGGCTGCGAAAGATCGGCTTCCGCGGCATGGTCGTGGACGAGGCCCACTTCATCAAGAACCTGCAGTCGCAGCGCTCGCGCCTCGTGCTGCAGCTGGCGCAGTCAATTCGCCAGCACATCCCGGGTGTCGAGCCGCTGCTGATGGCGCTCACGGGTACGCCGCTCATCAACGACGTCGAGGACTTCAAAGCCATCTGGCAGTTCCTCGGCTGGCTCGATGGCGACAAGCCCGCGCCGACACTGATGGATGCGCTCGATGAGACCGGCCTCGTGCCATCCGATGCGGGATTCCTGGCCGCGGGCCGCCGCGCGGTGATCGACCAGGGCATCGTGCGTCGTCGCAAGATCGACGTCGCGAAGTCTCTCCCGTCGAAGCGCATCATCGACATGCCGGTCGAGCTCGATTCCGAGGAAGGCAACTCGATTCGGAAGTCGGAGCGGCTGCTCGTGGAGCGTCTGCTTGGGCGTTACGATCGCATGATTGCCGCGGCGGATCTGCCCGCAGACACGGTCGACGAGAACCGGCTTCGAATGCTGGCGCGTCAGGAAATCGAGGAATCAAAGGTCTCTTCGGCGGGCGACTCGATCTTCTCGATGCTGCACCGCATCGGTGTCGCGAAATCGGAACTCGCTGCCGAGTACACCGCGCAGCTCGCGCACTCGGTTGGCAAGGTCGTGTTCTTCGCAAAGCACATCGAGGCGATGGATCGCGCCCAGGCGGTCTTCGAGCGCGAGGGCGTGCGGACGGTCTCGATCCGCGGCGACCAGACACAAGTTGCGCGCGACCGTGCGATCGAGTCGTTCCAGAAGGACTCCGAGGTCCAGGTCATCATCTGTTCGCTGATGGCGGCCGGCGTCGGTATTAACCTCCAGGTCGCGAGTGACGTCGTCCTCGCCGAGCTCAGCTGGACCGCGGCGGAGCAGACCCAGGCGATCGACCGCGTCCACCGCATCGGGCAGGATGAACCGGTCACCGCATGGCGCATCCTCGCCTCCCAGACCATCGACGTGCACGTCGCCGAGCTCATCGACTCCAAGCAGGGCCTCGCGGCCCGGGCCCTCGAGGGCACGGACGAGGGCGAGATCCAGAGCGAGGACATCCAGGTCGAGGCGATCGTGAAGATGCTGCTGCGCGGCCTCGAGCACAGGTTGGGCAACTGAACAAGCCTTTCGGCACATAGTCGGTCACTTCGACACAGATTTGGGATACTCGGGGCCGTAGACTTTGTCTCGGCAATGTAGCCACCGATATCGACGAAGGTGAGACCAATAAAAATGGCTGATCAGGAGTTCCGTGTAGAGCAGGATTCGATCGGGGAGATCAAAATCCCCGCCGACGCGTACTGGGGCGTGAATACCGCCCGCGCCGTCGAGAATTTTGATATCTCACGTCGCCAGATCAACGTCTATCCCGACTTCCTCGTCGGCCTCGCGCAGGTGAAACAGGCCGCGGCGCGCGCGAACCTCGAGACGGGGGAGCTCGACGCCGAACGCGCCGACCTCATCGACCGCGCTTGCCAGGACATCATTGAGGGTCAGCTCCACGACCAGTTCATCGTCGGGGTCATCCAGGGCGGTGCCGGTACGTCGTCCAACATGAACGCCAACGAGGTGATCGCGAACCGAGCGCTCGAGCTCGCCGGTCGCCCGCGCGGCGACTACGCATACATGTCGCCGAACGACCACGTGAACCTCTCGCAGTCGACGAACGACGCCTACCCGTCCGCGGTGAAGCTCGGGCTCGTGCACTCGACGCACAACCTCATTGCGGAATACCAGCTGCTGCAGGACTCGCTGCGCAAGAAGGGCTACGAGTTCCGCGACGTCCTCAAGGTCGGCCGCACGCAGATGCAGGATGCGGTGCCCATGACATTGGGGCAGGAGTTCCACGGCTTCTCCGTCACGATCGGTGAAGATATCCAGCGACTGCGTGATGTGCAGCCGCTCCTGCTCGAGCTCAACCTCGGCGCGACTGCGATCGGCACCGGAATCAACACGCATCCCGGATACCGCGAAGCGGTGATCAAGCACCTTCGCGACATCACGGGGTACGAGTATCTGCAGACTGCGACCGACCTGATCGAGGCGACGAGCGACACGGGCGTATTCATGTCGCTGTCCTCAGTAATGAAGCGCGGCGCGATGAAGCTCTCGAAGATCTGCAACGATCTGCGCCTGCTCTCTTCGGGCCCGCAGGCCGGGTTCGGCGAGATCAACCTTCCCGCTCGCCAGGCCGGCTCCTCGATCATGCCGGGCAAGGTGAACCCGGTGATCCCGGAAGCCGTGAACCAGGTCGCATTCATGATCGCCGGTGGTGACGTCGCAATTTCGTTCGCTTCCGAGGCAGGCCAGCTGCAGCTCAACGCATTCGAGCCGGTTATGATGCACACGCTGATGCAGAACTCGGTCTGGCTGCGTCGCGCGATGCGCACGCTGCGCGTCAACGCCATCACCGGCATCACGGCCAACGCGGAGAAGACCGCGGCCCAGGTCGCCTCCAACATCGGTCTCGTGACCGCGCTGAATCCCGTGATCGGTTACGCAGCCGCCTCGCGAATTGCAAAGACGGCGCAGCGCACGGGCGAAAACGTGGCCGACCTCGCCGTCTCCGAGGGGCTCATGAGCCGCGAACAGGTGGACGCGATGCTCGTGCCCGCCGTACTCGCCGGGCCGCACCCGGATGCCGGCGCGGAGTTCTTGTCGGACGACGAAATCGCCGAGCGCGAGCGCAAGATCGATTCGCTCGACACGACCGAGCTCGCGCACTTCTTCTAAGTCGCGCGCCTCCGCCCGGAGGAACCGCGGCGGCGAAGATGCGAATGGTCCCGAACGCAGTCGGCGTTGGGGACCATTCGTGTGTTTGGCACGACCGAATTTCGGTGCGTGCTTGCTCGGTGCGTGCTAGCTCAGTGCTAGCTAGCTCCGTGCGTGCTCGCTCGACGCGCTAGTCGCGCCGATTTCGCTCGTCCGCGTGGCCCTCGTCCACCATCTCGTCTTCGACGGAGTCGTCGAGGTCCGCGAGTGCCTCGGCGCGCATGTCACCGACGGCGACCACGTTCTGCGCCTGGAACTCGATGCTGCGTTCCTTGGTGTGGTCCACCCATTCTTTGGCGGAGGTGCGCGCTTCCTCGAGGCTCGTCCTGGCATCCTCGGTGCGGCGGAGGAGTTCCTCGCGGAGCTCTTCGGCCGTGTGGACGACCTTGGACTCGAACTCCTTGGAGGATTCCGACACGCGGCCGGAAAGCTTCGCGAGCTGATCGGTGGCAGCGTCCGTGCCCCGTTGGGCGAGATCAACTGCGCGCTGGGCTGGGGCGGATTCGGCGGCGACGGTTGCGGCTCGCTTGATCTGCTCGTATCGCTCACGCCCCGCGCGTGCACCGAGAACGAAACCGATCCCGGCGCCGACGATAAACATCAATCGCTTCATGCCTCTAATCTACCGGTCTCGATCTTGATTGCCGTGCAAGTAAGGCAGGGCGTGGTGGGAGGGGGAGCGTGACAGTCAGGCTACGCTTTGCCATGATTGATCCCTGATCTTCCTTGAACACGTAGTGGAAACTTTTTGAATTCATCAACCGCCCCGACCGGCGCGCAGCACCACCGGTTTTTTCGGCTTCCGCGAGCGCCTCTCGTTTGGTGGACCGTCCTCGCAATAGTGGTCATCATCGGCCTCGTTGTCGTTGGCTGGCTGCTCGTGACGTGGAAGGTCGACGCGATCATCATGGTGATCCCGGCACTGATTCCACTGACGCTGTCGCTGATGGCCGTTCGTTGGTTGGACCGCTGGGAGCCGGAGCCGACGTTACTGCTGCTGTTCTGCTTCATCTACGGCGCGGGTGCCTCGATTCTCGGCACGCTCATCGGGGGTAACTTTCTTCTCGACGTTGCCCGGGAGTATCTCGGCGACGACGGCGCGGTGGATGCGTTTTCGATCTTGGTGCAGGGGCCGGTCCTCGAAGAGGTGATTAAGGGCGCGGGCCTGCTCGTCCTCCTGCTGATCGCGCGCCGCGAGTTCAATGGACCGCTCGATGGCTTCATCTATGGCGCGATTATTGGCGCGGGTTTCGCCTTTACCGAAAACATCGTCTACTTCGCATCCTCCGGGTCAACCGGCGCGGATTTCGTATGGCTCCTGGTGGTGCGCTGCATCCTGTCGCCCTTCGCTCATGTGCTCTTTACCGGCATGATCGGTATGCCACTCGGTTGGGCCGCGCGTCGCAGCGAGCCGTGGCGCTACGTCGTCGGGTTCCTCGGCGGCCTCGCCTTCGCGATCGCCCTGCACGCGCTGTGGAACGGTGGCAGCGTCCTCGTGCTGCCGTGGCTCGGGATCGAGCCGACGAACCCCTTCGGCTGGGTCGTCTATTACGTGCTCGTGCAGGTGCCAATCTTCCTGATCGCCGGCTGGTTCCTCATCAAGCTTCAGGAGCACGACCAGCAGGTCATTCAGTTGCGCCTGGGGGAGTATCGCAAGGCCGGTTGGTTCACGGCCGGCGAGATCCGGATGATCACCGACTGGCCGGTGCGCCGCTCAACGCTGCGTTGGGCGCGCGATCAACCCGAGGAAGTTGGGGATGCCATGCGCGGGTTCATCAGCGACGCCACCGCTCTCGCGTTCGCTCGCGAGCGGGCCTCCGTCAACAAGAAGGATCCGAATCGTCGCACGCGGGAGAAGGAGCTACTTGAGTCGACGCGTGTGCACCGAGAGGTGTTGGCGGATGCACGCAAGCGGCGTCACGCGGACAAATAGGAAAAAAGTGTGTTTGGCTTGTGTGCATGACTGAACTGCAGAAACCAGAGATCGATTTCCCCGACGGCCCCGCGCCCACCATGCTCGAGATCGAAGACATCGTCGTCGGTGACGGCGTTGAGGCCGCGAAGGGCGGCACCGTGAAGGTGCACTACCTCGGCGTGGACTACGAGTCGGGCGATGAATTCGATTCCTCCTGGTCACGTGGCGAGGCAGTCGAGTTTCCGCTCGCGATGCTCGTCAAGGGCTGGCAGATGGGCATCCCGGGGATGCGCGCTGGCGGCCGACGCAAGCTGACCGTTCCTCCCGCACTGGCCTATGGCGAGACTGGTGGCCACCCGCTGGCGGGTCGCACGCTCATTTTCGTTATCGATCTGCTCGACGCGAAGTAGTAATACCCCGTAACTTTCCTGGTACGCTAGGGAGGTTGCCGTGAATCGGCCGCGGAATCAGAGAGTTTTCGAAATTGGTTTGAAAACGCCGCGCAGCGAACGAAAGGGGCTCACGCCAATGGCGCTGAACGCAGAAAAGAAGAAAGCCATCATCGACGAGTACGCAACTCACGAGGGTGACACCGGTAGCCCCGAGGTTCAGATCGCGCTCCTGTCGGCTCGCATTAGCGAACTCACCGAGCACCTCAAGGAGCACAAGCACGACTTCCACTCGCGCCGCGGTCTCCTCCTGCTCGTGGGTCAGCGTCGCCGTCTCCTGAGCTACCTCACGGATGTCGACATCAACCGCTACCGTGCGCTCATCGAGCGCCTCGGCCTGCGCCGATAAGACACCGCGACGTCGGATCGTTGAACAAGCCCCCGCAACTTGCGGGGGCTTTTTCGTATCAGGGCATGTTCGTATCTGTGAGCTCTCGCGAACATGACGAAGCGTGTCGGCCAATTGTGACGCCAAGCGACAATTCGACGACGCGCATCGCCGCTCGGTCATACAGTCGGAGCGACGCCGAAAAGGCACCCGCATCCATCGAATTCCTGCAGAGAGAGTGACCATGACTGAATTTTCGAGCCTTACGCGAGTGATCCGAGCTGGAATTGAAACGGACACGAGCCAGGGTGCAGTCGTGCCGCCGCTCTACAGCTCGTCCAACTACACGTTCGCCGAGTTCGGCGTTCCTCGCGAGTTCGACTACACCCGCTCCGGTAACCCGACTCGCGCGCTCCTCGGGGATGCGCTGGCCGAGCTCGAGGGCGGCGCGGGCGCGACTATCGTCGCCACCGGCATGGGCGCGGTGACGCTCTCGCTCATCTCCCTCCTCGAGCCGGGCGATGTCGTCGCCTACCCGCACGACTGTTACGGCGGTAGCTGGCGTGTATTCGAGCAGCTCGGGGCAAAGGGACACTACGTCTTCGAGGCCGTTGACTTCTCCGACACCGAGGGTGCCGCCGCGCGCCTGCGCGAACTGCACCCGAAGCTCGTCTGGCTCGAGACCCCCTCGAACCCGCTGCTGCGCATCACCGACGTCGAGGCGATCTCGGCCGTCGGCCACGAGCTCGGCGCCGTCGTCGTCGCCGACAACACGTTCCTTCCGCTCGTGCAGCGCCCGTTCGACCTCGGCGTCGACGTGATCGTGCACTCGGTGACGAAGTACCTCAACGGCCACTCGGACGTCGTGCAGGGCGCCGTCATTGGCAAGACCCAGGAACACGCCGATCTCTTTAACTGGTGGGGCAACGTGCTCGGCCTCACCGCGAGTCCGGCCGACTCGCACCTCGTCCTGCGCGGCCTACGCACCCTGGAGGTGCGCATCCAGCGACACCTCGAGAACGCGCTCGCCGTCGTCGAGGCGATCAAAGACCACCCCGCGATCAAGCATGTCTACTTCCCGGGCCTCGAATCGCACCCGGGTCACGAGATCGCCGTCAAGCAGCAGAACGGCTTCGGCGCGATGCTTTCACTCGAGCTCGTGGGCGGCGAGGATTCGGCACGCCGCTTCGTCGAGGCCACGGAGCTGTTCAGCCTCGCCGAGTCGCTCGGCGGCACGGAGTCGCTCGTCGCGCACCCGGCCACGATGACCCACGCATCCATGACACCCGAGGCCCAGGAGGCCGCCGGGATTACGAGGGGTCTGCTGCGCTTCTCGATCGGAATTGAGCCCGCGGCCGACATCATCGCCGACCTCAAGGTTTCCCTCGACGCGGCCGTGCTCGAGGAATCGCTCAGCCCTGCGCTGGGCAACTAGCATCCCTGGCCGGGGTGCCCTGGTACGATCAAAAAGTTCGTATTCACCCGCGCGCAGATTAGCTCTTGCTGATCTTCGGTGGCGGCACCCCGGCCTACCTCTGAGAACCGGTGAGCTCCTACTGACGGTCAGCCCTGGTCGGCAGAATCGGCCAGGTTGGTGCTGTGTGCGTGCGGACGACACAAGGAGATGACCTTTGGAAGGTCCAGAAATCAAGTTCGCCGAGACCGTTATCGACAACGGTAAATTCGGCACCCGCACCGTACGTTTCGAAACCGGCCGCCTCGCACAGCAGGCGCAGGGTTCGGCCGCGGCGTACCTCGACGGCGAGACCATGTTGCTCAGCGCAACGAGCGTCTCGAAGAACACCAAGGAAAACTTCGACTTCTTCCCGCTTACCGTGGACGTCGAGGAGCGCAGCTACGCGAAGGGTGAAATCCCCGGCTCGTTCTTCCGCCGCGAGGCCCGCCCCTCGACCGACGCGATCCTCGCGTGCCGCCTGATCGACCGCCCGATGCGCCCGTCGTTCATCGACGGCCTCCGCAACGAGGTACAGATCGTGATCACGGTCATGGCGATCGCCCCGAACGAGACCTACGACGTCCTCGCCGTCAACGCGGCGTCGATGTCCTCGCAGATCTCGGGCGTCCCGTTCTCGGGCCCGATCGGCGCAATTCGCATTGCGCTCATCGAAGGCCAGTGGGTCGCATTCCCGACCTACTCGCAGGTCACCGAAGAGGCGACGTTCGAACTCACCGTTGCCGGCCGCCTGATCACCCGGAAGGACGGCACCGAAGACATCGCCGTCATGACGGTGGAGGCGCAGGCCCCTGAGAATGCTTGGGAGCTCATCCAGAACGGTGCCACGAAGCCCGACGAGCAGGTCGTCGCGCAGGGACTCGAGGCGTCGAAGCCCTTCATCACGCAGCTGATCAAGGCACAGCTCGACGTCGCCGGCCAGGTTAACAAGCAGGTTCAGGAATACCCGACCTTCCCGTCGTACACCGACGAGCTGCTCGCGGTCGTCACCGAACTCGCGCAGGAAGACCTGAAGGGCGTCTACCAGATCGCCGACAAGATCGCGCGCCAGGATGCGGATGACGAGCTCAAGGGCCGCGTCAAGGAGGCCGTTGCGGCCAAGGTCGAGGCTGGCGAGCTGCCCGAGAACTCGAACGCGCAGGTCTCGGCGGCGTACAAGTCGGTCACGAAGGACATCGTTCGCGGTCGCATCCTGACCGAGGGCGTCCGCATGGACGGCCGTGGCGTTACCGACATCCGTCAGCTCGACGCCGAGGTGGACGTCATCCCGCGCGTCCACGGTTCGGCGATCTTCCAGCGCGGCGAGACCCAGATCCTGGGCGTCACCACGCTGAACATGCTCAAGATGGAGCAGCAGATCGACTCGCTGTCGCCGCAGAAGTCGAAGCGCTACATGCACCACTACAACTTCCCGCCGTACTCGACCGGTGAGACCGGCCGCGTTGGTTCGCCGAAGCGCCGCGAAATCGGTCACGGTAACCTCGCCGAGAAGGCGCTCGTCACGGTGTTGCCCGCCCGCGAGGAGTTCCCGTACGCAATCCGCCAGGTCTCGGAGGCGCTCGGTTCGAACGGCTCGACCTCGATGGGCTCGGTCTGCGCATCCACGCTGTCGCTGCTCAACGCTGGTGTGCCGCTTCGCGCGCCGGTCGCGGGCATCGCGATGGGCCTCGTCTCGGCCGAGGTCGATGGCGAGACGCAGTACCGCGCGCTGACCGACATCCTCGGCGCTGAAGACGCGCTTGGCGACATGGACTTCAAGGTCGCAGGCACCGCCGAATTCATCACCGCGCTTCAGCTCGACACCAAGCTCGACGGCATCCCCTCGGAGGTTCTCGACTCGGCGCTGCAGCAGGCACACGACGCACGCATCGAGATCCTCGACCGTGCGATCAACCCCGTGATCGACGAGCCGGACGAGATGGCGGACACCGCACCGCGCATCATCTCGGTGCAGATCCCTGTCGACAAGATCGGTGAGGTGATTGGGCCCAAGGGCAAGATCATCAACCAGATCCAGGAAGACACTGGCGCGGACATCTCGATCGAAGACGACGGCACCGTGTTCATCGGCGCGAGCGACGGCCCCTCGGCCGAGGCCGCCCGCGACGCGGTCAACGCGATCGCGAACCCGCAGGTTCCTGAGGTCGGCGAGCAGTACCTCGGTACCGTCGTCAAGATCGCCTCGTTCGGCGCGTTCGTCTCGCTGCTCCCGGGCAAGGACGGCCTCCTGCACATCTCGGAGGTGCGAAAGCTCGTTGGTGGCAAGCGCGTCGAGAACGTCGAGGACGTGCTCTCGGTGGGCCAGAAGATTCTCGTGCGCATCACCAAGGTTGACGACCGCGGCAAGCTTTCGCTTGAGCCGGTCGACGAGGAAGAGGACGTTCCGCACGACGCCTAGTTCGTCGGCCGGCGAGCCACTCGTCCACACCTAAACGCGGCGCCCTCCCAAACCTGGGAGGGCGCCGCGTTCTTGGTCTGCGAGCGAACCTACGCCGTTACTCGCCCACGTTTTCGAAGGTGGCCATGAGGTGGCCGCGGGCGATCACGTTCTCGCGGAGCATGAAGTGGATGCGCGCCCCGGTGAGGTCTTCGGGCAGATCCAGGCGCGTGTTGAGGGCCTGCACCGTGAAGAAATAGCGGTGCGGTCCATGGCCGGCCGGGGGAGCGGCACCAATGTACTGGCGACCGAGCGCCTCGTTGTAGCCGAGTGCCGCGCCCTGCGGGAGGTCGGCGAGATCGCCCGTGCCGACGCCCTGGGCGAGGCTCGTGCAGTCCGCTGGGAGGTTGTACACGATCCAGTGCCAGAAGCCAGACATGGTCGGCGCATCCGGGTCGAAGAGCGTCACGGTGTACGACTCGGCGCCGGGCACTGCATCCCAGCTGAGCTCAGGGGAGAGCGCTTCGCCGCCGTGGGAGGTGCCCACGTGGGTGAGGGGAAGGACATCGCCCTCGGCAAACGTTGCGGCGCGCACGGCGAGGGTCGGGGCTTCGAATACCTGCTCGTACGGGTTGTTCGTCGGCAGCGGCTTCGTGTGTAGTGACTGTGTCATGGTGCTCCTTTGCGAGTTCGAGATTCCGGGCGGATAGCTTCAGCTTGCCAGATAGTGTCCGCTACAAGCTTGGGGATGAAAGTGCGCAACCGCGTCATCAAAGCGGCGACTGTCGTTGGTTGCGGGTAGGCTTTGGCACGCTATGACCACGCCGATTCAGTTGCCACTTGACCTTCCGTACCTCGAAGAAGAAGTCGCGGGAGGTGCAACCCTTCGACGAACGATTCTGCCGTCCGGCGTTCGCCTCATTACCGAGGATGTGCCTGGCGCGGCCTCGGCCGCGATCGGCTTCTTCGTCCCGCTCGGCTCCCGAGACGAAACGAATCGAGAATACGGCTCGAGCCACTTCCTCGAGCACCTGCTCTTCAAGGGCACGCCGACGCGTTCGGCGCGTGACGTGGCGCTCGAGTTTGAGCGCGTCGGCGGCGACTTCAACGCCGCGACTTCGCGTGAACAGACGGTCTACCACGCGCGGGTGCGGGATCGCGATCTCGGCATGGCCATCGACGTCCTCACCGATATGATCACCTCGTCGCTCCTCGAACCGGCCGAGTTCGAGCTCGAGCGCGGCGTGATCCTCGAGGAAATCGCGATGGCCGAGGACGACCCGACCGACGTGCTGTGGGAGAAGTTCTACGAGAACTTCTTCGGCGCGCATCCGCTCGGCCGGCCGATTGCCGGCACCCCGGACAGCATTTTGGCCGTCTCACGCGACGAGGTCTGGGACTTCTACCGCCGCTACTACCGCCCGGATCAGCTCGTCATTTCGATCGCGGGACGCGTCGACCATGAGGATGCGCTGCGGCGCGTCGAGGCGGGCCTGCGCAAGGGCGGCTGGGATCTCGACGTATCCGCGAGCCCCGTGGCGCGTCGCGACGCCGCGCCCGCGCAGTATGACCGCGCCGAGCGCATCCAGGTCATCGAGCGCGAGCTCGAGCAGACGCACCTGATCGTGGGCAGCCGGGGCATCGACGCGCGCGATGACCGGCGCACGACCTTCGGGCTGCTGCACCACATCCTCGGAGGCGGCATGTCCTCGCGACTGTTTCAGGAAGTCCGCGAAAAGCGCGGGCTTGTCTACTCGGTATTCTCCTTCGGCGCGAGCCACGCGGATGCGGGCGTCACCGGTGTCTCGGCGTCGTTCCTCCCGAATAAGGCGGCCGAGGCGGTGCGCGTAATTCGGGACGAGCTGGACAAGATTGCGACCGATGGCGTCACCGAAGAGGAACTGGCGGATGCGCAGGGTGCCGGGGCTGGTGCCGGCGCGCTCGCCCTCGAGTCAATGAACGCGAGGATGCACCGGCTCGCGCGCGCCGAGCTCGTGCTAGGCGAGTACATCGACCTCGATGCGTCGATCGCCCGGATGCAGGCGACCACGCTCGAAGACATCCTCGCGCTCTCGCGGGAGGTCATGACCGGTGACAAGACGGTCGAGACGATCGGCCCACTCACTACTGAAGCAAAGACTGAGCTGGAGGCGCTCTAATGAGCCATTTCCTCTACCTGGTACGACACGGGGAACAGGAAAACGCAGAACACGGTATTGCCGAGGGGCCGCTCTCGGAGCGAGGGCGGGCGCAGGCCCACGCCATCGGACGCAAACTCGCCCGCGTGCCGTTTACCCGCGCGCTGACCTCGCCGCTTGAGCGGGCGGTGGATACCGCCGCGATCATCGACACGTATACGCAGGGACCATCCTTCGAGCAATCGAACCTGCTGTTTGACTGCGTCCCGTCCTCGGGCGAATCCGCGCCCGCCCACTACGACAGCTTCTTCTCCGGCGTCGAGCAGGCCGATATCGAGGCGGGGCAGGCGCAGATGAACGACGCGATCACGACGTTCTTCACGCGCAGCCGGGAGGACGAGCACACCCTGCTCGTGACGCACAACTTCGTGATCGGCTACTTCGTGCGCGAGCTGCTCGGGCTGCCCGAGTGGAACTGGCTCACACTGAGCACCGGCAACACCGCGCTGACCGTGCTGCGGCTTCGCTCGGTGCGCCCGGATGAGCTCAAGCTCTTCGGCGATCTGTCGCACCTGGAGCCGCAGGACCGCACCGGGATTAACTGGTACGCCGACGTGTAACGCTGCGGCGAGGGCCGCTCAGAGCGCTTTGCCGAACCAGCGATCCGCGTTCGAGTTGTCGTTGAACCGCGGGATCGCGCGGAACCCCGCGCTCTCGTATAGGTGGCCCGCGGAGGACAGCGAGGAGTGGGTGTCGAGCACGAGGCGGTCGGCGCCGAAGCGACGCGCGGCCTCGGTGAGCTCGGCAATCAGGCGGCCCGCGATCCCGCGACCGCGGGCCGCTGGCCTCGTGTAGAGATGCTTGAGCTCGAACCACCGCTGGCCACCGAACCCGTCGTCGACCCATTCCGTGCCCGGCTCGATCGCGCGGATCCCGCCGCAGCAAAGGGCCTGGTCTGCACCTCGAGAGTGAGCCGACGCAGCAAC
Organism: Gulosibacter molinativorax; assembly: GCF_003010915.2. Taxonomy (NCBI): domain Bacteria; kingdom Bacillati; phylum Actinomycetota; class Actinomycetes; order Micrococcales; family Microbacteriaceae; genus Gulosibacter; species Gulosibacter molinativorax. Next base: position 1,126,888 of record NZ_CP028426.1, on the reverse strand, counting down.
AATAGCCAGCGCATCCTCGCCACCGACGAGAAAGATGCCGTGCGGGGGTACGAACTGCGCGGGGGTTGGTTGCGGCGGCTGATACGGCTCGGCCGACGCTGGCCGCGTGGCGACACGCTCAGCGATGTACTCGCCGAGCAACTCCCGGGCGATCGGCGCATCCGTCGGCGTTTCGAAGAACGTGACCATCCCGCCATCGTAGGCAACGCGCGAGGGCGCAGCCTCCGCCCGCGGTACGGTATTAGCTATGACTATTTCTGTGGCTATTTCCGGGGCCAGCGGTCGGATGGGCACGCTCATCCAGCAGATCATCGCCGATACCGACGGGCTCGAGCTCCACTCGGCACTCACGAGCAGCTCCGCGAAGGAGGAAATGCTCGGCGCCGATGTGCTCATCGACGTCACGCGCATCGACGTGTCGGAGGCCAACGTCGACTTCGCTCTCGAGCACGGCATCAACGTGGTCGTCGGCACGAGCGGCTGGGGCCAGGAGCGGCTCGCGGCACTCGAGTCGGGCATCCCCGAGGGCCAAGGCGTCATCATCGTCCCGAACTTCTCGGTCGGCTCGGTACTCGGCACCCACCTCGCGACCATCGCGGGGAAGTTCTACGACTCGATCGAGATCCTCGAGGCGCACCACGACAAGAAGGTTGACTCGCCCTCCGGGACTGCGGTTCGCACGGCCGAAGCGATCTCCGCGGCCCGAGACAGCGAGCCAGTGCCGCCGAACGCGGACCAGCCCTCCCGCGGCCAGGTCGTGGCGGGCATCCCCGTGCACGCGCTGCGGCTGCGCGGGGTCGTCGCCGACCAGCAGGTGATCTTCGGCGGGACGGGCGAGACCCTGACGATCCGCCACGAGACGTTCTCCAACACCGCGTACACGCACGGCATTCAGCTCGCGCTAAACGCGGCGGCCACGGCAACCGGCCTCACCGTCGGCATCGATGGACTGCTCGGCATCGGCGAGGCCAAGTGAAGCGCTGGTCGGGCGCTCGGGTCGGCGTCTACGTCCTCCTCGGGCTGATCGCGATCTATCTCATCGCGATCGCCGGGATGGTCTGGGGCCTCGTGACGAGCGGCACCGCGATCGGCGTGATCATGGGCGCAGCCCTCGTCGTGTTTCCGCTCGTCGGCGTCGTATTCATTGCCAAAGACATCCGCTTTGCGGCGCAGGGCGATGCGCTGCTCGCGAAAATGGCGGATGCGGGGGAGCTTCCCGCGGACGACCTCCCCAAGCGTCCTTCCGGGCGCCCCGAGCGAGAGGCCGCGGACGACGAATTCCCGCGCTGGAAAGCGGAGGTCGAATCGAATCCCGACGACTACCGGGCCTGGGCCCGGCTCGCCCTGGCGTACCGCGCATCCGGCGACACGCCCCGTGCCCGCAAGGCCATGCGGCACGCGATCGAGCTCGACGCGGCTGCGAGCAACACGCAAGGTCGTTGAGTGAATCGCGAAGCGATTTGTATCGAAACGACCGGGCCATTCGATACACCGGGCTCCGCCCGCTTACTCAAGGACCTTGTCTTGTTCTTAGGCACTCGGCCTAGCGCAGCGGGCTGCTGAGCGGCGCGGTAGGGTAGTCCGGTGACTGACGAGATTGAATTCCGGAGCGACGTAACCGTAGAGCTTGTCCGTGCGCAGGCCCAAGATAGCGATGTGCTCTTCGCCGCGCGTGTATCGACGATCGGCGAACAGAGCCGCCCCGACGAGGGCGAGGCCGAGGAACTGCACAAGCGAGACCGCGGGCTCATCAACTTCCTGATGCGCGACCGCCACGGCACGCCGTTCGAGCACAACTCGATGACGTTCTACGTGCAGGCGCCGATCTTCGTTTTCCGCGAATTCCAGCGCCACCGCATCGCAAGCTACAACGAGGAATCTGGCCGCTATCGCCAGCTGCAGCCGGCGTTCTACGTCCCCGCACCCGAGCGCAATCTCCGCCAGGAGGGTCGCCCCGGAAAGTACGAGTTCCACCCGGGCACCCCGGAGCAGACGGCGCTCGTGTCCGAAGAGGTCCGAGCCCAGTCGGAGGCCGCCTACCGCAGCTACGAGCGGATGCTCGACGCCGGCGTTGCCCGCGAGGTGGCCCGCATGGTGCTCCCCCTCAACATCTACTCGTCGATGTACGTCACGATGAACGCCCGCTCGCTCATGAATTTCCTGTCGCTGCGTCGACTCGTCGAGGGATCGCAGTTCCCTTCGTTCCCGCAGCGCGAGATCGAGATGTGCGCCGAGAAGATGGAAGACCTCTGGACCGAGCTCATGCCGATCACCGCTGAGGTCTTCAACTCGAACGGCCGAGTTGCCCCCTAGCCAGCTGCCAGACGGCGCGCCACTGCCTCAGGACGGAGCCCTTCCCGCGAGCGTGCGCGAAGGGCTCGCCGGGCGTCAGTTCGGGGCCTACGTGCACATCCCGTTTTGTCGCGTTCGCTGCGGCTACTGCGACTTCAACACCTACACCGCGACTGAACTCGGCTCCGTCTCGCAGGAGTCGTACCCGGATGCGGTGTTGAAAGAGATCGCGCTGGCCGACCGGGTACTCGGCGACGCCGGGCACGACTCGGCACTCAGCACCGTGTTCTTCGGCGGCGGCACGCCCACGCTGCTGCCCGCGGCGGCACTCGTGGATGTGCTCGCACGGCTTCGCGAGATCTTCGGCATCGTCGAGGGCGCCGAGGTCAGTCTCGAGGCAAACCCGGACTCGGTCGATGCGGACTATTTGCGCGAACTGAAGGATGGGGGCGTCACGCGCGTCAGCTTCGGGATGCAGTCGGCCGTGCCGCACGTGCTCGCGACCCTTGATCGCACGCACGATCCGGCTCGAGTACCCGACGTCGTGCAGGCGGCGAAGGATGCGGGGCTCGAGGTCTCGGTCGACCTCATTTACGGGACGCCGGGGGAGAGTCTCGAGGACTGGCGCGCCTCCCTCAAGCAGGCGATCTCGATGGCGCCCAACCACATTTCGGCCTATGCGCTCATTATCGAGCCGGGCACCGCGATCGCGAGGCAGATCCGCCGCGGCGAGATCGCGGAGGTGGATGACGACCTGCAGGCCGAGATGTACGAGCTCGCGGATCGCCTGCTCGCCGAGGCCGGGTACGAGTGGTACGAGCTGTCGAACTGGTCGAAGGGCGGTGCGCATCCCTCGCGTCACAACCTCGCGTACTGGCACGACACTGACTGGTGGGGCTTCGGCCCCGGTGCGCACAGCCACGTCAACGGGGTACGCTTCTGGAACGTCAAGCATCCCGCTGCCTACGCGAATCGGTTAAACGGCGGCGAGACTCCGGCCGCCGGTCACGAGGTGTTGAGCTCCGAAGAGCGGCATGAAGAGATCGTCCTGCTGCGTACTCGGCTTCGCGACGGGCTGCCCACCGCCACGCTTGCAGCGAACGCGCGCGAGCGCGTAGCTGAGCTCATCGCGGACGGACTCGTTGATGCTGGCGCGGCTTTCCGCGGCCGAATCATCCCGACGCTGCGCGGCAGGCTCCTCGCCGACGTGATTGCCCGTACACTCACCGAGGATCCGCAGTAGACTTAGCACTCACAAGGGCACAGTGCTAACTCGCCGTGCCCGCGCAAGCGTGCAAGCCAACAGCAAGAACCGGGGTGATGTCAGTGGTGAGTGAGCGCAGCCTTGACGTGCTTCGCGCCATCATCGGCGACTACGTAGAAACGAAGGAACCAGTCGGCTCGAAGCGGCTGGTCGAGCGCCACAAGTTTGGAGTGTCGGCCGCGACGATTCGCAACGACATGGCTCAGCTCGAAGAAGCGGAGCTCATTACCGCGCCGCACACGTCCTCGGGCCGCATCCCGACGGACAAGGGTTACCGGGTGTTCGTCGACCGGCTGTCGGGCATTCGTCCGCTGACCACCGCGCAGCGCCGAGCAATCGAAGACTTCATGGAGCGCTCGAGCGATCCGGAGGAGCTCGTCGTGCAGTCGGTGCGCACCCTCGCGCAGCTGACGAACTCCGTCGCGATCGGGCAGTTGCCCTCGCTCCTCACATCCTCGATCCACCGGCTCGAGCTCGTTTCGCTGAGTGACCGGCGCATCCTGACCGTGCTGATCACCGACTCGGGTCGCGTCGAGCAGCGCATCGTCGAAATCGAATCGGAAATCGACGAGGATACGCTCGTCAAGGTCCGGCAACACTTCAACGAGACCCTCGTTGGTCACTCGCTGCAGGAGGCCGCCAAGCGTATCGATGATCTGACCGACCCGTTTACCGGCGAGGAAGAGGTGCTCGCGAGCCAGCTCGTGAACGCGCTGATCGATCAGCTCAATTCAAACCGCGAGGATCGGCTCATCATCGCCGGCGCCGCGAATCTCGCCCGCACGGAACGCGACTTTTCGAGCATCCTGCCGGTGCTCGAGGCGATGGAGGAGCAGGTGGTGCTCCTGCGGCTCGTCGCCGAGCTCGACCTGCAGGATCACGAGGTGGCTGTGTCGATCGGCCACGAAAACGAGGAGGCCTCGTTCGAGGAGACGAGCATCCTGGCTTCGGGCTATATGGCCGACCGCGGCGAGGCCCGCCTCGGCATTCTCGGACCAACTCGCATGGATTACCGGCGTAACATCGCGGCTGTTCGCGCAGTCGCCCGCTATCTATCGCGCGTGTTCAACGACACGGCGGCATAACAAGGAGGCAGCCAGTTTTGGCAGACCACTACGAAGTCCTGGGCGTGAGCAAAGAAGCGTCGCAGGACGAAATCAAGAAGGCGTACCGAAAGCTCGCGCGTGAGCTGCACCCGGACGTCAACCCGTCACCCGACGCGGAAGAGAAGTTCAAGGACGTCACCGCGGCCTACGACACGCTTTCCGACCCGCAGCGACGTAAGCAGTACGACATGGGCGGCCAGGATGGCATGGGCGGCTTTGGCTTCGGCGACATCTTCGACGCCTTCTTCGGCGGTCAGGGTGGCGGCGGCGGTCGCGGGCCGCGTTCGCGCGCGCAGCGCGGGCAGGATGCGCTCATCCGCGTCGAGCTCGACCTCGACGAGGTAATCTTCGGCACGCACCGCGACATTGAGGTGCAGACCGCGACCCACTGCGAGGACTGCCACGGCACCGGGGCGGCGCCGGGAACCTCGCCGGTAACGTGTTCCGAGTGTGGCGGTTCGGGCGAGATCCGTCGCCAAGTGCGCTCGATCCTCGGCCCGGTCATCTCGACCTCACCCTGTGGCACCTGCCAGGGGTTCGGCACGATCATCGAGCACGCGTGTGAGACTTGCCACGGCCAGGGTCGCGTGCGCGCTGAGGTCACGATCCCCGTCGACATCCCCGCGGGCGTCGACTCGGGCCTGCGCCTCCACCTGCCCGGTCAGGGCGAGGCTGGCCCCGGCGGTGGCCCGAATGGCGACCTCTACCTTGAGGTGCGCGTGCGCGAGCACGACGTCTACGTGCGTAACGGCGACAACCTCGAGTGCCTGCTCGAGGTCTCGATGATCGACGCGATCTTCGGCACGACGACCACACTGCCCGGCCTCGACGGCGACGTCGAGCTCGAGATTCCGGTCGGCGCTCAGTCGGGCGACGTCCTTTCGGTACGCGGCCGCGGCATCACCCGGTTGCGCTCGACGCACCGCGGTGACCTCGAGGTCACGCTGCACGTGCGCACACCAACCAAGCTCGACAACAAGCAGAAAGACCTCCTCAAGCAGTTCGCCGAGCGCTCGAAGCACGAGTCGGGCCCGACCCTCTCGAAGGAAAAGCCCGGGCTGTTCTCGAAACTGCGCGGAAAGTTCGGCCGCTAGTGGCCCACGCCTACCTGCAGCCCGATTGGGATGCAGCGGTCACGGGCGACGAACTCGTCGTGACGGGCGATGAGGCGCGCCACGCTGTCAAGGTGGCGCGCATGCGTGAGGGAGAGCAGATCATCCTGCTGAACGGCCGCGGCGCGCGTGTCGAGGCCGAGGTGGTGGCCACGTCCACAGGCGAGTTTCGAGTTCGCGCGCTCGAGGATGCGGTGGTCGAGCGGGTCGCTTCGCCGCGGCTCGTCCTCGTCCAGGGCCTCGCCAAGGGCGGGCGCGACGAGATGGCGCTGCAGGCCGCGGTCGAGCTCGGCGTGGATGCGGTGGTGCCCTGGCAGGCGAGCCGTTCGGTTTCGAAGTGGGTCGGGGATAAGGCGCTGAAGAATCGCGAGCGGTGGGAGACCATCGCCCGTGAGGCATCGAAGCAGTCGATTCGAGCGCGCGTGCCCGAGATCGCGGCGGTCGCGACCTCCAAGCAGCTCGCCGCGCAGTTCGAGCCCGGGCGGGTGCTCGTGCTCGATCCAGGTGGGGAGCTCCCACTCGGTGAGGTCCCACTCGACGATCTCGGCGACGGCGACGCGCTCACGCTCATCGTTGGTCCGGAGGGCGGCGTCTCGGACGAGGAGATCGAGCTGTTTCGCAGCTCAGGAGCGGTTGCGGTACGCCTCGGGCAGAACGTGCTGCGGACCTCGACGGCAGGGCCCGCGGCTATCGCAGCACTCCTCACCCGGCTTTCCCGATGGTGACCAGTAGAATTGCCCGCATGGCCGACAGCATCTTTACCAAGATCATCAACCGTGAAATTCCGAGCGAGATTCTTTTCGAGGACGACCGCGTAATCGCGATCCGCGATATTGCCCCGAAGGCTCCCGTGCACCTGCTCGTGGTGCCGAAGACGCCGGAGTACGCGAATGTGGCGGAGCTTGCGGCGGGCGACGCAGACTTGCTTGCGCACATCGTCGCGACGGCGCAGCAGCTCGCGAACGAGCACACGGGCGGGCAGTACCGCCTCATTTTCAACACTGGCGCCGAGGCCGGCCAGACGATTTTCCACGTGCACGCGCACATCCTGGGTGGCGGCCTCGAGGAAGGCACTCTTGCCACGTTCTGAGAACACGGCTGACGACACGGCCGACGACGGCAAGATCGAGCGCTCGATCATCATCGACGATGTGCCGATGGTGAACCTGCTCGGCCCGGGCGATCAGATTCTGCGCACGATCGAGCGTGAGCATCCCCGCGTCCGTGTACTCGCCCGCGGCAATCAGCTCACCCTCTCGGGGCACCGCGATGACGTCGCGCGAGCGGAGTCGCTCGTCCAGGAAATCGCGGACATGGTGCGTTCGGGTACCGTGATCGATCCCCAGGCGGTGAGTCGGTCGAATCAGCTGCTCGAAACCCCAGGCGCCCCGCCGCCGTCCGAGGTCCTCGGCGAGTCGATTCTCACGACGCGCGGGCGCACGATCCGGCCGAAAACACTCGGGCAGAAGCGCTACGTGGATGCGATCGACGAGCACACGATCACGTTTGGGATCGGGCCCGCCGGCACCGGCAAGACCTATCTGGCGATGGCGAAGGCGGTGCAGGCGCTGCAGCGCAAGGAAATCGCGAAGATCGTCTTAACTCGTCCCGCCGTCGAGGCGGGGGAGAACCTCGGGTTCCTGCCCGGCACGCTGACGGAGAAGATCGACCCCTACCTGCGCCCGCTCTTCGATGCGCTCGGCGAGATGCTCGAGCCGGACCTCGTGCTCAAGCTCATGTCCACGAACGTCGTCGAGGTCGCGCCCCTGGCATACATGCGTGGTCGCACCCTGAATGACGCCTTCGTCGTGCTCGACGAGGCGCAGAACACGACCCCCGAGCAGATGAAGATGTTCCTCACGCGCCTCGGCTTTGGTTCGAAGATGGTCGTCACGGGTGACATCACCCAGATCGACTTGCCGGGCGGGGCATCCGGCCTCAAGCAGGCCACAATCGTCCTGGAAGACGTCGAGGACATCCACTTCTCGACCCTCACGAGCCAGGACGTCGTCCGACACACCCTCGTGAGCGAGATTGTTGACGCATACACGGCCCACGACGCGCGCACGCAGGCGCGTACGGAGCGCAAGAAGACCGGAGGCCGATTTTGAGCATTGAGGTAAACAACGAGTCCAACATGGAGATCGACGAGGCAAAGATTCTTCGCCTCGCGACCCATAACCTGGACCAACTGCACATCCACCCGGATGCCGACCTCAGCATCGTCTTCGTTGACGTGGGGCCGATGGAAGAGCTGCACGTGCAGTGGATGGACGAGCCTGGCCCGACCGACGTGCTGAGCTTTCCGATGGATGAGCTTCGCCCCGGTTCGATCGAACGCCAGACCCCGCCGGGGCTCCTTGGTGACATCGTGGTGTGCCCGCAGGTTGCCGAGACTCAGGCGAAGACCGCGGGCCACAGCACGGTGGATGAGATTCTCCTGCTCGTAACCCACGGCACCCTGCACCTGTTGGGCTTTGACCACGCCGAACCGGAAGAGCACAAGGAGATGTTTGGCCTGCAACGCGATCTGCTGCTGAGCTTCGCGACGGCCGAACGAAAGGCCGGTTTCCGCAAGTGACCTGGTTTCTCGTCATCAGCATCCTGATCGTATTGGTGCTGATTTCGACACTGCTCGCGGCCGCGCAGGCGGCCCTCGCGCAGCTGCCGCGTGCCGATATCGCCGAGCTCTCGGAGGAGCGGCCGGGGAACCGGTTCCTCATGGGGATCGCGGCGAACCCGGAAGGCCACGAGCATGCCGTGACCTTTACCCGGGCTGGCACCGAAACGCTCGCGACCGCGCTGCTCGCGGTGTGGTTCACCGATCGCTCGGGACAGCCGTGGATCGCCTTTGCCGTGACCGCCGTCGTGATGCTCGTGGTGCACTTTCTCCTCAGCGGATCGAGCGCGAAATCGATCGGTCGTGCGCATCCGCAGAAGACCGTGAGCGCCCTGTCGTGGCTTATTCGTGCCGCGCGCGTTCTGACCGGCGTCATTGCCGACCTGCTTACGGCCATCGGCGACTCGGTCACCCCGAACCCGACCCCGCGCTCGGGATCGCTATCGAGCGAGGAACAGCTGCTGTCGATGGTCGACGAGGCCGCCGAGGATGAGGTGCTCGAGGACGAAGATCGCGAGCTGATCCACTCGGTATTCGACTTCTCCGACCGGCTCGTTCGCGAGGTGATGGTGGCACGCACCGACATGCACACGGTGGATGCGGACAGCACCGTCGCGCAGGCGCTCGGTGAGCTCCTCGACGACGGTATCTCGCGCGCCCCGATCATCGGCCGCGATAGCGACGACGTTCGCGGGGTGGCCTACCAGAAGGACCTGTCGCGCGAAATGCTGCACGGCGGCACCCGCGGTGCGGGTACCGTCCTGACCGTGGCACGGCCCGCGACGTTCGTTCCCGAGTCGCTCGGCGCGAGCGAGCTGTTGCGCCGGATGCAGCGCGAGTCGACCCACTTCGCGATCGTGATTGATGAGTACGGCGGGGTTGCCGGTCTCGTGACCTTTGAGGACCTCATCGAGGAGCTCGTGGGTGAGATCAACGACGAGCACGACCGCGATACCGAAGAGATCGAATTGCTTGCGAGCGGCGCGATGCGCGTCTCCTCGCGTATGTCCACCAGCGAGCTCGGCGAGCTCTTCGATATCGAGATTGACGACGAGGACGTAGACTCGGTCGGCGGACTGATGTCGAAGGCGCTCGGAAAGATTCCGGTGCTGGGCGACCGAGTCGTCGTTGACGGTCTCGAACTCACGGCCGATCGCGTGGGACGCCGCCACCGGGTGACCGAGGTTTCGGTGCGCTTTATCGGAACTCGCGAATCCGGCAGTGGGCTTTCCGCACCACTGCAAGATTCACTCACCGGGGTTCTCGACGATCGGACCTCCAAGCTGCACAAGGAGAACCATGAGTATTGATGACCTAACCGACCAGCCGCAGGGCGAAGACGAATCCGCGAGCGAGCCCAACTACCGCGCCGGATTCGTCACGTTCGTTGGTCGACCCAACGTGGGAAAGTCCACCCTCACGAACGCGCTTGTCGGCGAGAAGATCGTGATCACCTCCGACAAGCCGCAGACGACGCGCCGCGCGATTCGCGGCATCGTGCATCGGCCGAACGGCCAGATCATCATCGTCGACACCCCGGGCATCCACCGGCCGCGGACGCTGCTCGGCCAGCGGCTCAACGACATCGTCGAGGATGTACTGAGCGATGTCGACGTCGTGGGCTTCTGCGTGCCGGCGAACGAACCGATCGGCCCCGGCGACCGGCTCATCAACGAGTGGCTAGACCGCGCACCGCAGGCGAAGAAGGTCGCGCTCGTGACCAAGTGCGAGACGGTGCCGAAGCCCGAGGTCGCGAAGCAGCTCATGGAGATCGAGACGCTGCGCGACTGGGACGTCATCATCCCCGTCTCCTCGACCGAGGACATTAATCTCGAGCCCCTCATCCAGGAGCTCATCGCGCTCTTCCCGGAATCGCCGCAGCTGTACCCCGACGACATGATCACCGAGGAGACATACTCGCAGCGGGTCTCGGAACTCATCCGTGAGTCGGCGCTCCACGGTGTCCACGACGAGCTCCCGCACTCGATCGCGGTAATGATCGAGGACATGTTTGACGACGAAGATGACGACGGCAAGCGCCACATCTACGCGAACATCTATGTCGAGCGGGAGAGCCAGAAGGGCATCATCATCGGCAAGAATGGCGCCCGACTGAAGAACGTGCGACAGTTCGCGACCAAGGCGATCACCGCGATCAGCGATCGTCGCGTTAGTCTGACGCTGCACGTAAAGGTGGCAAAGGATTGGCAACGTGACGCAAAACAGCTTGGTCGACTCGGGTTCTGAGCCCGTCTTTCGCGCGCCGAGCTGGTTCTGCCATGTGCAGGAGGAACAGCCTCGACACGCCGTGCTAACCGACGTGCTCGTCGGCCTCGTGCTGATGCTCACGGTCGGGCTGCCGCTGTCGATCAACCAGAATTGGCAAATCTTCTTCGACTGGCGCCTGCTCGCATCCTGGGTCCCATTTACGCTCGCCATCATCACCCGGCGGACATGTCCCTGGCCCTCGCTCGTGCTGCTGACATTCGGCTTCAACATCAAGCTGCTCGTGGGGGCACCGCCGTCCTTCGGTGATATCGCCATCCTCATGGTGCTGTTCAGCTGCGCCGCGAACGGCTCGCGGCTGCGGATCTGGCTGTCGGGCATCATGGCCGTCGTCTTTCCGCTCTTGGAGGCGGTCTACCTCGCGCTCTTCCCGGTCGACATCCCCGGCCTGCGCGACTTCGCGGGTGCCGGTTTCTACGGCTCCTCCGCATTCTTCTTCTCGCTGCTGATCTTCTCGGTGCCGCTCGTACTCGGGACGGTGGTCGTCTGGCTCGCCGGCATGGTGCAGCGGGTCCAGATTCAGGCTCATCAGCTCACGCACTCGGCTGAGCTCGCCGAGATCGAGTATCAGCGCACGCAGGAGCAGCTGATTGTCGAGCAGGAACGCAACCGGATTGCGCGCGACATGCACGACGTGGTCGCGCACTCGCTTGCCGTCGTCGTCGCGCAGGCGGACGGCGGCCGGTACCTCATGAAGGCGGACCCAAACAAGGCGGAACCCGTCCTGTCGACGATCTCCGAAACCGCGCGGGAGGCGCTCGCCGATGTGCGGGGGCTCCTCGGACAGCTCCGGCACACGCAGGGCGAGGGCCCGTCGAAGGGGATCGACGATATCCCGGCTGTCCTCGACCGCATCCGGGCGGCGGGCCTGCGAGTCGACGTGAATGTCGTCGGGGTGCGCAAGCCGATCGGCGCGATCGCCGAGCTTGCCGTATTCCGCGTCGTGCAAGAGGCGCTGACGAACGCCCTGAAGTACGGCGACAACAAAACACCGACCGCCCTCGAGATCCGTTGGGAGGACAAGCTCTACCTGATCGTGCGAAACCGGGTCGCGGACGTCCCGAAGATCAGCGCGTCGGGCGGCCACGGGATTATCGGCATGCGGGAGCGACTGCTCGCGGTGGGTGGCGAGGCGTCGGCCGGCATGGAGGGATGCGAGTGGGTCGTGCGGGCACAGGCGCCCTATGTCTCGCCCGCGGCCAACGTCGAATGCGATCTCCCGACGGACCCCGAATCGTACGTGACCGGCGAGCATGAGCCGGTGCGCGCAGAAATTCCCCCTAGGGTGGAAGTGACGCACGCGACTCACACATCAACCCAGAAATGAGTTCCTCTTGAGCACCAGCACCGAAACGAACGCGCCGATTCGCGTTGCCCTCGTCGATGACCAGCAGCTTTTCCGCGGTGGCATCAGGATGCTCATCGAGAGTCAGCCGGACATGAAGTTTGTCGCCGAGGCTTCGGACGGTGCGGAGGCGGTGCGGCTCGCGCAGGCGACGAACCCCGACGTCATCCTCATGGACGTGCGGATGCCGGTGATGGATGGGCTCGAAGCGACGCAGCAGATCGTCGCCCGGGGACTCGACACGCGCATCCTCATCCTCACGACCTTTGACCTCGATAAGGCGGTCGCGAAGGCCGTCGCTTCCGGCGCATCCGGATTCGTGCTGAAGGATGCCGACCCCGAGTTCCTCCTCGCGGCGATCCGCACCGTGCACTCCGGCTCGGAGGTGTTCGCGGCCCAGGCCACAGCCGACCTCATCCGCCGCTTCTCGCAGTCGCCAAATCGACTCGGTGGCGAACCGGAGGAGTTCAAAGCGCTCACTGAGCGCGAGCGGGAGATGTTCTTCCTCGCGGCGAAGGGCATGTCGAATGGCGAGATCGCGGCGCAGGAGTTCCTCTCCGAGGCCACGGTGAAGACTCACATCTCGCGCATCCTGGCGAAACTGTCGCTCCGCGATCGCGTGCAGCTGGTCGTCTTCGCTTACGAGCACGGGCTACTTTAACGTTGTCTCATACTCATGGATGACACCGCTTCGGCATGACTGACGACGAAAGTCGCGGCCCCACTTCCTAGTCTTGGGGCATGTCGGCACCCCTGCTTTCACCACGCTCGCTCGGTGGTTCGGGGACGGATTTTCAGATCCAATCGCTGCGACGCGGCGGCTTCGCCCCGCTCATCGACGTCTCGCTCACCGCGGTCGCGGGCGAGCTCACCGTGCTGCTGTCGAGCGACGGTTCGGGTGAATCGCTCCTCCGCGCCGCGGTCGGCGTTGACCCGACGGATGCGGGGGAGAGCGCCCTGCAGGGCGTCGCCATTTCGCGGCGTCCGCAGCAGCCAAACACGCTGACGCCACTCCAAGTTGGGCTGTTGACGGCCCAGCCGTATTGCTTCGCGGGCCAGACGATCGATAGCGCAATCGGGCAGTGGCTCGATCAGGCACCGGAGCTGGATCGCGCCGGGCGCACCCGCCGGGTCGAGGAATCCCTGGGGTTCAACGACCTCGGGCAGGCCTATGTCGAGAACCTCCCGCAGGCGTTGCAGCATCGCGTGGCGATCGGCCGCGCCCTCGCGCCGGCGCCAGCGATGATTGCGGTCGAGAACCCGTTCGCCGAACTCCCGCAGCGGGAGCGCAGCATGCTCGAGGGGCTGCTGCGCGTGATTGCGGCCGACTACGGCCTGCCTGTCTTGTACGCGTCTTCTGAGCTGTCGAGCGCGTCGCGGGCGCATCACGTCGTGAAGGTCGTGGGCGGTCGGGTCGTTGCGGATGTGCGGGGCTGGTCGGAGATCCAGCGCCAGTTCGCCGCGGGCTAGTGCTATCATCGCTCCATGCTCGTTTTCGGCACCCTCCTCCTTCTGTGCCGCGACGAGGCTTAGCAACTAAGCCTTCCTCGTCGCGGAGTTCGGTGTTGGCTTAGCCACAAAAACTCTCACAGGAGACCTCCGAAAAATGCAAAACTTCCAGAAGCCCTCAAGCATGCCCATCGACCGCTACGTGTCGTACGACGAGATGTTTGGGGTTCGCCTGCCGGACCGCACTTGGCCCAACAAGGTCATCACCGAAGCGCCCCGCTGGTGCGCGGTCGACCTCCGCGACGGCAACCAGGCGCTGATCGACCCGATGTCGCCCGAGCGCAAGATGGTCATGTTCGACCTGCTCGTGCGCATGGGCTACAAGGAGATCGAGGTCGGCTTCCCCTCCGCGAGCCAGACCGACTTCGACTTCGTGCGCCGCCTCATCGATGAGGACAAGATCCCCGAGGACGTCACGATTCAGGTGCTGACCCAGGCGCGCGAGCACCTCGTCAAGCGCACCTATGAATCGCTGCGCGGTGCGAAGCGCGCGATCGTGCACCTCTACAACTCGACGAGCACGCTGCAGCGCGAGGTCGTCTTCCGCGAGGACCGCGAGGGCATCAAACAGATCGCCCTCGAAGGTGCCCGCATGTGCAAGCGGTTCGAGGACATGATCCCCGAGACCGAGATCTACTACGAGTACTCGCCCGAGAGCTTTACGGGCACCGAGCTCGACTACGCCGTCGAGGTCTGCAACGCGATCATCGCCGAGTTCGAGCCGACGCCCGAGCATAAGATGATCATCAACCTGCCGGCGACCGTGGAGATGTCGACCCCGAACGTGTACGCAGACATGATCGAGTACATGCATCGCAACCTGGACCGCCGCGAGTCGATCCTGATCTCACTCCATCCGCACAACGACCGCGGCACCGGCGTCGCAGCGGCGGAGCTCGGCTACATGGCCGGCGCCGACCGCATCGAGGGTTGCCTGTTCGGCAACGGCGAGCGCACCGGTAACGTCTGCCTCGTCACGTTGGGCGTGAACATGTTCACGCAGGGCGTCGACCCGATGATCGACTTCTCGAACATCGACGAGATTCGCCGCACTGTCGAGTACTGCAACCAGCTCAAGGTCGACGAGCGCCACCCGTGGGGCGGCGACCTCGTCTACACCGCGTTCTCGGGTTCGCACCAGGATGCGATCAAGAAGGGCTTCGAGGCCCTCGACGTCAAGGCCGAGGAACAGGGCAAGGACGTCAGGGAGATCCAGTGGGAGGTGCCCTACCTGCCGATCGACCCGCAGGACCTGGGCCGCACCTACGAGGCCGTCATCCGCGTCAACTCGCAGTCCGGCAAGGGCGGCGTCGCGTACCTGTTGAAGGAACACCACAACCTCGACCTGCCGCGTCGCCTGCAGGTGGAGTTCTCGGGCCTCGTGCAGCAGCGCACGGACGCCGAGGGCGGCGAGATGACCGTCGACGCGATCTGGGAGCAGTTCATCCACGAGTACCTGCCGGCCGAACAGGTCGAGGACAAGTGGGGACGCCTCGAGATCTTCGGCACGCGCACGCAGACCGAAATGGACGGCACGACCGCCATGGACGTGAAGCTCCGCGTCGCCGACGAGACCCGCGAGATCAAGACGAGCGGTAACGGCCCGATCGACGCTTTCCTGAAGGCGCTCGAGGCTAAGGGGTACGAGGTGAAGTTGTACGACTACGTCGAGCACACGCTCTCGGCCTCCGGCGACGCGCTCGCCGCGGCATACGTCGAGCTCGAGACCAACGGGCAGCGCCTGTGGGGCGTCGGCATCGACCCGGATATCGCGAACGCCTCGCTCAAAGCGATCGTGTCCTCGGTGAACCGGGCGCTGCGCAACAACGGCAATTAGGCCGCATGGCCACACCGATGCGCTCGTACGGCGATGAGGTCGTCGTGCTGCGCGCGCAGCAGCTCGGTGAGGCCGACCGCATCCTGACGCTCTTCGGGCGTGAGCGCGGAAAGATCCGCGCCGTGGCCCGAGGGGTGCGCAGGACCAACTCCAAGATCGGCGGGCGGCTCGAGCCGTTCGCCGTCGTGGATGCGCAGCTCTATTCGAAGAATCCCGACGACCGTTCTCGGCTCGAGACGGTGACGCAGGCGGTGACGGTCGAGAGCTTCGCCGAGGCGATCGTCGCCGACTACGAGCGCTACGCCGCAGCCAACGCGATGGTCGAATCTGTCGACGAAATCATCGATGCCGAACCCGCGGCCCTGCAGTACGCACTGCTGCTGCAGGGGCTGCGCTCGCTCACCTCGGGCGAGCGCGATCCGCTCCTCGAGCTGGATGCGTATTTGCTCCGCTCGCTCTCGCTCGCGGGCTGGGAGCCGAGCTTCAACGAGTGTGCCCGCTGCGGCGCGCCGGGTCCGCACGCGCGAATCTCGTTCGCGGCCGGGGGAGCGGTGTGCGCATCCTGTGCCCCGGGGTGCGGCGCGACCTTAGCCGCGCACATCGACACGATGCGTCTGCTCTGGGCGCTGCTCGCGGGGAACTGGCGCGTCGCGGAGGGGAGCGACCAGGCGACCCGGGCGGACGCATCCCGCATCGTGAAGGCGTACGTGACCTACCACCTCGACCGGCAGTTGAAATCCTTCACCGCGATCGACGAGGTGTGGCGGATGCGCAATGCCGGCGGGTGATAGCGCCGCGGAAACCACAGCGCATCCGGAACCGCAGCGGTGAAAGTACGCTAGGGGCATGAATTTCAAGCCCCTCGACTGGACCGGAATCACGCCACCCGCATTTCCGGCCGGCGCAGTACCGAAACACGTCGCGATCGTGATGGATGGCAACGGACGCTGGGCGAATCGGCGCGGACTGCCGCGCACCGAGGGGCACCGAGCGGGCGAAGAGGCCCTGCTCGATGTCGTCGCGGGCGCGGTGCAGGCGGGCGTGCAGCACCTGTCGGTGTATGCGTTCTCGACCGAGAACTGGAAGCGCTCGATCGAGGAGGTCCGCTTCCTCATGGGCTTCAATCGCGAGGTGCTCCGCCGTCAGCGCGACCAGCTCAACGAGTGGGGCGTGAAGGTGGTGTGGTCGGGCGCCGAGCGACGGCTCTGGAAGAGCGTGATCACCGACCTCAAGGCCGCCGAGGAACTGACACGCAATAACACGGTGATGACCCTCAACATGTGCGTCAACTACGGCGGCCGCGTCGAGATCGTCGAGGCGGTGCGCCGAATCGCGGCTGACGCCGCCGAGGGCAGGATCAATCCCGACCGCATCCGCGAGAACACGATCGAGAAGTATCTCTACCAGCCGCAGCTGCCGGACGTCGACCTGTTCATTCGGTCGTCTGGCGAGCAGCGCACCTCGAATTTCCTGCTGTGGGAATCCGCCTATGCAGAGATGGTCTTCCTCGACACGCTGTGGCCGGACTTCACACGCGAGGATCTGTGGCACGCCATCGGGCTGTATATCGACCGTGATCGCCGCTTTGGCGGCGCCGTCGATAAGCCGCAGTCGGAGGCGTCGACCCCGTAACTCTTGTTTCCGTGCTTTACTGGACGGCGTGCAAAAATTAGCCTTGTTGACCGATGCGCCGATAGAGTATCTCGAGGTGGATGCGATCCAGCGCGAGCTGCACGCTGCCGTGGCGGCGGGGGAAGCTCCCGACACCGTCATCTACAGCGAGTTCGCGCCCGTCTATACGGCGGGCAGCAGCACCTCTGACGAGGACATCCCGAACCCGGATGTCCCGGTCGTCCGCATCGATCGCGGCGGCTCGGTGACCTATCACGGCCCGGGGCAGCTCGTCGCATACCCGATCATCCACGTGCACGGCCGCCAGGATGTGGTGGCCTATGTCCGCGGTCTCGAGCAGGCCGTGATCGACCTCGCAGCGAAGCTCGGCATCCTTGCGGGCCGCGTCAAAGGCCGCACCGGCGTCTGGATCACCGCCGCGGGCCAGCCCGACCGCAAGCTGTGCGCGATTGGCGTTCGCTTCGCGAAACGCACGACGATGCACGGGCTCGCGCTCAACGTCTCGACTAACCTCGCCGACTTCGAGCGGATCGTCCCGTGTGGCATTCAGGATGCGGGGGTCGTCTCACTCGCGGAGCTCGGGGTTTCGCTGTCGGTCGCCGAGATCGCCGGACTATTACATCCATACCTTGAGCAGGAACTGGCGCACTTTCGCGCGCCCGAGAAAGTAGGCCAGTTATGAGCACCCCATCGCCCGAGGGCCGCAAGCTCCTTCGCGTCGAGGCGCGAAACATGCAGACGCCGATCGAGAAGAAGCCCGAGTGGATCCGCACGCGTGCGAGCGTCGGCGAGCAGTACCAGGATGTGCGCCGCCTCGCGCGCCAGAGCGAGCTCCACACGGTCTGCGAGGAAGCCGGCTGCCCGAATATCTACGAGTGCTGGGAGGACCGCGAGGCGACGTTCCTCATCGGCGGTGACCAGTGCACGCGGCGCTGCGACTTCTGCATGATCGCGACGGGCAAGCCGGTGAGCTACGACCGCGACGAGCCTCGTCGCGTCGCCGAGTCGGTGCGCGAGCTGGGCCTGCGCTACGCGACCGTCACGGGTGTCGCGCGCGATGACCTGCCGGATGGCGCATCTTGGCTCTTCGCCGAGACGGCGCGACAGATCCACGCACTGAACCCCGGCACGGGTGTCGAGCTGCTCGTCGACGACTTCCGCGGCGGCAGCGGCGCGATCGAGGCCGTGTGCGAGGCCGAGCCCGAGGTGTTCGCCCACAACCTCGAGACCGTGCCGCGCATCTTCAAGGAGATTCGTCCGGCGTTCCGCTATGACCGCTCGCTCGATATGCTCGCCCGCGCGAGCGAGCTCGGGATGATCACGAAGTCAAACCTGATCCTCGGGATGGGGGAGACGCGCGAGGAGATCGAGTCGACGATGCGCGACCTGCGCGATCGCGGCACCGACATCCTCACGCTGACGCAGTACCTGCGGCCGTCGAAGCTGCACCACCCAATCGACCGCTGGGTAAAGCCGCAAGAGTTCATTGAGCTCTCGGATCTCGCGCGCGAGCTCGGTTTCGCGGGCGTCATGGCGGGGCCGCTCGTGCGCTCTTCGTACCGCGCCGGTCGGCTCTGGGCCCAGGCGATGTCGGCGAAGGGTCGCGAAATTCCGGAGGCGCTCTCGCACCTGCGCGACACCACGCCCGCGTACCAGGAAGCATCCTCGATCGTGGCGCGGAATCCGCACCTGGGAGAGGTACTCGCTCCGGCGTAATCCCGCGGTAGACTGGGACGTTGATTGTGTTTGCACGATGTCCCCGTTTCCCATGACGCCCAGGAGTGTTCTTTAGATGGCAGCCTCGAAGCTCGACCAGGTAATCGCCCTCGCTAAACAGCGCGGTTTCGTCTACCAGGCGGGTGAAATCTACGGCGGTTCGCGCTCGGCTTGGGACTACGGCCCCCTCGGCGTGGAGCTCAAGGAGAACATCAAGCAGCAGTGGTGGCAGACCTTCGTGCGCGGCCGCGCCGACATGGTCGGCCTCGACTCGTCGATCATCCTGCCGAAGGCCGTCTGGGAGGCGTCCGGCCACGTCGAGACGTTCACCGACCCGCTCGTCGAGTCGCTGCACACCCACAAGCGCTACCGCGCCGACCACCTCATCGAGGCGTACGTCGCGAAGCACGGCAAGCAGCCCGAGAACGGCCTCGCCGACATTCGCGACCCCGAGACCGGCCAGGAAGGCTCCTGGACCGAGCCACGCCTGTTCTCGGGCCTCGTGAAGACCTACCTCGGCCCGGTGGATGACGCGGCCGGCCTCCACTACCTCCGCCCGGAGACGGCGCAGGGCATCTTCGTGAACTTTATGAACGTGCTCACCACCGCGCGCAAGAAGCCGCCGTTCGGCATCGGCCAGGTTGGTAAGGCGTTCCGCAACGAGATTACGCCGGGTAACTTCATCTTCCGCACGCGCGAGTTCGAGCAGATGGAGATCGAGTACTTCGTCAAGCCCGAAGATGCTCCCGAGCACTTCGACGCGTGGGTCAAGGACTGCCTCGAGTGGTTCTACGACCTCGGTATCGATCCCGAGAACATCCGCCAGTTCGACGTGCCCGAGGACGAGCGCGCCCACTACTCGGCGCGCACGATCGACTTCGAGTACCGCTTCGGCTTCCAGGGCAACGAGTGGGGCGAGCTGATGGGCGTCGCCAACCGCACCGACTTCGACCTATCGTCGCACGCGAAGGCCTCGGGCGAGGAGCTCAGCTTCTTCGACCAGGCGGCAGGTGAGCGGTTCACCCCGTACGTTATCGAGCCCTCGTTCGGCCTGACCCGCTCGCTCATGGCGTTCCTCGTGGATGCGTACGCCGAGGACGAGGCGCCGAACTCGAAGGGCGGCGTCGACAAGCGCAAGGTGCTGCGCCTCGACCCGCGCCTCGCGCCGAACAAGGTCGCCGTCCTGCCGCTCTCGCGCAACGAGAACCTCACTCCGCTCGCGAAGGAGGTCGCCGACTCGATCCGCAACGGCGGTCGCTGGAACATCGACTTCGACGACGCCGGCGCGATCGGCCGCCGCTACCGCCGCCAGGACGAGATCGGTACTCCGTTCTGCGTCACCGTTGACTTCGACTCGATCGACGATCGCGCCGTCACCGTGCGCGAGCGCGACACGATGCAGCAGGAGCGCGTCTCGATGGACCGCCTGTTCGGCTATCTGTCCGAGCGCCTGCGCGGCTGCTAATTGCGGGAGCCCATGACGATTACCGAACCCACCCAGGCCACGCAGGCCCCCAGGCTGCTCAGTCACCTCAGGGAACCCAGGCAGCCCCGGCCCCGGCGCTCAAGATCGGCCCGATCGAGATCGCCTCGCCGGTCGCGCTCGCCCCCATGGCGGGCATCACCAACGAGGCGTTCCGACGGCTGTGTCAGGAATATGGTGCCGGCCTTTACATCACCGAGATGGTGACGACGCGCGCGCTGGTCGAGAAGAACCCGACCGCGCTGCGCCTCATCCGTCACCACCCGGAGGAGAAGGTCCGCTCGATTCAGCTGTACGGTGTCGACCCGAAGATCGTGGGTGACTCGGTTGCGATGCTCGTAGACGAGGACAAGGTCGACCACCTCGACCTCAACTTCGGCTGCCCCGTGCCGAAGGTCACGAAGCGCGGCGGCGGCAGCGCCCTGCCGTGGAAGCGCGACCTCTTCGAAGCAATCTGCACCGAGGCCGTCCGCCGCGCCGGCGACGTCCCGGTGACCGTGAAGATCCGCAAGGGCATTAACGAGGAACGACTCACGTACCTCGAGAGCGCCCGCATCGCGGAGGGCTCGGGAATCGCGGGCATCACGCTGCACGCGCGCACGCTCGAGCAGCAGTATTCCGGGAAAGCCGACTGGTCCTCGATCGCGACGCTCAAGGAGACGATCTCGTCCATCCCGATTCTCGGTAACGGCGACGTGTTCGAGGGCGAGGATGGCGTGCGGATGGTTCGCGAGACCGGTTGCGATGGCGTCGTGGTTGGCCGCGGCGTCCTCGGCCGTCCCTGGTTGTTCGCCGATCTCGAGGCTGCCTTCGCGGGCCGCCCCGAGCGCGCCCAACCGGGGCTGCGCGAGGTCGGCGCCGCGATGATTCGTCACGCCGAGCTCCTCGTCGACTTCTACGAAGACGAGTTCTACGGCTGCCGCGACTTCCGCAAGCATGCCGCGATGTACTTCAAGGGCTACCCGGTCGGTGGCGAGGCGCGTCGCGACTTCGCGCTGATCGAGACCCTCGACCAGCTGCGCGAGCTCGTCGCAGACCTCCCGGATGAGCCGTGGCCCGGCTCGAGCGCGATGGGCCCGCGCGGGCGCGCGGGTTCGCCCCGCCGCGCCGCGCTGCCGCAGGGCTGGCTCGATTCCCGCACGATGAGTTCGGCGGATCAGGACGACATCGCCGCCGCCGAACTCGATGTGTCGGGAGGCTAAGCACTTGCCGCAAGCGACCACCGACATCCCGGCCCGCGGCTACGAGACACGCGACGGCGACCGTTTCCTCCACGAGCACCACGAGAACCGCAACCGCTCCGAGTTCGCGCGCGATCGCGCCCGGCTGCTGCACTCATCCGGCCTGCGCCGCTTGTCGCAGAAGACCCAGGTGCTTTCGCCGACCTCTGGCGTCGACTTCGCCCGCAACCGGCTGACGCACTCGCTCGAGGTCGCGCAGGTTGGCCGCGAGCTCGCGGGCGTACTCGACCTCGACCCCGACGTTGTGGATACCGCGTGCCTCGCGCACGACATCGGGCATCCGCCGTTCGGCCACAACGGCGAGCGCGCGCTTGCCGAGTGGGCCGAGGAGATTGGCGGCTTCGAGGGCAATGCCCAGACCCTCCGCCTCATCACCCGGCTCGAGCCGAAGGTGATCGGCGAGGACGGGCGCACCTACGGACTGAACCTGACCCGGGCCTGCCTCGACGCATCCTGCAAATACCCGTGGGACTACGCGACGGCCAAGGAGAAGGGCACGCGCAAGTTCGGCATGTATGAGGACGACCGCGACGTGTTCGAGTGGCTGCGCGCCGACGCGCCGGCGGACCGCAAGTGCATCGAGGCGCAGGTGATGGATCTTTCGGACGACATCGCGTATTCGGTGCACGACCTCGAGGACGCCGTGGTCGAGGGGTACATTCCGCTCGAGGAGATCGAGTGGGCCGAGAACCGCGAGGCGATTCTCTACAACGGGGTCGACTGGTCGCACGGCGAGTTCAGCCAGGACGAGATGGCAGAGGCGCTCGAGCGGTTGCTCGCGGCGCCGTATTGGGTGCACGAGTACGACGGCACGATGCGCACGCAGGCAGGCCTGAAGAACCTCACCTCGCAGCTCATCGGGCGATTCGCGCAGGCGGCCACGCACGCGACGCTCGAGCACTATGGCAAGGATGCGCGGCTCACGCGGTTCGCGGCCGACGTCATCGTGCCGCGGGAGACCGAGGCCGAGATCGCGCTGCTCAAGGGCACCGTGTCCGGCTTCGTAATGTCGCTGCCGACGCGCCAGCCCGTGTATGCGCGCCAGCGGCAGCTGCTCACCGAGTTGCTCGAGGGTCTGTGGGCCTCGGGGGAGCGCTTCCTCGATGACGGGTACACGCGGCTCTTCCGCGACGCGACGGACGATGCGGCGAAGCGCCGAGTCGTCGTCGACCAGGTCGCGTCCCTCACCGACCAGTCCGCACTCACTCTCCACAGCAAGGTCATCGGGGCCCAGCAACATTGGTAACGGCGTAGGATTCGGGCATGGCGCGTATCCGGAGATCTGACATTGATGAGATTCGTGCTCGCACCAACATTGAGGACGTCGTTGGCGAATACGTCACGCTGAAGTCCGCCGGTGTTGGCTCGAAGAAGGGACTGTGCCCCTTCCACGACGAGCGCACGCCCTCATTCCACGTGCGCCCGCAGCTCGGCTTCTATCACTGCTTCGGCTGCGGCGAGTCGGGCGACGTATTCAGCTTCCTGCAGAAGATGGATCACGTCACCTTCGTCGAGGCCGTCGAGAAGCTCGCGGGCAAGCTCGGCTACCAGCTGACCTACGAGGACGGCGGCGAGGCTCCCGATCACTCGAAGCGCGTTCGCCTGCTGGCCGCGACGGGCGAGGCCGAGCAGTTCTTCCAGGGCCAGCTTTCGACCGCGGAGGCGCAGCCCGCGCGCGATTTCCTCGGCGGCCGCGGCTTCGACCCGGCCGCGGCGGCGCGCTTCGGCGTGGGCTTCGCCCCGCAGTCGTGGGATGCGCTGACCAAGCACCTGCGCGGCCGCGGCTTCTCGATGCAGGAGATGCAGGATGCGGGGCTCGTGTCCACGAACGAGCGCGGCTCGAGCTATGACCGCTTCCGCGGCCGCGTGATCTGGCCGATCCGCGACACCTCGGGGCAGACGGTCGGCTTCGGCGCGCGCAAGCTGCTCGACGAGGACAAAGGCCCGAAGTACCTCAATACCCCCGAGACCGAGATTTACCACAAGTCGCGCGTACTCTACGGGCTCGACCTCGCAAAGAAGGACATCGGCCGCAGCCACGAGGTGGTCGTGGTCGAGGGCTATACCGACGTCATGGCCGCGCACCTCGCCGGCGTGACCACGGCCGTCGCGACCTGTGGCACGGCCTTCGGCGTCGACCATATCAAGGTGCTGCGGCGCATCATGGACGACGAGTCGCACCGAGGCCGCGTCATCTTCAACTTCGACCCGGACGAAGCCGGCCGCAAGGCCGCGATGCGTGCGTTCGCGGAGGAGAACCGCTTCGTCGCGCAGACCTTCGTCGCCGTCGCCCCGGAGGGCTTCGACCCGTGTGACCTGCGGCTTCACCGCGGTGACCAGGCCGTGCGCAGCATGGTCGAGAATCCGCAGCCGATGTACGAGTTCGTGATTCGCGAGCAGCTGCGCAAGCACAACCTGCGCACCGCCGAGGGTCGGGTCGCCGCGCTCCGCGAGGCCGCGCCGATCATCGTGGGCATCCGCGACCGAGCCCTGCGGCCCGAGTACGAACGGCAGCTCTCGGGCTGGCTCGGGATGGACCTCGAGCAGGTGCGCGCGGCCGTAGCGAGCGCCGAGCGGCAGCAGCAGCGCGCATCCGACTACCCGCCGGACTACTCGCCGGAGGAGATGGCTGCGGCCGGAGGCTACACCGTGCCGGCGGTGCGGATGCAGGACCTCCCGAACGATCCCGTCACGCGCCTCGAGCGGGACACGCTCTCGGCGATCCTGCAGTACCCGAAGATGCTCTCGGATGCGCAGCTCAACAACGTGCTCGACGCCGAGTTCTCGAACTCGACGCTGTCGATCGTGCGGGATGCGATTATCGCCACCCAGGCCGACCTCGGCACGCCGCAGTGGCTGCCTCGCGTGCAGGAGGAAGTGCCGAGCTCCTTCATGCCGCTCGTGAACGACCTCTCGATGGCGCCGCTACCGGCGGGCAACGGTCCCGAACAGGTCGCGGCCTACGTGCGCTCGATGGCGGCCGCGCTCGTCGAGCGAGACCTGCTGCACCGGAAGGCGGAGCTCCTCGGTGAGCTGCGTCGCACCGACATCGAGATCGACCCGCTGCGCCACCGCGAGCTGAGCGAGAAGCTAGTGGATGTTGAGCGCCGCAAGCGCGACGTGCGCGAGAGCCTCGAACAGCAGGTGTGACGCTGGCTGGACGCTGGCTGGCTGCCCGCGCACCAGCCGGGCCGCGCATCCGACTCCGGATGGTTATTGGCACTGAGCCACGTCGCATCGGCGGGTTGGGCACGGCGCCCGGCTAGGCTGCTCGCATGAGTTCCACCAAGATCGACGAGCCCCACGTGGGCGCGCATCCTGCCGACGAACAACCTGCCGGTTTCAAGCCCGTGGTGCGCACCCGCGACCTGTCCATCTCCTTTGGCCCGCACCTGGCCGCCGACGATCGGCGCGTGCTCTCCGGCGTGTCGATCGACCTGCCGCGCGGCGGGATTCTCGGCGTCGTCGGAGCCTCGGGCAGCGGCAAGAGCTCGCTCGGCCGGGTGCTGTCGGGTCGCGCGATGCTGCGTGAGAAGGAAGTGGACTGGCCCTGGATCTCGGGCGGAAACGCGGAGGTTGCGGGCATCGATCTGCGGAAACCAACGCGGGACGACCAGCGCCGGCTGACCCTCGATGTCGGGTACCTCGCGCCCGAATCAGGCGATCGCCTGCGCAACGACCTCACCGTCGCAGAGAACATCGCCGAGCCGGTGCTTAGCCGCGATCGCGACTTTGACCGGCGCGCCCTCGGTCGGGCAGCGGCGCTCCTCATCGATGCCGTCGACCTCGAGCTCGGCACCCTCAACCGCTTTCCGTTCGAGCTCAGCCGGGGCCAGCGGCAGCGCGTCGCGTTCGCGCAGGCCCTGATCATCGAGCCGCGTGTGCTCATCGTGGACGAGCCGACGCAGGGCGTGGACATCTTCGCGCAGCCCGCGATCATGTCGCTGCTCGAGAGGCTCAACCGGGTGCGCCAAATGAGCGTGATCGTGATCAGCAACGAGCTCGCGACGGTCGAGCGGCTCACGCAGGACATGCTCGTGTGCCATCGCGGATTTGTCATCGCCCAGGGCAATATCGAGGAAGTCCTGTGCGACGCCACGGACCCGTACCTGGTTCGGATGCGCGAGGCCCGCGACTACGCCCGCACGCCGCTTCCAGGTACGCTCACGAAGGACACAGACGCCGCGGTCGATCGAGTCGTTCGCGGTTTGTTCCCCGATCCCGAGGCGGATGCGGAAGAGGCACGGCTCGAGGCCGAGAAGGCCGAACGAGCGAAGCTCATCGAGAGCCGTCCCGAATTCGACCGATTCAATAAGGAGAAGTGATGGACCGCGGAACGAGCGGAGAGTTCACCCACGACGAGGTCCTGGCGGAGGCCCCTCGCATCCTGCCCGCCGAGGCTCGGCCCGAGCCCGGCTCGATCGCGATTCTGCCCGAGGGCAGCGAGTTTGCCGACGGCGTTGCCGTCCGCGAGGCCGGGGGAGTCGTGGCACCGCTGTCGGATGCGACACGCGGGCTGATCTACACGACCACGCGCGATGTCGACACGCTGGTGCGGACCCTGGATGCGCATCCTGGCATCGGATGGGTGCAGCTGCCGTTCGCCGGCATCGACGCGTATGGCAAGGCGCTCATTCCTGCCGCGGAGCGGGGCGTGCTCTTCACCTCGGCGAAGGGGTCGTACGCGCAGCCGGTTGCCGAGCACGCGCTGACGCTGACGCTCGCGACGCTTCGTCAGCTGCCCATGCGGCTGCGGGCGACGTCCTGGGGCGAGTCTTCGGGGCAATCGCTCTACGGCGCGAATGTCGTGGTCGTTGGTGCGGGTGGCATCGCGCTCGAGTACCTGCGGCTGCTTGAGTCGTTTGGGGCACGCACCACGGTGGTGCGGCGCCGTTCCGTGCCCGTAGCTGCCGCGGATCTCACCGTGACGACAGATGAGCTCGATGTGGTGCTGCCGGAGGCCGACGTCGTGATGCTCGCCGCCGCGAGTACTGACGAGACCCGTGCGCTGATCGATGCCTCGCGATTGGCGAGCATGAAGCCGTCCGCCGTGCTGGTCAATATTGCGCGTGGCAAGCTCGTTGACACGGATGCGCTGGTTGCTGCTTTGGACGCCGGCATGATTTTTGGGGCTGGCCTCGACGTGACCGACCCGGAGCCGCTGCCCGCCGGGCATCCGCTGTACTCGCACGAGCGTTGCGTCGTGACGCCGCACACCGCGGACACTCCCGAGATGGTGCAGCCGCTGCTCGAGCAGCGCATCCGCGACAACGTGCGGGCGTTCCTGGAGACGGGGGAGTTTGTCGGCGTCGCCGATCCGCGGCTTGGGTACTGATTGCGTGCGTGTCCGCGCGCGGTCGAAATCTCGCGAATGACAACGGTGTGATCCGCACCAGGATGCGGGACACGCGGATGGTGCAGGCTCGATTTTACTTAGACCGAAAGTTCGCGTTATAGTAGTCAAGTTGTCATCCCCGATAGCTCAACGGCAGAGCAGCCGGCTGTTAACCGGCAGGTTGTTGGTTCGAATCCAACTCGGGGAGCCAATGTATGGCGTGGTCATGCGGAAGTACCAGGAATGGGCCTCCACATGACCACGCCATTCTCTTTTCGATGCCATGATTGATCTCGGCTTTCTCGCACTGGAATCTTTTTGCGCCGGATTTGCTCGTGACGTTGTCGGATCTCGATCAAGGAGTACCCAAGCAATTGGAAATGCGTTCAGCACAAGAACCGTCGGCCTCTGAATCTCATCACTCGCAGGCGGTACTCAGTCGCGCATCCGCTGCGCCTGATCCCCGCACACTGATCGATATTCTTTGGGCGACAGCCGCGCAGCATCCCGATGCCTCGGCAATCGACGACGGCTCCGCTGCGCTGAGTTATTCTCAACTACTCGAGGAAGTCGAGGCGACGGCGAATGCGCTGCGAGACCTCGGTGTTCGTCCGGGAGACCGAGTTGGCGTCCGGGTTGATTCCGGTTCGCAAGATCTTTACATCGCGATTCTCGGCATTTTGCGTGCTCGCGCCGCATACGTTCCGGTTGATGCTGATGACACGGAGGAGCGTGCACAGCTCGTCTTTGGCGAGGCCAAAGTCGCGGGAATCATCACGAACGATGGCTACCAGCCGAGCCGGCCGCCGCATCCGGACACGCGTGACGCTGACGAAGGCGACTCAACGCGCGCTGCCGAGACCGCTGCCGACACCGGCTTTCCACAACTCGAGGACGACGCGTGGGTCATCTTTACCTCGGGTTCTACGGGTGTGCCCAAGGGCGTCGCGGTGACTCACCGCTCCGCGGCCGCATTCGTCGATGCCGAAGCGAACATGTTCCTGCAACAGGATCCGCTTGCTCCTGGCGACCGCGTGCTCGCGGGGCTGTCAGTCGCGTTCGACGCGTCGTGTGAGGAAATGTGGCTCGCGTGGCGACACGGTGCATGCCTTGTCCCGGCGCCACGCGCGCTCGTCCGGTCGGGGGAGGATCTTGCCCAATGGTTGGTGCGCCAGAGTATCTCCGTGGTCTCGACCGTTCCCACCCTCGCTGCGATGTGG
Source organism: Gulosibacter molinativorax (assembly GCF_003010915.2). Taxonomy (NCBI): domain Bacteria; kingdom Bacillati; phylum Actinomycetota; class Actinomycetes; order Micrococcales; family Microbacteriaceae; genus Gulosibacter; species Gulosibacter molinativorax. The sequence goes on along the minus strand of NZ_CP028426.1, from coordinate 1,098,890 downwards.
CCCGCGGAGGCCATCGAGAACGTGCGACTGCTCATTGTCGGGGGCGAGGCGTGTCCGCCGGAGCTCGTTGCCAGGCTCGTCGAGCCAGGCCGTGAAATCTGGAACACGTACGGGCCCACCGAGGCAACGGTAGTGTCGTGCGGTTGCCAGTTGGATGGGGTGACCCCCGTGAGCATTGGCCTGCCGCTGGATGGGTGGGATCTTGCAGTTGTCGACGCCGAGGGCAAGCGTGTCGCGCCGGGGGAGCAGGGCGAGCTGATCATCGGTGGTGTTGGTCTCGCGCGTTATCTCGATCCGGCAAAGGACGCCGAGAAGTATGCCCCGATGCCGTCCCTCGGATGGGATCGCGCCTACCGATCCGGCGACCTCGTCCGTTTTGAGGAGACCGGCCTCATGTTCCTTGGCCGTGCCGATGACCAGGTGAAGGTCGGCGGACGCCGAATCGAACTCGGCGAAGTCGAGAATGCGTTGCAAGATTTGCCCGGCGTCACCGCGGCCGCGGCTGCCGTGCGAGAAACTGAGGCGGGAGTCCCCGTCCTCGTCGGTTACCTCGTGGTTGAGGGCAACGGCGGGGAACTTGACCGAGCCCATGCTCGCGAGTATCTCGCCTCGCGGCTCGCGGCAGGCGTGATGCCGCTACTCGCCGTGGTAGACGAACTGCCGATTCGTACTTCCGGCAAGGTTGACCGTGCCGCGCTACCGTGGCCGATCGCGGGGGCCGGGGCCGAAGAAGGCATCGAAAACGATCCGGAGCTTTCGGAAACCGAACGGTGGCTTGCCGAGCAGTGGCAATCGGTACTCGGCGCCGCGGTCCCATCCACGAGCGCCGACTTCTTCGATCTCGGTGGCGGGTCGCTCGCGGCCGCACAACTCGTGTCGCGCATCCGCGTCCGAGTACCCGAGTTTACGGTTGCCGATATCTACGATGTGCCGAGGCTCGCGGCGATGGCGAAAGCGATCGCCGCGACCGAGGAAAAGGCGGATCCCGAGAGCTATCACCAGCCGCAACCCACGCCAAAACGTACCCAGTGGGCGCAAACCCTCGCGGGCATCCCGCTCTTTATCGCGAGCGGCATTCGCTGGCTTCTCTACCTGCTCACGGCGGGGACGATCCTTCGAGCGATTGATAACGAAGCATTTGCGGTGCTTCCTTCGGTCCCGTGGTGGGTGCTCGTGATTGCGCTCGTGATCGTCTCGACTCCGTTTGGCCGGATGACGATCGCCGTCATCGTCGCCCGTATTCTGCTGGCGGGCGTGAAACCCGGCGACTATCCGCGCGGTGGCGTGGTCCACATGCGACTGTGGCTTGCCGAACAGTTCGCGAGTCAGATCGATGCGGTTGGACTCTCGGGCGCGCCATGGGTGATCGTCTACGCACGGGCACTCGGCGCAAAAATCGACCGCGATGTGAGTCTCCACACCCTTCCGCCCATTACCGGGATGCTCGAGATCGGCGGCGGATCCGCGATCGAGCCTGAGGTGGACCTCACGGGCTACTGGATTGACGGCGACCTGCTCCGCCTCGGTGCAGTGCAGATCGGGCGCAACGTGTCAGTTGGCGCGCGATCGACACTCGCTCCCGGAACCCGAATCGACGACGGGGCCGAGATTGCGCCAGGGTCTGCCGTATTCGGACGGGTCAAGGCAGACCAGCTGTGGGCGGGTTCGCCCGCGGTGCGAATCGGCGGTGCGAAAGACTCGCAGCGGCGCCAAACCCTTGATGGCTGGCCCCTCGAGGTCGCGCCTCAGCGAGCCATCTGGAAGTTCGCGTACGGCCTGTCTTCGGTGTTGCTGGCGCTGTTGCCGTTCGTTGCTTTTGCAGCAGGCGCGCTCGTCGTCAGCTTCGGCATTCAGGGTGCCGAAACGCTCCTTGCCGCGCTCGGCGGCGCAGTCGTATGGCTCGTTCCGGCCACGCTGGTTACCGGAGTTGTTTATGCCGGTGCCGTAGTCCTACTCGTTCGATTCTGCTCGATCGGGATGCGCGAAGGCGTCTTCCCAGTGCACAGTCGCGCTGGGTGGCAGGCGTGGACGACGGAACGACTCCTCGACTCCGCACGTAATTTCCTGTTCCCGCTGTACTCGGGCCTTTTCACCCCGGTGTGGTTGCGGATGCTGGGAGCCAAGGTCGGGAAGAACGTTGAAGCATCCACTGTCTTGCTGCTGCCCAAGATGGTGCGCATTAATGACGGTGCTTTCCTCGCCGACGACACGATGATCGCATCCTACGAACTACACCGTGGCTGGATGCGAATCGGCGAGGTGCGCATCGGAAGGCGCGCGTTCGTCGGGAACTCGGGAATCGCTGGACCGGGACACAAGGTGCCTAAGAACTCGCTCGTCGCGGTGCTCTCGGTTGCGCCTTCGAAGGCAAAGGCCGGCTCCTCGTGGCTGGGCTCGCCGCCCGCGCGTCTACGTCGGCAGACTCAAGACGTTGAGGATGAGCGCACCTACAACCCCGGGGCACGGTTGCGTATCCTTCGAACGGCATGGGAACTGTGCCGCATTGTGCCGGTATTTCTGACCGTCGGACTTGGCCTTGGCGTGCTGTTCACCTTTGCGTGGCTCTGGCTCGAGACCGGCCCGGTGATTACCGTGCTGCTTTCCGGTGTCGTAATGCTTGTCGCCGGAGCGGTCGCCGCCGGCATCACGACTGTCGCGAAATGGGTGATCGTCGGACCGATTCGCCCGGGCGAGCATCCACTCTGGTCAAGTTTTGTCTGGCGCACGGAGGTGAGCGACACCTTCACCGAGATGCTCGCGGCGCCCTGGTTCGCGCGCGCCGCGATTGGTACTCCCGCGATGGCAGTGTGGCTGCGCTCCCTTGGCGCAAAGATCGGCCACGGCGTCTGGTGCGATACCTACTGGCTGCCAGAACCGGATCTCGTCACGCTGGGTGACGGGTCGACCGTAAATCGCGGTTGCGTCGTACAGACCCACCTCTTCCACGATCGCATCATGAGCACCGACACTGTCGAGCTCGAGGCGGGCGCGACGCTCGGACCCCACAGCGTAATCTTGCCCGCAGCAGTAATCGGCGCTCACGCGACGGTCGGGCCTGCTTCACTCGTGATGCGAGGCGAAAGCGTGCCCGTAGGTTCGCGATGGAGCGGGAACCCAATCGGCCCATGGCGCGCAGTGAAAGTGCGCGCCTATCAATCCACCAACTAACCGCGCTCCGGCGCTGAAATGCTTTGATGACCTCACTTTCCACGACAGCCGAACCTGCCCCAAACCGCTACACGCCGAACTCCGGTGATACGCGGTATGCCGTCTTGCACTATCGGCTCGACCTCGACTACATACCGCGGAAAAACCGTCTCGAGGGCACCGCGACGCTTCGCATTCGCGTGCTTGCCACGACGAGATCGCTATCAGTTGATCTCGTTGGTCTCAAGGTGGCGAAAATACGGGTCGACGGGTGGCTCCACAGTCAGGTCGCGCAGGACCGTCGCAGTATCCAGGTGAAGTTTGATCGCATCCTTGCGCCTGGCGAGGAAATGGAGATTGCGATTGAGTACGCGGGGCGCCCCGCACCCACTCGATCCATTTGGGGGCAGATCGGTTGGGAGGAACTCGACAATGGTGCGCTCGTGGCGTCGCAGCCAACTGGTGCGCCCACCTGGTTTCCATGCAATGACCGAGTCGATGATCGTGCGACCTACGAGGTGCGGTTTACCTGTGATCAGGAGTATTTTGTCGCAGTAACTGGTGTGCCAGGTCCGGTGACGACTCGAGGCGGGAAACGAACATGGATGTTTGCAAGTAACGTGCCTACGGCGACCTATCTCCTAGCCGCCCACGTCGGCGAATATCGGGAATATCCCCTCGGGAGGGGTCGCATCCTCACGCCGAAGTCGCAGTGGCCGCGCGTTCGCGACGCGTTCGCGTCGACGCCGCGAATGCTGGAGGTGTTTGAAGACTGGTTTGGTCCGTACCCGCAAGAAGACCTCACGACGGTCGTCACTGCGGACGAACTCGAGATTCCTCTCGAGGCGCAGGGAATGGCGACGTTCGGCATCAATCATTGCGAGCCGAGCGAGCACCGGCTCCTCGCGCACGAGCTCGCGCACCAGTGGTTTGGCAACAGCGTCGGAATTCGGCAGTGGGAAGATATTTGGCTCAATGAGGGTTTTGCTTGCTACGCCGAATGGGTGTGGTCCGAGTCGTCCGGCGGCCCGACGATTGCGCAGTGCGCAGAGCGGCACCACGAACGACTCATGGGCGAGCCGCAAGACTTGCAACTCGCTGACCCCGGAGCCCGGGACCTCTTCGACGATCGCGTCTATAAACGCGGTGCCCTGCTCTTGGAGTCGATTCGGCGCACGATTGGCGAGATGTCGTTCCGCAATCTACTGCGTCGGTGGGCTGTGGAACGCGCACACCAGCTCGTGGTGAGCGCTGATTTCATTGCCCTGGTCGAGGAGGTTGGCGGTATTCCACCACAGGCCGATCTATGGCAGCACTGGTTGTACGACACTGCATTGCCGCAATTGCCGTCGTTTGTGGCTGGCGACGTGTCAACACAAGTGTCGACGCCGCGCGATTGACACAATCACGGAGGGTTCAGTCCGCGGCAGTTGCAGGTCGGTGATTTCGAAGTCGGTCGTATCCGGCTCGGTCCATTCACCCCGCAGCCCGGTTTGGTGTGCTTTGGCAATGGCCTCAAGCCGCGTCCACGCGCGGATGCTGTGGTCAGGTGTATCCGGACCGAGCGCTTCTTTTACTGCGGCCCGAGTGCGGTCCGAATCAATTTCGGCGTCAATCGCGAATGCCGATGATTCGGATGGTGCCACGGCGGCAATAGCAAACGGACCCGCGTAGCTCACGCTGACTAGCCGTGGAGTCCTGGACGGTGCAGGCACCGTGTCGGTTAGTTGTACATAGAGCGGCCCGTGGTCACGAGCGGCACAAATTGGGCACTGTTGTTGAAAACCGATCTCGCCTTGTGTTGGCTCGATGAGTTCGCGAAGGAGCTGGCGGGATGCCTCGCGGCGGTGTGAAGCAGTGGTCGTCGTCCAGGCGATTCGCACTCCGTCCGGCCGCGCCAGCACCGATTCAGCATCCATCCCCGAAGCGTACAGCGATCCGCAGCGACGACCGGTCCGCTGGAAGGGATGCGAAGTTGTACTCGCGGGGGAGTCGGGCGAGTTCGGGCGAGTCTGCAGCGCCCCTGAGCTTCAGACTTACGTGCAGTGCATCAAACGGCGAGCAGGTCCGCAGGGCGGTCCATCGTGCTCGGTGTTCGGCCTGAACTTTGACGCCGCGGACGCTGGCGGGTGCGAATTTTGACGCCGTGCAGGCTTGACGGCTTGAAGTTTGACGCCGTGCAGGCTTGACGGCTTGAAATTTGAGACCAGCGTTGACGCGGTTTGAAAGTTTCTGCCGAGGGGTGTCCACCGAGGTGATATCACCTCGGTGGGACGGATTTGGCTGGAATTTTTAGGCCAGCATCCGCGTGGCTTGAAGTTTCAAACCCGGATGCGCGCATGGCTTGAAATTTCACGCCAGAACTCCTGCGGGGCTTGAATTTTTGAGCCAGCGCCGGACAGGTGCTGTGCCAGCACGACCGGGGCCAGCACGGCCGGGCCAGCACGGCCAGCCCAGCACAGCCCGGCCCAGCACAGCCCGGCCCAGCACCGAGATCCATGCGCGCGCATCCAATATCCCAGCACGGGCTGGCTCGAGACTGCCCGGGTTCTCCCCAGGGCGAGGACTAACGTGAAAAGACACCGTCGTTACAACGATTTGGAGGAATCGATGAAGGCAATGGTTGTTCGCGAACTCGGCGCGGGCTGGGTTGAAGAAGACGTCACGCTTGCTGACCCGGTCGGCAACGAGGTGCTCGTTGAGCTCAAGGCCTCGGGCCTGTGCGGTAGCGACCTCATGGAAATGAAGAACGAGGTGAACTATCCGCCGCCCGCCGTGCTTGGTCACGAGATCGCCGGCGTTGTCACCAAGATCGGCCCGAACGTCACGACGTTCGAGGTAGGCGACCACGTCGCTGGCTGCCTCGTGCAGTTCTGCGGCAAGTGCGAGACGTGCCTCTCAGGCGAGGTTGGCCTCTGCCGTAACCCGGGGGACACCGTCCGCGGCGAGGGCGAAACCCCGCGCATCACGGACGCAAACGGCCAAGCACTCACGCAGGGTATGGCCCTGGGTGGCTTCGCGCAGGAAGCGCTCGTGCATGAGAATATGCTCGTCAAGCTCCCCGACGAAATGCCGTTCCCGCAGGCCGCCGTGCTCGGCTGTGGTGTCGTCACTGGTACCGGAGCCGTCCTGAACGCCGCCAAGGTGCAGCGCGGGGAAGCCGTTGCGATCATCGGCGCCGGTGGCGTGGGCCTCAACGCGATCAGCGGTGCGGTGCTTGCCGGTGCCTCGAAGATCATCGTGATCGACCTCAACGACGAAACGCTGGAGACTGCGAAGTCCTTCGGCGCAACCCACGTCATCAACTCGGGCAACACCGACCCGGTGGCGGCGGTTAAGGAACTCACCGACGGTTACGGCGTGAAGTACGCTTTCGACATCGTGGGTATCGGCGCCACCGCTCGTCAGGGTTACGACATGCTCGACCGCGGCGGCACGCTCTATCAGATCGGTATGTCCGGCAACACGTTCGAGCTCGCGAGCCTCCCGAACATCTTCGACCGCAAGGCGGTCCAGGGTGTCTTCATGGGTTCGGGCGTCCCGAAGCGTGACATCGCCACGCTCGCCGACCTCTACCTGAACGGCCGCCTGAACCTCGACGACCTCGTCTCGGAGGAGATCTCGCTCAGCGACATCAACGCCGGCTACGAGCGACTCAAGGACCCGAAGGTCAACCGCGTCGTCATCACCGACTTCTCGTAACGCACGCACGCAGCGCAACTAAAACGGCGAGCCACCCTTGTGGAAGTTCCACAATGCGGTGGCTCGCCGTTTGCTTGCTCGCCATAATCGGTCGAGTGAACATGTGGTTGCAGTGGATCCTCGCCGTTTTCTTCCGGAGCAAGCGTCTCCCCAAGCTCGACGTCACGGCGGTGTCACGCATCCGCTACCGCGTGCTCCCCACCGACGTCGATTTTCTTCTCCACATGAACAATGGCCGGTACTTTTCTTATCTCGACTTGGGGCGCGTAAATCTGCTCGCCCGCACCGGTCTCGACAAGGTGCTCTCGGCTCAAGGCATCTACGCCGTCGTCGCGTCCAACACGATGACGTACCGAAAGTCGCTCAAGCTCTTTCAGGCGTTCGACATCGAGTCGCGCTTCATCGGCACGGACGACCGCAACTTCTACATCGAGCAGCGCTTCGTCGTGAACGATGAGCTGTACGCACGCGGCATCATCAAGGGCCGACTGATTAAGAAGGGTGTCGGGCCGCTCAAGGTGCCGGAACTCAACGAGGTCACCGGCTACGACTGGGTGTCGTGGCGAGTCGACCCAGCCATTCACGAGTGGGCCGAATCGGTCCGGCTTCCGCCGGCGAAGGCGGATGCTCCCAACGTTTGGCCTGAGCCCGCACCCACCGCACCCCGCGGTAAGTAACGTCGCGCATCCAACAGCATCACCAGGCCGCGCGATTCTGGGCCTCCCACTCGGACTCCACCGCGACGTCGAGCGCCTCAAGCGAGGCCATCTCGGCATCCGACAGCTCGATCTCCAGCGCGCGAAGATTCCCGCGCTGCCGTTCCGCGGAGCCTGATTTCGGGATCACGACGTGCCCGCGCTGCATGCCCCAGCGAATCGCGATCGCGGCGGGCGAGACGCCGTGCGTCGCAGCGAGCCGCAGCACCACCGCATCCTCAAGCACCCCGTGCGCCACACCGAGGGGCGACCATGCCATCGGCACGATGCCTCGCTCGAGATAGAAGGAGACATCCTCGCGGCGCTGCAGCGCTGGGCTCAGCTGCACCTGGCTCACCGCTGGCAGCACACCGGTCGCATCCTCAAGCTGCAGAATCTGCGCGGGCGAAAAGTTCGACACGCCGATGTCGGTCACGAGCCCCGCAGCCCTTGCCGAGATCAGCCCACGCCACGTATCAATCGCGACCTCGCGGGATGCATTTGGCCCATGGATGAGCAGCAGGTCGAGACGTTCGAGGCCCAGTTCCTGAAACGATTCCTGGATGCGCACCCTCGCATCCTCGGCGCCCGCGGTTCGTCGACGCACCTTGGTCGTCAGAAACAGCTCGTCACGGGGTACACCCGAGCGTCGCATCCCCTCGCCGACCTCGGCGTGGTTGCCATACGCGATGGCGGTGTCGAGGAGTCGATAACCTGCCGCGATTCCAGCCGCGATCGCGTCCGGGCCCGACGCTCCGGAAATCTCATGGGTTCCGAGTCCGATGCGGGGCATCGCCGCACCAGACGGCAACATGACGGTTGATTCGAACGACATGGTGGGCACCTCCGGTTTCGCAGTCACTCCATCGTGCAGGATGCACCGGTGAATTTCGGGCATGCGGGAATAGTCTTCAGATAGCCACGTTAGATATCCATGTAAACGCATAGAAATCCATCCAGGATCGAATCCCAATCAGGAGAGTGCCATGCAGTTCGGAATCATGTCGGTTAGCGACGTCACCCGCAATCCCATCACCGGCGAGACGCCGAGCGAGGCGGAGCGCATCCAGGCCGCGATTGCCATCGCGAAGAAGACCGAAGAGGTCGGCCTCGACGTCTTCGCAGTCGGCGAGCACCACAACCCGCCGTTCTTCTCGTCCTCACCGACGACCCTGCTTGCCGCAATCGCCGCGCAGACCGAACGCATCGTCCTGACAACCTCGACGACGCTCATCACGACGAACGACCCGGTGCGCATCGCCGAGGAATACGCGATGCTGCAGCACGTGTCGGGCGGTCGCATGGACCTCATGCTCGGCCGCGGTAACACCGCGCCCGTCTACCCCTGGTTCGGTAAGGACATCCGTCAAGGACTGCCGCTCGCCCTCGAGAGCTACAACCTGCTGCACCGCCTGTGGCGCGAGGACGTCGTCGACTGGGAGGGCAAGTTCCGCACCGCACTCCAGGGCTTCACCTCGACCCCGCGTCCCCTGGACGACGTGCCCCCGTTCGTGTGGCACGGTTCGATCCGCACCCCTGAGATCGCGGAGCAGGCCGCGTACTACGGCAACGGCTTCTTCCACAACCACATCTTCTGGCCGACCGATCACGCCGTTCGCCTCGTGAATTTCTACCGCGAGCGTTTCGAGCACTACGGTCACGGCACCAAGAAGCAGGCGATCGTCGGTCTCGGTGGGCAGGTCCACATCGGCAAGACGACGCAGGCCGCGTTCGAGGAGTTCCGCCCCTACTTCAACGAGGCTCCGGTGTACGGCCACGGCCCGACGCTCGAGCAGTTCTCGTCCAGCACCCCGCTTGCCGTGGGGAGCGTCCAGCAGGTTATCGACAAGATCCTGACCTTCCACGACTCCTTCGGCGACTACCAGCGCCAGCTGTTCCTGCAGGACCACGCGGGTCTGCCCCTCGAGATCGTGCTCGAGCAGATCGAACTGCTCGGTACCGAGGTCATCCCGGTGGTGCGCAAGGAGATCGAGTCGCGCCGCGACCCCGAATCGGCGGATGCGCCCACGCACGAGAGCCTCGTCAATGCAAAGTACGGGGATGAGGCGCCTCGCCAGCCGCGCCCGGCAGCGAACCGCGGTGACAACGTGACTGGCGGCTCGCCCTACATCGACATCGCAGCTGGCGACGAATAAACGCGTTGCCCAACAGCCGAACAGGAGACTCCCAAGTGACTGACACCAACCAGCTTCCCGAAGACAACGTCTACAACCTCGTCGTGGTCAACGCGGGCACGTCGAACCCGTCGTCGACCGCGATGCTCGCCGAGAAGACGCGCGACTGCCTCGCGCAAACTGCGCTCGAGGAGGGCGCGGAACTGCGCGTCTCGGTCATCGAGCTGCGCGACCTGAGGCCCGAGATTGGCAACGGCTTGGTGAGCGGGTTGACCAGTCCGGAGCTCGAGAAGGCCAATGAAACCATTGCGAAGGCGGATGGCGTGATCGCCGCCACTCCGGTGTTCAAGGCGGAGGCCTCGGCACTGTTTAGCGGATTCTTCCAGCTGCTCGACCGGGACGCCTTGATTGGCACGCCGGTCATCCTCGAGGCGACCGCGGGCACCGCGCGCCACGCGCTGGTTGTTGACGGGTCGATGCGGTCGCAGTTCGCCTACCTCCGCGCGCTCGTGGTCCCGACCTCACTGTTCGCGGCGAGCGAGGACTGGAACGACCCGGCGCTGACGCGCCGCATCCGCCGCGCCTCGCGCGAACTGTGGCTGCTCATGAAGTCGCGCTTCACCCGCGAGCTTCGGTCGAAGAACTGGGAGGGCTACCAGCACGACTACGGCAGCGCGAACAGCGGCGACGACATCGATCTCAACACCGATCTGATGAAGCTCGCGACTGGCGGCAGCGCGATCTAGTCGCGCGACCGGCACGAGCTAGTCGTCCAGCACATCCACCCCGCCCGCGAGGCGGCGACGCACGAGCCAAGACTCGGCTACGAGCGTCGCCGCCACCACAATCACGCCGATCGCGAACCATAGCACCGTGACGTCGATGTCGCTGCCGGGTGCCAGTGCATCCCCGTTCTCGTCCTGCCAAGGCCAGAGCGCGCGCATCGAGCCGGCCATGAGCCCCGTCATGATCGCCAGCGACACGCGGTGGTGGTGGCGCAACAACCACTGCAACACGCGAACGAAAAGCGCGAATCCGATCGCCATGCCGACTATGAACGTGGCGAGATAGCCAACGTCGCGGCTGTTCACGGCAGCGAGCGTGGATTCGTAGAGTCCCATGACGAGCAGGATGAACGAGCCGGAGAGTCCCGGGATCGCCAACGCGCAGACGGCAAGCGCCCCGGATAGGGCGACAAGCAGTGCGCTCGGCTCGGCAACATTGCCGGTCGGTAGGCCGGTAAACCAGAACGCGAGGGCGGCGCTGGGGACAGCCAGCGCCCACTCCCGCCACGTCCAGCGGCCGCCCACCATGCGAGCCGGCACCCAGAGCGCGATCAGAATCATCCCCGCGAAGAATGCGCGCGACTGCACGGGGTGGTGCTCGACAATCGGTGCCACGACGGCAGCCGCCGCAATCAGCCCTGCAATCATGCCGATCCCGAGCGGGATAAGAAGCGGCCAGGCCACCTGGCCGAAGTGTTCGCGTGACTTCGCATGCCCTCTGGCGCGAAGCGGGTCGATCACGAGGTGCACGATGCCACGGACGAGCTCACTCGCAGAGTCGATCAGGCGCTCGTACACACCGACAATCAGCGCGATCGTGCCGCCACTCACGCCTGGAATGATCTCGACGATGCCGATGAGCGCACCGCGAATGAGGTCAATGAGGCCTCGCAGCAAACGTGAGGGGAGCGAGGGCATGGGCGCCTTTCGAGGGGTCTGGTCGTCCAGCCACTAGGGTATCGGCCCATCGGCGCGCCTTCGAGCCGGATGCACGTCACCTGTCGGGAATATCGGCGCGCGTTCCCCGGTTGTCTCAGGAAGACCCTGCCTGCGAAACGAAAGAGCGACCGTGCGCGTACCCCTCAGCATCCTTGACCTGGTATCAATCTCGGAAGGTTCGACGGCGAAGGATGCGATCGAGGCGGCGATGTCCGCGGCGCGGCTCGCGGACACGCTCGGGTACGAGCGCGTCTGGTTTGCGGAGCACCACAACACGGACGGCGTCGCCTCGAGCGCAACATCGCTGCTGATCGAGCGTGCGGCCGCCCAGACCGAGCGCATCCGGGTCGGCTCGGGCGGCGTGATGCTGCCCAACCACGCGCCGCTCATGGTCGCCGAGCAGTACGGCACGCTCGCCAACATCTTCGGCGACCGCATCGACCTCGGGCTCGGGCGTGCGCCCGGCACCGACGGGCTCACCGCCCGCGCGCTGATGCGTTCCTCTGGCGAGCCGCAAGAATTCGCGAGGAACATTTACGACCTGCAGGGCTGGTTTGGGCCCGAAGGAAAGGCGCACACGATTCCGGTGTCCTCGGCGGTGTCGCAGGGCACCGAGGTGCCGATCTGGGTGCTCGGGTCGACGGTGAATGGCGCGTCGATCGCGGGCCAACTCGGCCTGCCGTTCTCGCTCGCGAGCCACTTCGCGCCCGACCAGATCGACCAGGCCGTCTCCGTCTATCGCGACGCCTTCACAACCGAGTCGCCGACCGCACGACTCGAAGAGCCGCGCCTCATGGCCGGCATCAACGTCATGGTGGCCGACACCGACGAGGAAGCGCAGCTCCAGTTCACCTCGGTGCTGCAGATGTTCCAGGGCATCGCGACTGGGAAGCGGCAGAAGCTGCAGCCGCCGACCAAGGAACTCGCGAGCGCCCCGGGCGTCGTCCCGAACCATCCAATGCTGCGTGTCAGTGCGGTCGGTTCGCCTGAGACGGTCAGGAAGCAGCTCGACGCCTTCGTGGACCGCACCGGCGCGGATGAGCTCATCACCGTGACCTACGCGTTCGACCCGCAGGTGCGCGAGCGCTCGCTGCAATTGCTCGCTGACCTGTGGTTTTAGCGCGTGAGGTTCTAAGATCGCTTGTATGGCGATCCCACTGAGCATCCTCGACCTCGTACCAATCTCGGAGGGCAAGATGCCTAGCGATGCGATCGACGCATCCATGTCGGCCGCCCGCCTCGCCGACTCGCTTGGCTACGAGCGCGTCTGGTTTGCGGAGCACCACAACACGGAGGGCGTCGCGTCGAGCGCGACTGCGCTGCTCGTGGCGGAGGCGGCGTCGCAGACCGAGCGGATCCGCGTCGGGTCCGGGGGAGTGATGCTCCCGAACCATTCGCCGCTCATGGTGGCCGAGCAGTACGGCACCCTCGCAACGCGCTTCGGTGACCGGATCGAACTCGGCCTCGGGCGTGCGCCGGGAACTGACCCGATGACCGCCCGGGCGCTCTCGCGCTCCTCGGGCGAGCCGCAGGAGTTCGCCACCAACATCTACGACCTCCAGGGTTGGTTCGGTGAGGATGGTGTGGCCCATTCCCAGCCGATCCTCTCGACGATGTCGGCAGGCACCAACGTGCCGATCTGGGTGCTCGGCTCTTCGGTCAACGGTGCCTCGATCGCGGGGCAGCTCGGCCTGCCGTTTTCGCTCGCCTCGCACTTCCTCGCGGCGGATGCGCCCGAAATCATTGACGTCTACAGACGGTCTTTCTCGACGGAGTCGCCGACCGCGATCCTCACCGCGCCGCGCGTGATGGCCGGCATCAACGTGTTCGTTGCGCCGACCGATGACGAGGCGGAGTTTCAGTACACGACGGCGATGCAGCGGGTCATGGACAACGCGCGCGGGCAGCGCCGTCGGCTCCAGCCGCCCGTCGACCCCGCAGAGCTGCGCCGTGAGGAGGGTGCGGATCGCGCCTACGCGCGGTATCGCGCGGTCGGCTCGCGCGATACGGTCAAGCGCGAGCTCGAGGCCTTTGTGGCGTTGACGGGCGCGGACGAACTCATCGTCGCGACGTATGCGTTCGATCCCGCGCTTCGCGAACGGTCGCTCAGGATGCTCGCGGAGGTCTGGTTCTGAGGGTTGGCCAGGTCGTTTCGATACAAATCGCTGCGCGATTCACTCAACGGCCTTGCGCGATCTCCGAGAACGCTGCCCACGCGGGTGGATCGACGTAGCCGACCACCGCATCCAAACCGTCGTGATCGAGCAGGATGAGGCGTCGGCCGTCGCTGCGCTCGAGCTGATCGGTGGCTTCGACAAGAAACGACTCAAGTAGTTCCACGGGCAGCATGTTGCAAGTTGCCTCGAACTTGCGCGTGACGGCGTTGCCCGCGCGGTTGAAGCGCAAGAACCAGTGGTCTGGATCCTCCGCGGGCTCGAGGAAGGCATTGTCGAAGCCAATCGGCTGCCCGCTGAGTTCGGTCGCTACCCGCACCGCATCGATATAGGGCGGCTCGAATTCCCCAACGAGACACAGTGGCGCGGCGCTCCCGTCAGCAATGAGCAGGAGCTGGGCGAGATCCCCGCGCCTGTCTCGCTGCACCGCAACGTGAGAAACGAGCGACTCGAGGAAGTCTAGGTCCGGTAGCTTCCGGACGAGCCCGGCATCCACGAGCGAGGCAGCCGTCGCGCGGATTTCTGTGCGTGCGTCGGCGGCGTTCGCCTCGATGCGGTCCGTTCGCTGCTCCATCGCGGCGAGCGCGGCCTGCGATGCGGATACGTCTGACAGGATGATGGTCTGTAGCGCATTCATCGCGGCATCGCCGTGCGAAACAGCCAGGGCCTCGACGAATGCCCGCGCATCCGTGGTCGGCGTGCGCCAGTACTCGTCTTCCATCGCGAGCGAGATCAGCCGGTCGGCAATGCGCCATGAACTGACGGCGGCAACGAGGTGGCTCGTCGCGATCCAGCGGGTCGGAGCGAAGCCCGGACGGGAGTCCTCCATTGGGGCCTCGCCCTCGGGGAGATCCATGCCCCAGCTCGCGAGCACAGTGTGTTGCACACGGCGTCGATCGGGCGTCGCGAGGGCCGCGACCTCGAGTGCGCGATCGGCGAAGCTCATCCCGAGTCCCGCACTTGGCGTTCCGGATGTGCGGTTGATTGCGACCCCGCGAATCGGAAGGTAGATCTCACCATTGTCGTCGAGCTGAAACCGACCCGCCGCCGCGAGCAGATCGAACGGGAGGTCGCCCTCGTCCTCGAGGTATGCGCGCAGACCATCCAGGATGCGCGGCCCAAACACTTCGGCAACCAGGCTCGCCGGACCAAGGGAGCCGTCGAAGCGGGAGAGCTGGTCCGGGTACGGCTCTGGACTCGCCTCAGCAAGCACATCCAGCGCGCGCCGGTCCCCGAACGACTCCGCGAGAATGACCGCGATCGCTGCCTGCACATCCGCACTGTCGCCCGCCCGAATGCCAAGCCAGCGACGGACAGCATAGCGCTGCGCAGCATCCCCACCACCCGCGATCAGCGTCAGGCCCGCGGATTGCGGATCGAACGCCTGCGTCGGGTGGTCGAGGAGTTCCTTCCACAGCGGACGAGTCATCCTCGGCACGCTGGCACACCCGATTAACGGGAGATGAACGACGAGGTGAAGTTCTTCGGACCGGCCGGCTCTCAGCGGGTCAGGAATAGCATGGCGGGGTTGTCCCAACCCATACAGAAAGAACGGCAGAGAACATGTCAGTCGTAGTCATCAACGCAATCTCCGTCCCCGAAGGCCAGGGTCCCGAGCTCGAGGCACGCTTCGCGGCGCGCAAGCAGGCAGTTGATCAAGAGCCGGGGTTCGAGGGTTTCCAGCTGCTGCGCCCGACGGCGGGCGAGTCGCGTTACTTCGTGGTGACCACGTGGGCCACCCGAGAGGACTTCGAGCGCTGGCGCGACGGCCGCGCAGCAGCGGCACACGGTGACCAGGCGGGGCGCAAGCCGGTCGCAACTGGCGCCGACCTCCTCGAGTTCGAGGTCGTCGAGCTCTAGCCTCCGGCTGCCCTACGCCCAGAGGGGCATGAAGCTCACCACGAGGCCGCCGAGGAAGCCGATGATGAGCGCCGCGGAGACCGAAGCCACCGTCACCCGCACGCGCGTTCGGCCATTGTCGGTAACCAAGAATCGCGGGGCGAGCCACTCGAAGAAGAAGAACACGAGCGCGCCGATGATGAGACCGAGCCCGAGGTAGTACGCCACCGCGCTGTGGACTACCTCGGGCAGCAGCGCCCGGGTCACCGGAATCAGCGCAAGCAAAATGAGGAGCGTCACGAGCAGGCGCAGCAGGATGCCCACCGGGCCCGACAGCCATCGCCAGCCGGGCTGCGAGACGCGCATCTGCTTCTCGAGCGCCTCGAAGGCCCGATTGCGCCAGTCGCGGTCGCCCGAGGTCACCTGCAGCGAGCAGCCGGTCGCCTCATCAAATTCGATCAGGATGCGCTTGGTCACGTCGAGGCGACCGCGCAGGTCGATGCTCACCGGGATCGCCCCGGAGTCTCGCAGCGAGTGCGCGACTTCCTCGGCGGTACCAGTGAGCGTGAGCTCGGTGTCGCGGCTCTCCCTCGCCTGCACCCGCACCTTGTCCTGCGGACCGTCGAGTTCCCAACGCAGCCGCGCCCAGTTCTTCGCATCCTCGCGATTGAGCATGTTCGAGAACTGTCGCCGGTCATCCACCTCGCCAGGCGTCACGGGGTACTGCGCGAGCTCATCCGCCAGGCGCTCCTCGTGAATCGTGCGCGCCGAGTCCCAGTCCTGCTGCATCCACAGCTCCGCCTCGGTCGCGAGCGCCTCGAAGTGCTCGTAGCTGCCGCGCCACACGAGGCCGCGCGCGGTGAGGGTGCGCGTCGAGGTCGCGTTGGCGGGGGCAGTCTGTTCGTTCACGTCTCTAGCGTCCCATGATCGACTGGTAGGCAGGCAACCGGCGCACCGGCGATTAGCCTTCGAGGTTGTCGACGCCGGGCAGCCAGCTCTGGCCAGGCGTATTCCAGCCCTTCTTCTTCATCACCTTGAACGCCTGCTTCCAGCTGGTCAAACCGAGCCGGTCGACGTAGAGAATGCCGTTGAGATGGTCAAATTCGTGCTGCAGGATGCGTGCAAACCAGCCCGATGCCTCCAGCTCGTACGGCTTCCCGTCGATATCGCGGGCGCGCAGGAGCGCGTGTTCGGCGCGACGAAGCGTGTACCGCTCGCCTGGCACCGAGAGGCAGCCCTCTTCCTCGTCGTAGTCGAGCTCCTCGAGCGATTCCGGCTCGGCGGGGGAGATCCACAGCTCCGGGTCGATCGCCACGCCGCGAAGTTTCGTGCCGTCTTCGTCTTCCCACGAGTACGTAAACAGCCGTTTGTTCACGCCGACCTGGGGTCCCGCGAGGCCGACACCGGGCGCGAGGTCCATCGTTTCGTACATGTCGCTCACGAGCGTGCGGATCTCTTCGGTGATCTCGCCAACGGGTTCGGCAACTTCGTGCAATACGGGTTCGCCATAGATGCGAATCGGCAGAATTGTCATGCGCCAAGCGTATCGGGAGCGGGCGTGACGCTTTCGTCCGTAGACTCCGCTGTGTGGATTTTCCGAACTTGAACACGCTTGAGGCGCAGCTGACGGTCGGGCTCACGCCCTATCAGATGATCGGAATTCCGATCGCGATCCTCGGGGCCGTGCTCATGTCGGTATCGGCGATGCTCCAGCACCGCGGGGTGTCAAAGGTGGATGCGGGCATCGGCTCCGACAGTTCGGGCGGGCTCGGGATGCGGCAGTTTTGGCGGCTGCTGCGGCGGCCGAGCTGGGTCTTTGGCACGCTCCTCATCGGCATTGCGATCGTGTGCCAGCTCGGCGCGCTGATGTTCGCGCCCCTTGTTGTCGTGCAGCCAATCGGTGTCGTGTCACTCATCGTGACGACCCTGATCACGGCACGGCAGACGAGGCATCGCCTGAGCAAGCGAAAGATTATCGCCGTGCTGATGAGCGTGCTCGGGATCGCGGGGTTCGTATTGGTCGCGGCGACCGTGGTGACGGATGCGCGCGTCACCGAACGGCAGGTGATCACGGTGCTCGTCATCGCGGTCATCGCCGTCGCACTCACCGGGATTGCGTTCGTGATCCTGCGGCACCGCAGGGGCAGGAACCTGTTTTACATCATCGCGGGCGGTGTGCTGTACGGGTTCGTCGCGACCTTCGCGAAGGTGATTCTGGCGCGGCTGCAGACCGACGGCATCGACACGTACACGGTGCTGTGCGCGGCGGGGCTGCTGCTCACACTGCTCGTCGGCGGATACTTCGTGCAAACCGCGTATGCCACGGGCACGACCGAAATGGTGATCGCCGGGCTCACCGTCGTCGATCCGATCGTCGCGGTGACGATCGGTATCGTCGTCCTCGGCGAGGTGGCCGGCGCGACGGCAATCACGTACCTCCTGTTCATCCTTTTTGGCGCGCTTGCCGTGTGCGGCGTCTTTCTCCTCGAGAGCAGCCAAACCGATGAGGAAATCCGGGCCGCACGACGACACGCGCTCGGGGTCTCGACGAACCAAATCGAGACGCGAGAACAATAGTTTGGGGGAAAACCCCACCACGGTTTGCGGGATGTTCCGCCAACAGAACGCGGCGAGGCAACTAGGCTAGGGGCGTCGGCGAGACACGTCACGCTCCGACACAGTCCCAACCGAGGAAATCGAGATTTTGTCAGACCAACCTCACCCGCACTCGAACGAACAGCCCCTGCGCCTCTTGATCGCGGCGGACACGTTCCCGCCCAACGTCAACGGTGCGGCGAAGTTCACCGTCAATCTTGCGAGTGAAATGGCCGGTCGCGGGCATGACGTCCACGTCGTCGCTCCCGCCGCATCCCGTCGCCACGGAACCTGGCGCGAGGTCTATGACGGCCACCCGATCACCGTGCACCGGCTGCCGTCGGACCGCTGGTGGCCGCACGACTGGCTGCGCTACGTGAAGCCGTGGCGCGCCCGGGCACACGTGCGTCGCGTGCTCGACGAAGTGAAGCCCGACGTGATCCACTACCAGTCGGCCGTCGTCATTGGCCGCGCCGCCGTGATCGAGGGAGCGCCGCGGGGGATCCGCATCATCGGCACGAACCACCTGATGCTCGAGAACATCCTCGAGCACACGCTGCTGCCGAAGTCGCTCCAGGCCGTCGGCTCCAAGATCTGGTGGCGAGATGCCCACAAGACCTTCGATGCGACCGCGTCGCTCACGACGCCCACGCGTCGCGCCGCCGACTTCCTCGAGCGTAACGGCAACCTCGACCGCGTCCTCGCAATCTCCTGCGGCATCCGCGCGAGCGACTACACCCCGAAGTTTGGCGCGAAGAAACCACCGCGCATCCTGTTCGTGGGCCGCGTCACGGGCGAGAAGCAGATCGACGTGCTCCTCAAGGCGTTCGCGAAGCTCCCGGTCGAGTTCGGGGCACAGCTCGACATTGTCGGCGGGGGAGACCAGAAACAGAACCTCGAGCGGCTCAGCCGGGAACTCGGCGTCGACGGCCGCACGACCTTCCACGGGTACGTGACGGACGAGGAGCTGCGGCGCATTTACTCGGACTCGACGGTGTTCGCGATCGCGTCGATCGCCGAGCTGCAGTCGATCGCGACGATGGAGGCCATGGCCTCCGGCCTGCCGGTCGTCGCGGCGAACGCGATGGCGCTGCCGCACCTCGTGCACCACGGCGAGAACGGCTACTTGTTCCAGCCCGGCGATGTCGAGGATGCCCGGGCACAGCTTGAACGTGTGCTTGAGATGACGCCGGAACAGCGCGACGAGCTCGGTCGTACGGGCCTGCGAATGGTGCAGGCCCACGACATCGACACGACGATGGACCTCTTTGAGCGCCTCTACCGCGGCGAATCGAGCGATGACGTCGCGCGCGACTCCTGGAACGAGCAGGACGACTCGCTCGACAACGTCGTGGAGGCCGTTACCGGCTCGATCCCGACGGTTCGTCGCGACCCGAAGTAGCGCCCTGCCCGCCCTCGAGGAGACGCTTTAGGGTGAGATCGTCGCGGTGCGTGTCTCGGACGAGGATGCGCCGAAGGATCGGCGCGAGGGGACGCATCCAGCCGAGCTTGTCGAAGCGCAGCGTCGCCTCGACCCGGCAACGTGCTGGACCCGTGGGAATCACCCGGTAGGACGCTTCGCCCGAAATCGAACCGTTGCCCATCGTGAATCGGACATACTCACCCGGCACGTACTCGACAAAACGGTTGCGATCCCGAACTGTTCGCCCGCCGAACTGGCGGACGAATTCGTGCTCGCTCCCGACGCGGATAGGACCTGGGGTGAGCCGCTTCACGCTCTCGAGCCCCTGCTGCCATCGGGGCGCGTTCAGCTGATCGCTGACGAATGCGAATACCTCTGCAGCGGGCCGTTCAATCTCAACGGTCGATTCGATCGCGCGCATGAGAAGTCCAAGGAGAAGGGGAGGGATGCTCCCCTAATTCTAGTTCCCGGAATGCCGACGGCGAAGCTCTTCCTCGACTCGCTCGACTTTCCCAGTAATCTCCCCGGAGTGTCCCGGCCGAATGTCGGCCTTCAACACGAGCGACACTCGTGAGCCGTAGCGACCGATCTCCTCGGTCGCCCGCTTGACCACATCCATGACCTCGTCCCACTCACCCTCGATGGTGGTGAACATCGCGTCGGTCTGGTTCGGCAGGCCGGATGCGCGCACCACCTCGAGCGCGGCGGCAACAGCCTTGTGGTACGAGCCCGGCTCGTCCGCGGTGACGCTCGGGTCGGAGGCGGGGCCGGACGGTGCAATCGAAAACGCAGCAATCATGCCTCTAGTGTGCCCGTCCGAAGATGCAACTTCGCGGCGAGACACGATGGCACGGCAGAATAGAACCCATGACGCCCACCATCTCCTCTCGAGAACAGCTTCCGCTGGCGCAGCGAATCGTCGTGAAAATCGGCTCTTCATCGCTGACCCGACCGGATGGGCGACTCAATATCCCGGCGCTTCGAAAGCTCGTGGATGTGCTGGCCGAGGAGGCACTTAAGGGCAAGCAAATCGTCTTGGTTTCGTCCGGCTCGATCGCGGCCGGCTTCATGCCGCTCGGCTTCGAGAATCGGCCGAGTGATGTCGCCTCCGCTCAGGCGGCTGCCGCTGTAGGCCAGTCAGCACTCATGGCTACCTATACCGACGCGTTCGCCGCGTACGACATCCAGGTTGGGCAGATCCTCATGACCGCGGGCGACACGGTGCGCCGCTCGCGGTATCGCCACGCGGTGCAGGTCTTCGAGCGCCTCCTCGACCTTGGCGCGGTGCCGATCGTGAACGAGAACGATGCCCTCGCGACGAGCGAACTCCGGTTTGGCGACAACGACCGACTCGCGGCGCTCGTCGCGCAGCTCGTCGGTGCGGATGCGCTCGTGCTGCTGACCGACGTCGATGGTCTCTACGACGCGCCGCCGAAGCAGCCGGGTGCGAAGCGCATCCCGACTGTGAACGACATGGCCGAGGTCGCCGAGGTTGAAGTGACCGGGCGTGGCACCTCGTTCGGCACCGGCGGTATGATCACGAAGCTGCAGTCGGCCGAGATGGCGACCGTCACGGGCATCCCGGTCGTGCTGACTCGCGCGCAGGACGTCGCCCAGGCTCTCCAGGGAGAAGATGTGGGCACCTGGTTCACGGCGACAAGCGAGCGCCGCGCGCGACGCAAGGTGTGGCTCGAGCACGCCGCGCAGATGACCGGTCGCCTGGTCGTCGACCCGGGCGCCGTGCGGGCTCTTCGCGACCGTGGGGCATCGCTCCTCGCCGCCGGCATCCGCGAGGTGCGTGGCGACTTCGCCGCTGGCGACCCCGTCGAGATCGTGGGGGAGGACGGCGAGCTCGTCGCCCACGGTCTGATCGGCTACGACTCGGTAGAACTGCCGCAGATGCTGGGACGGTCGACGCAGGACATGGTCGAGGAGCTCGGCGACGACTACGGTCGCGCGATCGTGCACCGCGACGACCTCATCCTCGTGCGCAACACGGTCACGGATGTGGTGACCGGCGGCGGCCTGCCGATTGCGGACTAGCGGCCGCGAGTTGTCGCCCGCGAGGCTGCGCGCAAGCAGACGCCCCGAGTAGACTCGGGGCATGACGAACCAGACTGCTGCCGACGCCACGCTCGACCCCGCCCTCGAAGCCGAGGTGCGTGAGATTGCGAAACGTGCGAAGGTCGCATCCCGCGCGCTGCAGAACGCGACGAGCGGCATTAAGAATGACCTGCTGAACGCGATCGCGGATGCGCTCGTGGGAAGCGCTGAGGAGATCGTCGCGGCAAACACGCTCGACATGGAGCGCGGTCGCGAACGCGGCCTGACGCCGGGACTACTCGACCGGCTAGAGCTCACGACCGAGCGCGTCGCGAGCATCGCATCCGCACTGCGCGAGGTCGCGGGCCTGCCGGACCCGGTCGGCGAGATCGTCCGCGGTTCGACGCTCGAAAACGGCCTCAAGCTCAAGCAGGTGCGCGTGCCGATGGGCGTCGTCGGCATGATTTACGAGGCGCGGCCGAACGTCACGGTCGACGCCGCGGCGCTCGCGCTGAAGTCGGGCAACGCGGTCATCCTGCGCGGTGGCTCGGCGGCGCTCGAGTCGAACCGCAAGCTCGTGCAGATCATCGGGGACACCCTCGAGGCACAGGGGCTGCCCCGCGAGCTCGTGCAAACCGTCGACGAGTACGGGCGCGAGGGCGGCGTTGCGCTGATGCGCGCCCGCGGACTTGTGGACGTGCTCGTGCCGCGCGGTGGTGCTGCGCTCATCCAGACTGTCGTGCTCGAGTCGCTCGTGCCGGTGATTGAGACCGGCACCGGCAACGTGCACATCTACGTCGACGCCTCGGCGGATCTCGACAAGGCGCTGCCGATCGTCATGAACGCGAAGACGCAGCGCGTCGGCGTCTGCAACGCGGCCGAGACGCTGCTGGTGCACGAGGACGTCGCTGAGGAGTTCATCCCGCGCGCGTACGCCGCGCTCACCGAGGCGAGCGTGAACTTGCACGCCGATGACCGCACGCGCAACCTCGTCCCCGGCGGCGCTGGCATCGCATCCGCCACCGAGACCGACTGGGAGACGGAGTACCTCTCGCTCGACCTCGCTGTGAAGGTAGTCTCCTCGATCGACGAGGCGATTGAGCACATCCGCACCTACTCGTCGGGCCACACCGAGGTCATCCTCACCGAGTCGCTTGCCGCGAGCGAGCAGTTCGTCGACGAGATCGACGCCGCGGCAATCATGGTCAACGCGTCCTCGCGGTTCACCGACGGTGGCATGTTCGGCCTAGGAGCCGAACTCGGCATCTCGACGCAGAAACTCCACGCTCGAGGGCCGATGGGTCTCGCGGAGCTGACGACCACCAAGTGGATCGTGAACGGCCACGGTCAGGTCCGCCCGTAAACCCAGTTATCTTGGGGAATTAGCCCCAGAAAAACCATTTGCATCGTGGAATGGTGCGGCGCATCCTTGACTCAATACGAGTTACGAGGGAGTGCTCATGACCACGCAAATGGCAGCGACGCAGCTGCCCGCCCCGATCCAGCGGGCGGGACTCTGCTGGGCTGTGAAATCCACCTTCTCGACTTACGTCGAGTCAATGAGTGACGGTGAGATCACCGTGCTCGACGGCGCCGAGCGGCTGCCGGACGGTGCCTTCTTTTTCCCGCTGCAGGATGCGCACGACGGCGACGAGGGCCGCGTCGCGACGTTCGCGGGGACGGTGCAGTTCACCGGTCACCGCGGGATGCTCGCCGTCGCGATCGGCGGCATCCGGCTGATCGACGACGGCAAGCACGCGAGCCTCTCGATCGCCGATTCCCTCATGCCTGAGGGGCGGCTCACGCTCGTCGAGCTCTCGGCCCGCGAACAGTCGGGGGATGCGCTGCGCTACCCGGCGCCGCGACTCACCGAAGACGGCTCGGACCTCTTCTTCGAAAACTATCCCGCCGGCGCCGAGTTTGAACCAATCTGGTTCCTCGCCGCGAACTAACGTCACCGATTTTTGTGATCAAAGGAGATCTCATGACTACTGCAGGCCGCCCCGCACCCGTCGCTGACTGGGTGACGATCCCCGAGCTTTACGCCGACCCGTTCCCGATCTTCGAGCGCCTGCGCGCCGAGGGCGGCGTGCACTGGGTCCCGGCGATTAACCGCTACCTCGTCACCTCCTACGATGCGGTGCACGACACCGAGCTCGACCAGGAAACCTTCTCGGCAAACGAGGAGGGCTCGCTCATGATCCGGGCGATGGGGCACTCGATGCTGCGTAAGGACGACCCGGAGCACTACATCGAGCGCCGCGCGTGGCAGCCGGTGCTGCGCCCTGGCATCGTGAAGCGCACCTGGACGCCGATCTTCGAGCGCAACACCGAGCGCTACCTCGACGAGTTCATCGAAAAGGGCCCCGGCGCCGACCTCGTATGGGACTTCGCCTCCCCCCTCGTCGCCGAGAACCTGCGCGCGGTAATTGGCCTGCACAACGCGACGCCGGAGGACTTGCAGCGCTGGTCGACGACGATGATCGCCGCGACTGGTAACTACGCGGACGACCCCGTGGTGTGGGCCAAGGGCGAGGCCTCGTACAACGAGGTGGACGCGGCCCTCGACGAGATGATCGAGTGGCACCGTGAGCACCCGGACGACAGCCTGCTCTCGGCGCTGCTGCGCCTGCCCGACTACCAGATGTCGATCGAGTCGATACGCGCGAACGTGAAGATGACGATCGGCGGCGGGCTGAACGAGCCGCGCGACGCGATCGGTGTTGCGGCCTGGGGCCTGCTGCAGAATCCCGAGCAGCTCGAGTTGATCCGCGCGGGTGAGGCGACGTGGGACAACGCGTTCGACGAGGCTATCCGTTGGGTCGCGCCGATCGGAATGTACTCGCGCCAGACGAAGCGAGACGTCGTCCTGCAAGGCGTGCACCTGCCCGAGGGCGCGAAGCTCGGTATCTCGCTGCTCGCCGCAAACCGCGACGAAAACCAGTGGCAGGATCCCGCACGCTTCGACGTCACGCGCTCCGGCGAAGGCACACACCTCGCATTCGGGAAGGGCGTGCACGTGTGCCTGGGCGCCTGGGTTGCTCGCGCAGAGGTTGCCGGCACCGCGCTGCCGCGCCTGTTCGACCGGCTGCCGGATCTCCAGCTCGACCCGGCGAACCCGGCCGAGGCAAGCGGCTGGGTCTTCCGCGGCATGTCAAAGATGCCGGTGCTCTGGACTCCCGAGGAACCGCAGCACCCCGCGGCCGACGGCCCCGCGCGCATCGCGATCGTTGGCTCGGGACCGTCTGGCTGCTACACCGCTCAGGCACTGCGCCGCCAGCTGCCCGACGCCGAGATCAACGTCATCGACCGCCTCGCCACCCCGTACGGACTCGTCCGGCACGGCGTCGCGGCCGACCACCAGGGCACCAAGGATGTGGCCAGCCAGTTCGCCCGCCTGTTCGAGAAAGACGGCGTGCAGTTCCTCGGCAACATCGAGATCGGTGACGCCAAGGGCGACCACTCGGGCGACATCAGCCTCGACTCGCTTCGCGGCGCCTTCGACGCGGTCGTGCTCGCCGGCGGGCTGCACGCGGATGCGCGACTCGACGTTCCAGGGGGAGACCTGGCGGGAGTCGTCGGTGCCGGACGCATCACGCGCCTGCTGAACGCACACGTGCACGAAGACCGCGAAATCCAGAGCCTCGGCCGGAGCATCGCGCTCGTCGGCCACGGCAACGTGGCCATGGACGTGATTCGTCTAGCGACAGCCGACGCGGCCGCGCTCGAGGGCTCCGACATCGACGATGAGGCCCGCGAGGCGCTCTTCGGCGAGACCGAGGTCATCCACGCCATCGGTCGCTCGCTTCCTGCTCTCGCGAAGTTCGACCCCGTCATGCTGCGCGAAATTGCGGAGCTCGAGGGCGTGGCCCACGTCGTGCACGGCGTGAGTGAGCAGTCGCTAGCCGACACGGGCGACGTACGCTCCGAGCTCATCCTTGAACTGATTCGCCGCGACCAGCCCGCCGAGCCGCGCGTCACCGTCGAATGGTGGTTTGGCTACTCACCGGCCCGCGTCGAGGGCATGGATTCCGTGACCGGACTTGAGATCGCGCACTGCGACGGCACCTGCCGCGAGCGGGTCGTGGCAAGCAGCATCGTGACCGCCATCGGCTTCCGCGCGGCGGCGGGGCAGGAGCTCGTATCGCTCAGCGACGAGGCCCGCGAGACCGGTCGGGTCGAGCCCGGCCTCTACGTCGCCGGCTGGGCGCGACGCGGCCCCCGCGGCACGATCCCGTCGCAGCGCACCGACTCGCGCGAGCTCGCCGAGGTCATCGTGGCGGATCTCACGAACGAGGCCGACAGTAGTTCCGCACGCAAGCCCGGCCGCAAGGCGCTCGGCCACGCGCTCGCCAAGGCGACGACGTATGACGGTTGGCTGCTCATCGACGCACACGAGGCGCGCCAGGCAAAGCCGGGCCGCGTCCGCGGCAAGATCACGGATGAGCGCGAGCTTCGCCTCATCGCGGGGTCGGCGCTAAGCCTCCCGCGGGACCGGAACGCATCCGGCTCGGAAGTCGCGCAGGCTGGCGAGCAGGGCGAGCCCATCACGATCGCGTTCGGCACCGAGTCCGGCAACGCCGAACTCGTCGCGGAGGAGCTCGCGGGCCACCTCGCCAACCGTCACGACGTGCGGGTCGTCGACTTCGCATCCTTGACCCCAGACGAGCTCGAGCGCGACCGCCTCCTCATGGTCGTCTGCTCGACCTACGGCGATGGCGAACTGCCGACCACTGTGCGCCCGTTCCACGAGCAGCTCGAGACGGAGCGCCCCGACCTGACGGACCTTACGTACGCGGTGTTCGGGCTCGGCGACCGCAGCTACCACACCACGTATTCGCGCGGCAGCGAGATCCTCGACGAGGCACTCCGTACGCGCGGCGCGCAGCGCGTCGGGGAATACGGCCGCCATGACGCAGGCGGCAGCGACCTCGCCCCGGCGCTGGCCATGGGCTGGGCGGATGCGCTGCTCGCTACGCGCTCGTCGCTCGTCGGTTCCGCGTAAGCGCGATTCCGACCAGGACGACGACGAGCGGTATCGCGGTCGCGAACCAGTAGGCGGCGGGGTCCCCGTACGACTGTGCGAGGGCCCCGCCGATCGACGATCCGATCGACACGCCAACGGTCATCGCGGCCTGCAGCGAGGTCATCGCGACCGACATGCCGCCCCGCGGCGCGAGCTTCTCCGCGGCCGAGAACGCCGTCACGAGCGTGGGGCCGAGGAAGAGGCCGCTCACGAGCAGCATCACGCCGGTCAAGGCGAGATTGTCCTGGACGAGCGTGAGGAACGTGAAGACCGCCATGCCCGCGCCGCCGATCACCACGCGAACCGGCAGCCCGACCGACTCCGGAATCGCCACGGCGAGCAGCGCCATCGCGGCCGAGCCGACACCCATGAGCGCGTAGACGAGGCCCGCGGCGTCCGGGTTGCCGAACTCGGTCGCGCGCTGGGTAATCGCAGCCTGGCTCGTCCCGAAAAAGGTGCCGATCGAGGCCATGATGATGAGCGCCGGGGCGACCTTGGTGAGGGTCGTGAGGATGCTTGGGCGCGCATCCTGCCCGACCGCCGTGCCATCGACCGAGACCTGCGCGGGCACGCGCTTGGGGGAGGTCAGCGCGAAAGGGATTACCGCGAGGAGCACGACCGCCGAGGCAACGCCGAGCGGCGCGGCTGGCGCCGCTGCGGCAGCGGCAATTCCCACGAAGGCGGGCCCGAGGACGAAGACGAGCTCGTCGACGGTCGACTCGTAGGAGAAGGCGGTCGAGAGGTCGCGCGGATGCTCGGCGATCATGCTCCAGCGTGCACGCGTGAACGAGCCGATCGGGATCATCGTGGCGCCCACGAGCGCGCACAGCGCGAACAGCGCGGGACCGCCTAGCGCGGTGAGGGCCGCGAGGAACAGTCCCACGAGCGCGACTGCGTTGATGGGCGCGATGATCGAGAGCACGGGTCGCTGGCCAAAGCGATCGACCCATTGCCCGATCAGGGGCGAGAAGATCGCCGTCGCGAGCGAGACGAACCCGGTGGCGAGGCCACCGGTCGCAATCGATCCGGTCGATGCCGAGATCGCCGCCATCGTCCCGAGCGGCACCATGGCCGCAGGGATGCGCGCAAAGAGCGCGAGCAGCATCTGCGGCCATCCGGCAATCTTTGGGAGGATCTTGTATCCCGCCAACGCGCTCCAAATGGCGGAACCCATAGAGTCTCTCTTTCGTGTCTGCAGGGATCCTATGCCGTGGGCGGCAGAATCTGGCCGATCGGTTCGCGTTTCTCGGCCTGGAACTTGTCTTCGGTGCTGCCGTATGCCCAGTAGCCAGAGATCGAGACCTGGCCTCGCTCGAGTCCGCGCTCCTTGAAGAACACGTCGCGCAACTGCTTGATCGCCTCGCGTTCCCCGTGTGCGAAGACCTGCACGCGGCCGTCTCGCCACTCCAGGCCCCGCACCGCCTCGACCAGCACATCCGAGGTGCCCGGCTCTGCCTCGCCGCGGTACACCCAGCGAACCTCGACGCCGGCGGGCGTGTCGATCGGTTGCTCGTCCGCCTCGCTGCCCACCTCGATGATCGCGACGCCAGTCGCGTCTCCGGGCATCACCTCCAGGGCGGATGCGATGGCCGGCAGCGCCGATTCGTCGCCGGCCAGAAGGTGCCAGTCGACCGACGCATCCGGCGCGTAGCCACCGCCGGGGCCAGCAAACACCACTTGCTCGCCGGGTTGGACGTTCGCGGCCCAGGGTGCGGCAAGCCCCGCCTCGCCGTGAATCACGAAGTCGACGGCGATCGAGCCCTCGGCCGCGTCGACCTTCCGCACGGTGTACGTGCGCGTGACGGGGAGATCTTCGGGCGCGAGCGTCTCGCGCAGCGCGGCGACGTCGTAGGGCGGCTCGAGCCCCAGCGCCGGGTTGACGAAGTAGAGCTTGATATATGGGTCGGTGAATTCGTTGGCCTGGAACTTCGCGAAGTTCTCGCCGCCGAGGTACAAGCGCACCATGTGGGGCGTGAGCTGTTCGCGGCGGAGCACCTCGAGGATCGTCTGCGGCTTCGGCTTGCGTGCTGGTCGTTGATTCACTGGTCGTTGATTCACTGGTTTCCTCGCTTCGGGGGCAATCTCACCAGCCTACTTAGGTATGCCTAATTTCGCATACGCCGGACACTCGCCGTTGACACGCGACCACTCGGGGTGGACAATTGGTATCTCTTGACCCCGAACGGAGCCACTGCATGATCAACCCGCACTACGGCAACATTCCCCCCTCGTACCTGTTTAGCGAGGTCGCCGCGCGCGTCAGCGCGTATCAGGATGCGCATCCCGACGAGCGAGTCCTGCGACTCGGCATCGGCGACGTGACGAGGCCCCTCGCGCCCGCGGTGGTGGATGCGCTGCACGATGCAGTGGCCGAGCAGGCGAGCGGTGAGTCGTTCCGCGGATACGGTCCAGAGCAGGGATACGCGTTCTTGCGCGACGCGATCGTTGCGGGGGAGTATGCGCCGATCGGCACGGCAATCGCCGCCGACGAGATCTTCGTGGGGGACGGGTCGAAGACCGACACCGCGGGTGTGCAAGAACTCTTCGCGGCGGATGCGACGATCGCGGTGAGCGATCCGGTCTACCCGGTTTATGTCGACTCCAACGCACTGGCGGGTCGCCTCGGCGAGTTCGTCGACGGCCGCTGGGAGCAGCTTACCTACCTCGAGTGCACGGCGGAGAACGGCTACGTGCCGGCGCTGCCGGAGGCTCCGGTGGATCTCGTCTACCTCTGCTCGCCGAACAACCCGACGGGTACGTCGCTGTCGCGCGCGGACCTCGAGCGCTGGGTCGCCTGGGCCCGCGAGAACAATGCGATCATCCTGTTCGATGTCGCCTATCGCGCCTTCGTCACCGACCCGACCGTGCCCCGCTCGATCTACGAGATCGAGGGCGCCGACGAGGTCGCGATCGAGTTCGGTTCCTTCTCGAAGACGGCTGGTTTCACCGGCCTGCGCTGCTCGTGGACCGTGGTGCCGAAGGCGCTGACGCGAGACGGCGCATCCCTGCACGCGATGTGGAGCCGCCGCCACGCGACGAAGTTCAACGGCACGCCCTACATCGTGCAGCGCGGGGCCGAGGCCGTGTACAGCGAGGCGGGCCGCGAGCAGGTCCAGGCCGATATCGACTACTACCTCCGAAACGCTGGCCTCATCCGGGATGCACTGCGTGGTGCGGGCATCGACACCGTCGGCGGCGTCGACTCGCCGTACGTCTGGTTCCGCTGCCCCGCGGGCCTCGACTCGTGGGCCTTCTTTGACGTCCTGTTGAACGAGGCCCAGGTCGTCGGCACGCCCGGCGTCGGGTTCGGACCGGCGGGGGAAGACCACTTCCGCCTCAGCGCGTTCGGTACCTACGAGGACACGCTCGAGGCCGTCGCCCGAATCTCGTCGCTCGTCCCGACGCTCCACTCCACCACCCTCATCCGATCCGAAAGCTAGACGATGCCGCACACCCCACCCTCACTCGACACCCTCCGCACCATCGCCGAGCAGGTCCCCACGCCGTTCCACCTCTACGACGCCAAGGGCATCCGGAGCAACGTCCGAGAGCTTCAGGAAGCGTTCGAGTGGAACCCGGGCTTCATGGAATACTTTGCGGTCAAGGCCACGCCGAACCCGTCCATCCTGCGCCTGCTGAAGGACCTCGGCTGCGGGGTCGACTGCGCGTCCTACACCGAGCTGCTGCTCGCGCACGAGGTTGGCTTCCGAGGCGACGAGATCATGTTCTCGTCAAACGTGACGCCGGCCGAGGATTTCGAGCTCGCGCGTGAGCTCGACGTCATCATCAACCTCGACGACATCTCGCACATCGATTTCCTCGCGGAGCACGGTGGGATTCCCGAGCGAATCTCGTTGCGCTACAACCCCGGCGGCGACTTCTCGATCGGCACGAAGGTCATGGGCAACCCCGCCGAGGCGAAGTTCGGGATGACCCCGGAACAGATGCCAATCGCGGTGCGCCGACTGCAGGAACTCGGCGTGAAGCAGTTCGGGCTTCACACCTTCCTGTCCTCGAACACAACCGATAGCGACTACTACCCGACGATCGCGCGGATGCTCTTCAAGCTGGCCGTGGAATTGCACGAGACCTGCGGGGCCGAGTTTTTCCTCGTCAACCTCTCGGGCGGCATCGGCATCGGCTACGAGCCCGGCCAGCCTCGGGCGGACCTCGCTCGAATCGGGCGGGAGGTCGAGACGGCGTATAACGAGACGATCGTGCCGTCGGGACTCGGCGAGGTTGCGGTCGTCACCGAACTCGGTCGGTTTATCACCGGCCCAAACGGCTGGCTGGTGGCGACCGCGATTCACGAGAAGAACATCCACAAGCACTACATCGGCCTCGATGCCTCGGCGTCGAACCTGATGCGCCCGTCGATGTACGGCTCCTATCACCACATCACCGTGGCGGGGCGTGAGGATGCGCCGGAGACCGAGGTCTACGACGTCACCGGCGCGCTGTGCGAGAACAACGACAAGTTTGCGATCGATCGGAAGCTACCGCCGATTGAGCTCGGCGACCTCGTGGTGATTCACGACGCCGGCGCGCACGGCCACTCGATGGGCCACAACTACAACGGCAAGCTCCGCTCGGCCGAGGTGCTACTCGAAGAGGATGGCGGCTTCCAACTCATCCGCCGGGCCGAGACACCGCGCGATTATTTCGCGACGGTGGCCGGCCTCGGCGTGAGCGCGGATATCGGGGCCGAAGAACGCGACCCGTTGTACGCACGCTAGGCCGCGTGTTCATGGCCCCTCGCTTTCGTCCGTTGAAGGCGAGGGGCCATTGTTTGGTGGGGCGTGCGGGGCTTGAACCCGCGACCGACGGATTATGAGTCCGCTGCTCTAACCGGCTGAGCTAACGCCCCGGAACGAAGAAAGTCTAGCGTGAACCGAGCGAATCTGTGCACTTGGGCCAGGGCAGCCATAAATGAACACGGATCCGAAATTGTCCCGGTCCACGCGCGGCCATGCTGCCGTAACAAGGTGTTCACTTCCTTGAGTAGTCTGGCCGAGTGAAGGCATATGACTCGCTTAAAGTGACCCCTCTTCTCCCCGAGGCACTGCAGCCATTGCAGACCCTCGCCATGAACCTCCGCTGGTCGTGGCGGGATGAGGCGCACGCCCTGTTCCGCGGCATCGACCCGGCTCTCTGGTCCGCCACCGGACACAACCCCGTCACCATGATCAAGTCGCTTCGAGCCGAGAAGGTTCGCGAACTTGAGCAGGACAAGGACTTCCTGCACCGGCTGCAGCTCGAGCTCGAAGACTTCGAGTCGTATTGCGAGCAGGACCGCTGGTTCAAGAAGCAGACCTCGGGTGGCGAAGATGCGAAGACGACCGTCGCGTACTTCTCGATGGAGTTCGGCGTGCACCAGTCGCTGCCGATCTACTCGGGCGGCCTCGGTGTGCTCGCCGGCGACCACATGAAGTCGGCCTCAGACCTCGGCGTGCCGATCATCGGCGTCGGCTTGCTCTACACGTACGGCTACTTCACGCAGACCCTGTCACGCGAAGGCTGGCAGCAGGAGCACTACACCGAGCACTACCCGGAGGACCTCGCGGTGACCCCCGTCCTCGACGAACAGGGCGAGCACCTCCACGTTAGTGTGCTTTACCCCGAGCAGCGCGAGGTCAAGGTCGCCGTGTGGAAGGCAGACATCGGTCGCGTGCCGCTGCTGCTGCTCGACACGAACATCGACGCCAACCCGGACGACTTCCGCGTGATCACGGACCGCCTCTACGGCGGCGACGCTGAGCACCGCATCAAGCAGGAGCTGGTGCTAGGCGTCGCGGGCCTGCGCGCCGTGCAGCGCTTCTGCGAGATCACCGGCCGCGACGAGCCCGACGTCATCCACATGAACGAAGGCCACGCCGGCTTCGCCGGAATCGAGCGCATGGGCCAGCTCATTGTTGCGGGGGAGACCTTTGAGACCGCTCTCGCGGTGGTTCGCGCATCCACCCTCTTCACCACGCACACTCCCGTACCCGCCGGTATTGACCGCTTCGACATGCTGCTCGCGCAGCGCTACCTGCAGGCCGATGAGCAGGGTAACTCGCGCCTGGCACCCGGCGTTCCGGTCGCCCGCGCTCTCGAGCTCGGCAAGGAAGACGACCCGACTCGCTTCAATATGGCTCACCTCGGTCTGCGCCTCGCGCAGTATGCGAACGGTGTCGCGAAGTTGCACGGTGCCGTCTCGCGTTCGATGTTCAAGGATCTCTACCCGAACTTCGAGGAATCCGAGGTGCCGATCACTTCGATCACGAACGGCGTGCACATCCGCACGTGGGTTCGTGGCCCGATGAAGTCGATCACCTCGGCCATGAGCGGTAACCGCGACCTCACCACGGCGAACCACTGGAACGCCCCGGATGCAATCGGTTCCTCCGAGCTGTGGCGCGTGCGCAACGAGCTCCGCAAAGAACTCGTTACCCGCTCGCGGATGCTCTCGCTCGAGTCGTGGGAGAACCGCGGCGCGCAGGAGGCGGAGCTTGGCTGGACCAAGAACATCCTCGACGAGAATGCACTCACGATCGGCTTCGCCCGCCGCGTCTCGACGTACAAGCGCCTCACGCTGATGCTGCAGAACCCGGAGCGACTGCGCCGCATCCTGACGAACCCGGAGCGCCCCGTGCAGTTCGTCATTGCGGGTAAGGCTCACCCCGCCGACATGGGCGGCAAGCAGCTCCTCCAGGAGCTCGTGCGCTATGCCGACGAGGCTGGCGTCCGCGACCGCATCATCTTCATCCCCGACTACAACATCTCCATGGCGAAGTTCCTCGTCGCTGGTTCGGATGTGTGGCTCAACAACCCGATCCGCCCCCAGGAGGCGTCGGGTACGTCTGGCATGAAGGCCGTGATGAACGGCTGCCTGACCCTGTCGATCTCCGACGGCTGGTGGGACGAGTTCCGCGACGACGAAGCGGGCTGGACCATCCCGAGCGCGGTGCACGCGGACGCAAGCCTGCGCGACAAGTGGGAGTCGCAGGCGCTGTACGACATCCTCGAGAACGAGGTCGTGCCGATGTTCTACGACCGCGACGAGCAGGGCGTGCCCCAGGCGTGGGTCGAGAAGATTCGCTACTCGATGTCGGTCGTCGCCCCGCAGGTCGCCGCCGAGCGCATGGTTCGCGACTACGTGACCGAGCTGTACCTGCCGGCTGGCCGCAGCTCCCGATACGCCAACAACCTCGAGCACGCTCGCGAGTTCGCGCAGTGGCAGGGCAAGGTCAAGGATGCGTGGGGCAACGTCGAGATCACTGGCATTCAGAATGTCACGGGCGAGGCCCAGGCCGGCGGTCACGCGCAGCTCGAGGCAACCGTCGAACTCGGTTCGCTTTCTCCCGAAGACGTCAAGGTGGAAGCGGTTGTTGGCCGCACCGACGAGTATGGCGAATTCATTAAGCCGCGCAAGGTCGAAATGCAGCCGGATGTAGAAACCGGCAAGTTCGTTATGGATATTCCGGTGAGCGTTCCCGGAACGCTCGGATACACGGTCCGGGTGATCCCTGACCACAAGCTGCTGCGTTCGCCGGCGGAGCTTGGCCTCGTGCGCTTCCCGAACTAGCGGTCGCACAGCCCTAGCAGGCCGGGCCCGTACCTCAGTAATCGCTGAGGACGGGCCCGGTTTGTATTTCCCGCCGAAACAAAGAGCCAGATAAGAGGCAATTACCAACACGCCGAATTGCTAAATCACATGCTTGTTATTAGGCACTAATGTCAGGCATAATTCCTGTGACAACGAGTCAATCGTCGAACTAAATAATCGACGGTGTCGCCGTAAGGCCTCAGTCACACGTATGGACGTAGGGGAAGACGTACCACCCGTGAAACTGGAGGAGAAATGGCAGCACCACAAACCCAGGGTGTCCTTTACGTGCACTCTGCACCACGCGCACTATGCCAGCATGTCGAATGGGGGCTAGGACGCGCACTTGGAGAGCCCGCATCACTGCCGTGGATACCGCAGCCGGTGATTCCGGGTTCCGTTCGCGCGGAATACACCTGGCACGGGACAGCGGGCACCGGCGCGGCGATTGCGTCGCAGCTGCGCGGCTGGGAACACCTGCGCTTCGAGGTGAGCGAGGACCCAAGCGCGGGCGTGGATGGTGGCCGCTGGCTGCATACCCCGGGCCTCGGCATCTTCTACGCCCAGACTGACATGTCGGGCAACGTCGTCATCCCCGAGGAACGCCTCCGCTACGCAATGGAGATCAGCGGGGGCAACGCCACCGAGCTGCACCGGGAGCTTTCGCTTGCCCTCGGGCAGGCCTGGGATGACGAGCTCGAGCCTTTCCGCACCGCGGGCGACGAAAGCCCGGTGGTGTGGATGCACCGGGTTGGCTAGGCGTCGGGTCGCCTAAGCCACACCCGTCAGCTCCTCGACGGTACGCACGAAGAAGCGGGTCGCGCATCCTGTTGGATGCCCGACCCGCTTCTTGACGTCTCGGAGGCTATTACCTCTGGGAGGCTACCCGCGCCTAGTAGGCCCGGATGCCAAGGACGGCGTTGTGACCGCCGAAGCCGAAGGACGTGGAGATCGCCATGTCGCCGGGCTTGACGTCGATCTTCCGGGGCTCCGTCACGACGTCGAGGCCGATTTCCGGATCCTGCTCTTCGAGGTTGATCGTCGGAGGGAGCGTTCCCTCGTGCAATGCGAGCACGGTGAACATCGCTTCCATGGCGCCAGCGCCGCCGAGCAGGTGACCGATTGATCCCTTCGTGGCGGACACCGGAATCGAGTCGACGTGCGCACCGAATACCCGCGTGAACGCGTTGTACTCCGCGATGTCACCGACAGGAGTGGACGTGGCGTGGGCGTTAATGTGCACGACGTCTTCGGGCTGAGCACCCGCAACATCGAGGCAGGCCTGCACCGCGCGGGATGCCCCAGCGCCCTCGGGCTCGGGAGCGGTGATGTGGTACGCATCCGCGGTCACGCCGCCGCCGGCGATCTCGGCGTAGATGCGTGCACCGCGGGCCAGTGCGTGCTCCTCGGTCTCGAGGACGAGCGCGGCCGCGCCTTCACCCAACACGAAGCCGTCGCGGTTGACATCGTACGGTCGCGAGGCGTGAGCCGGGTCGTCGTTGCGCTTCGAGAGCGCCTGCATCGCGGCGAATGCGGCGATGGGCAGCGGGTGCACCGCGGCCTCGGAACCACCGGCGATGACGACGTCGACATTGCCTGACTGCAAATGCTGGTAGGCGTTAAAGATGGACTCGGTGCTCGAGGCACACGCCGAGACGACGGTGTGGATGCCGGCGCGGGCACCGAGTTCCATGCCAATCGCGGCGCCAGGTCCATTCGGCATGAGCATTGGCACCGTGAGCGGCATGACGCGGCGGGCGCCGCGCTCGCGCAGCGTGTCCCATGCATCCAGAAGCGTCCAGATGCCACCAATACCGGTGGCCCAGTCCACGAGCAACCGCTCGGGGTCCACGTCATCCGAGGTGAGCCCGGCGTCGGCGAATGCCTCGCGGGCCGAGATGAGCGCGTACTGGCTCGAGGGGTCCAGCCTCTTCGCGACTACTCGCTCGAGGTGGTCGGACACAGGTTCCTTCACCGTGGCGGCAAAGGTTACGGGGAGGTCGAGCTCGTACTTGTTGAGACTCGCGTCCAATGTACGGGCGCCTGACTCGCCTCGGAGGAGGGCTTCCCACGTCCCGCGTGCGGTTGGCGCGAGGGGTGAGAACGCACCGAGACCCGTAACTACGATCTTTTTGGTCATTAACAGATCTATTCCTTAGGGGTGATGACAAAACGGGTGTCGGACAGCTCATTGCGGGCCGCCCGACACCCGCAAAGGCTAGGCGTCCTGCGCGTTCGCGATGTAGTCCACCGCGTCCTGAACGGTCTTGAGGTTTTCGACCTCGGCGTCCGGAATCTGCACGTCGAACTTCTCTTCTGCGTTCACGACGATGGTCATCATCGAGATCGAGTCAATGTCGAGGTCGTCCGTGAAGGACTTGTCGCCGGTCACCGTGTCGCTGGCGATACCGGTCTCCTCGTTTACGAGCTCGGCGAGGCCTGCGAGAATCTCGTCCTTTGAAAGTGCCATTTTGGGGTTTCTCCTTTTGGTTGAGTCAATGACCGAAAGTAATTGTATTGCCGGTCGGGGAACTTCTGGGCAGCGACCGCGCGCAACGAACAAGATGCGAGCGCGATTCCGCCAGATTAGGACGGTTAGGGGAGCCGCACGACCTGTGCCGCGTAGGCGAGGCCGGCACCGAAACCGATTTGTAGGGCGAGGCCGCCAGAAAGCTCGGGGTGCTCCTTCAGCAAGCGGTGCGTCGCGAGCGGAATGGATGCGGACGACGTGTTTCCCGTGTCGGCAATGTCACGCGCGATGACGACGCTCTCCGGCAGCTCGAGCTGGTTGGCGAACTCGTCGATGATGCGCATGTTTGCCTGGTGGGGGATGAAGGCCGCCAGATCGGATGCCTTGATACCGGCCTTGTCAAGCACCTCGCGGGCAGCCTTTGCCATTTCCCACACGGCCCAGCGGAAGACCGCGCGACCGTCCTGGCGCAGCGTGGGCCACTCGACCTCACCGCGGCGGAACTCCTGCAGCTCATGGTTCATCGCCACGGCGTCCCACTTCGATCCGTCCGAGCCGATCACCGACTCCGAGATGCCAGGCTCGTCGGCGGGACCAACGACTGCCGCGCCCGCTCCATCGCCAAGGAGGAAGGAAATCGAGCGGTCGGTGGGGTCGACCACGTCGGACAGCTTCTCGGTGCCGATCACGAGGACGTACTCGGCCACGCCGGCGCGGATGAGCGCATCCGCCTGGGTGATCGCGTAACAGTACCCGGCGCATCCGGCCGAGAGGTCGTATGCCGGCACGTGCCCGGCACCGATCCCGTCGCTAATTCGCGTCGCAGCGGCGGGCGTCTGGACGACGTTCGTGATGGTCGCGACGAGCACGGCGCCGATCTGCGAGGGCTCGATGCCGGAGGCCTCGATCGCTTCCTTACCTGCGGCGATGCCCATGTCAATGACGTTGGTGTCCTGATCGGCCCGCGCACGCGTGATGATGCCGGTGCGCTGCCGAATCCACTCATCCGAGGAATCGATCGGGCCAGCAAGCTCGTCATTCGTGACTAGGTTCTGACCGCGGAATGCGCCGTAACCGTAGATTCGCGTGAACTTGGTGCCCTCGGCCTGTCGGAGCACGGCGGTTTCGCTCATAGTGATTGGGAATCCTTTCGAAGGAGCGTCAGATTAGGCGCCGGGAAACAGTTCAGAGGCGGCGTCAATGTCGGCGGGCACGTTCAGCGCCGCGGACGGGACGCCCTTCATGCCGCGCTTCGCCAGCCCGACCAGGGTGCCAGCGGGTGCGGCCTCGATGAGCGCGGTGTAGCCGGCTTCGACGAACGCGGTCATGCAGAGGTCCCAGTGGACCGGTCGGTTGACCTGTTCGACGAGGTAGCGCCGGTAGGTTGCGCCGTCGCTTACGACACTGCCATCGCGGTTCGTGTGGATCGGTCGGATCGGCTTGGAAATCGCGAATTCTTCTTCGATCGCGGCGAGGGAGGCCTGCGCATCCGCCATCCAGCGGGTGTGGAAGGCGCCCGCAACCTTGAGCGGGATCACACGAGCGCCGGCGGGCGGGTCCAGACGGAGCGCGTCAAGCTGCGTCGGTTCGCCGGCTGCGACGATCTGGCCAGCGCCGTTGAAGTTCGCGGGGGAGAGATCGAGGTTCGTGAGGTGCTGGATGACGTCGCCCTCGCTGCCACCGATGACCGCAGACATGCCCGTCGTGACTGCCGCGGCATCCTTCGCCATGAGCCCCGAGCGCTTGACCACGAAGCGCATCGCGGTCGCCGCGTCGAATATGCCTGCGGCGTAGGCGGCAGCGATTTCACCAACCGAGTGTCCCGCAACGGCGACGCCGTCGAGGCGATTTCCGAGGCGGGCGACCAGCGCATCCCACGTGAGAATGCCGGCGGCGACGATCAGCGGCTGGGCGACTGCGGTGTCCCGGATCGTGTCTGCGTCAGACTGCGTGCCGTGTGCGACGAGGTCGATCCCGGAGGACTCCGAGAGCTGCTCGAGGGTGGTTCGGCTGGCCTGGTCTTCGAGCCACGGGGCAAGGAACCCGGGCTTCTGGGACCCCTGACCGGGGAAAGTCACGACAGTCATAAGCTCCATCTTCTCAGGCTCGCGGGCCTTGTCTTGAGGGGAAACACATAGAAATACGCAAAATCCTTGTAGGAGTGCGTTAGGGACGACGTCGAGGCGACTTTACCTGACGGCGTGGTTCTTGGGTCTGACCCTCGGCGATGCGGCCCAAAATGAGGGCGCACTGGAGGACGAGAGATTCGCGAGCTCCGGTCGCATCCCAGCCAATAATCTCGGTGATGCGCTTGAGGCGATATCGCACCGTATTGGGGTGGACGAACAGCTCGCGGGCGGTCGCCTCGAGCGACCGGCCGTTGTCAAGGTAGCACCACAGCGTCGTGAGCAGGTCCGACTGGTGGTCGGCCAGGGGAGTGTAGACGCGCTGCACGAGCGTCTTGCGCGCGAGCGGGTCGCCAGCGAGAGCTCGCTCCGGCAGAAGGTCATCGGCAAGGATGGGCCGCTCAAGTCGGCGATAGGCACCTGCGACCGAGAAACCGACGAGCGCGGCACGGGCGCTGCGCGATGCTTCGACGACCGAGGGGACTTCGGGCCCGAGGACCAAGCGTCCGGGGCCGAACCCCGACTCGAGCGACTGCGCGATTTCGAGGAACGTGGGTGGTTCTTCTTCTAGGTCGGGCTTTTGTTTGGCCCGGCCGATCACGAGCACGAGGCGATTGCCCTGCACCCCGACGAGGAGGTCGGCCTGCTTGTGGCGCGCGGTGCGGCGCAGCTGATCGACCTCAACCACCTTGGGCGTGAGTCCAACCAACACCGCCGTCTCACCGTGGCCGCTCCAACCGAGGGCCGCGATGCGGCTCGGAAGCTCGGTGTCGTTCTCACCCGTCAGGATCGAATCGACGACGAGCGCCTCGAGCCGCGCATCCCACAGCCCCCGCTGCTCGGCCGCGCGCGCGTACACATCGGCGGCGGCGAAAGCGACGTCGCGCGAATAGCGCAGCACGCCCTCTCGAATTTCGGCGGGAGCGGATGCGGTCCGCTCCTCGAAGACGTCGACGACCACATGGACGAGCTGCAGTGTCTGCTGCAAGCTCACGGACCGCAGCAGCTCCCTGGGGGCGGAGTCGAAAACGTCCTTCGCCGTCCAGGGAGCGAGCGTGCTGTCCTCAAAGGAATTCACGAACGCCGAGATGCCCGACTGCGCTACGAGCGCCACAGCCGATCGCCGACCCGGTGGCATGTCTGCAAACCAAGGCAAGGTCTGTTCCATCCGCTTCAGAACGGTGGTCGAAAGATCACCGGTAATGCTGCGAAGCCAAGCCACTGCGCGTTGACGATCGGTTGTGTCGCTCATAAATGGGAACGGCGGAGCCGTGCCTTTCTCGGTCGGATTCGTGAATGGTTCTCGGGCTAGGCGTCGCCGCCTGCGTTGCCCGAGATGCCGGCGCTAGCGGTGTGCAGGTCGTACTTGTCTATCGCCTGCTGCACTACCGAGCGGTCAATCTCACCACGGCGAGCGAGCTCGTAAAGCGCACGAACCACGATCGAGTGTGCGTCGATCTTGTAGTAGCGACGTGCCGCCGCGCGAGTGTCCGAGATGCCGAAGTCGTCGGCGCCGAGGGTGACGTAGTCACCCGGTACCCACTTGCGTATCATGTCGGGCAGCGAGTGGTTGTAGTCACTCACACCAAGGAACACACCCTTTGAAGCCGAGAGCTTGTTCGACAGGTACGGCGTGACCTCTGCCTCGTTCGGCTTGGTCCAGTTGTGCTCCTCGGCAGCGAGCGCGTCGCGACGAAGCTCCGCCCAGCTCGTGACCGACCAGACGTGCGCCGAGACGCCCCACTCGTCGCGGAGGATTTCCTGCGCGTGGAGTGCCCACGGCACTGCGACACCGGATGCGAGCAGCTGGACTTCCGGTCCAGTGGTGAGCTCAGGCGCGCGGAGGTAGTAGAGACCCTTGAGAATGCCTTCCGCATCCACGTTCTCTGGCTCGGCCGGCTGTACGTACGGTTCGTTGTACATCGTGATGTAGTACATGACGTTCGGGTCCGGGTGGTTCCCGCCGTACATCTGCTCGATACCGGCCTTCACGATGTGCGCGATCTCGTACACGTACGCTGGGTCGTAGGCACGAATCGCCGGATTCGTCCACGCGATGAGGTGCGAGTGACCGTCCATGTGCTGGAGGCCCTCACCGGTCAGCGTGGTGCGACCCGCCGTTGCGCCGATGATGAAGCCTCGGGTCAGCTGGTCGGCCGCGGCCCAGAAGCCGTCGCCGGTGCGCTGGAAGCCGAACATCGAGTAG
This sequence comes from Gulosibacter molinativorax, assembly GCF_003010915.2. NCBI lineage: Bacteria > Bacillati > Actinomycetota > Actinomycetes > Micrococcales > Microbacteriaceae > Gulosibacter > Gulosibacter molinativorax. The sequence continues at coordinate 1,057,997 of NZ_CP028426.1, read as the reverse complement.
AACATGTAGAACGGCACCATCATCTCGCCGTGCGACGAGTAGGCGGTACCGAGGCCGGTGAACGCCGAGACGGCGCCGCCCTCGTTGATGCCAACGTGCATGAGCTGGCCTTGGGGTGACTCGCGGTACGCGAGCAGCAGCTCACGGTCGACGGCCATGTAGTGCTGGCCGTGCGGGTTGTAAATCTTCGCCGTCGGGAAGAATGCGTCGAGACCGAAGGTGCGAGCCTCGTCCGGGATAACCGGGACGACGCGGCGACCGAACTCGCCGCTGCGCATCAGGTCCTTGAGGAGGCGGACGAAGCCCATCGTGGTCGCGATTTCCTGCGTACCCGAGCCCTTCTTCACCTGGGCGTAAGCCTTGTCCTCGGGCAGCTCGATCTGCGTGTACTTCGAGCGACGCTCGGGTACCGCGCCGCCGAGCTCACGACGACGCTCGAGCATGTACTGCAGCGCCTCGTTGTTCTCGTCCGGGCGGTAGAACGGGATGTCGTAGAGGTCCCGCTCGAGGTCCTTGTCTGCGATCGGAATCTGCAGGTTGTCGCGGAACGTCTTGAGGTCCTCGAGCGTGAGCTTCTTCATCTGGTGGGTCGCGTTGCGGCCCTCGAAGTGCGTACCGAGGCCGTAACCCTTGACCGTGTGCGCGAGGATGACGGTCGGCTGGCCCTTGTGCTCGGTCGCGGCCTTGTATGCGGCATACATCTTGCGGTAGTCGTGGCCACCGCGCTTGAGGCCCCAGATCTGGTCGTCGGTGTAGTCCTCGACAAGCTTGAGCGTCTCCGGGTTGCGGCCGAAGAAGTTGTCGCGCACGAACTTGCCCGACTCGGCCTTGTACGTCTGGTAGTCGCCGTCGGGCGTCTCGTTCATGAGCTTGACGAGCTCGTTGTGCTCGTCACGCGCGAGCAGCTCATCCCACTCACGGCCCCAGACGACCTTGATGACGTGCCAGCCGGCGCCGCGGAAGAAGGACTCGAGTTCCTGGATGATCTTGCCGTTACCGCGAACCGGGCCGTCGAGGCGCTGCAGGTTACAGTTCACGACGAAGGTGAGGTTGTCGAGGTTGTTGTTTGCCGCAAACTGCAGCTGACCGCGCGACTCCGGCTCATCCATCTCGCCGTCACCGAGGAACGCCCACACGTGCGAGCCCGAAACATCCTTGATGCCGCGGTTCGTGAGGTACTTGTTCGTCTGGGCCTGCCAGATCGCGTTCATCGGGCCGAGACCCATCGACACGGTCGGGAACTGCCAGAAGTCCTGCATCAGGCGCGGGTGCGGGTAAGACGAAAGGCCGATGGGTGCCTTCGACGCTTCCTGGCGGAACGCGTTGAGGTTGTCCTCGGTGAGGCGACCCTCAAGGTAGGCGCGGGCGTAGTTACCGGGCGAGGCGTGGCCCTGGAAGTAGACCTGGTCTGGCCCATCTGGGTGGTCGTAACCCTTGAAGAAGTGGTTGAGGCCAACCTCGTAGAGGGTCGACTGTGCCGCGTACGAAGAAATGTGGCCACCGACCGCGATATCGGCGTCCTGCGAGTTCTGCACCGTCATGGCCGCGTTCCAGCGGATCCAACGGCGGTAGGTGCGTTCGATCTTCTCGACGCCGGGGAACTCGGGCTCCTCGTCGGCAGAAATGGAGTTGACGTAGTCCGTGACCGGGATCATCGGTACGCCCAAGTGTTGTTCGCGCGAGCGCTCAAGCAGCGAAAGCATGATTTCGCGGGCTCGAGTGGTGCCTCGCTCAGCGACTACGGCGTCGAGGGATGCTTTCCATTCCGCAGTCTCTTGCGGGTCGGTGTCGACATGGTCCTCGGAATAGGGATCCTGGATGTTGACCGCCATGTTGACCTCTTTCTTGTTCTAGAGCGCAGGGGCAATGCCGCGCACGGGTTTCGAACGCAAGCACAACCCCCAGCCTAGTCACTTCAGACCGAAAGGTTGCTCAGGCCGCGAGGTCTGAAAATCTCTCCCCTTTCCCGCCAGATTGCGATAAGACTGAGTGCGTGACAACTCCGCTCCCGCTCCCCGCAGACTTGCCGCTCGACGCCCCCACACACCGGGGAGACCGAATTCGCGTACTCGGTCCCGGTACACCCCGACTGCTCGCATTCATTCCCGCCGCATTCACTCCCGTCTGCGGCAGTGAGGTGAGCGAACTAGTAAAACTCGCACAGCGCGCCGATCAGCTTGGCGTGCAGCTACTCGTGGCGTCTTGCGACGCTGCGCCGACACTGGCCGCGTGGTTGCGCGAGGTTGACCCCGAGGGCGTGTTACTCGGGATCTCCGACCACTGGCCGCACGGCCACATCGCGCGCACCTGCGCCGCATTCGACGGTCACAAGGGCACGGCGTGTCGCCACACCTGGGCAATCCGAGCCGATGGGTCGCGCATCCTCGCTGCGGCCTGTGCCGAAGGCGAACAACGGCCAATGGAATTGCACGAGCACGGGCTCGAGTGGGCCGCCGGGGTTTAGATCTCGTCGCGCTCGTGCATCGCGACTGTTGATTTGCAGGGCTCTTTCAAAGTCCGGTGATGGTTCTGATCGTGTTCGGGCGTGTGCCAGCATGGCGCAGGGCCGCGGTGATGTTCGTCGCGCCAGCCAAACGGTGCACGGTGATCGCTAGGTTTCGGATCGTGGCCATCAAGTGCGCGGCGTTGCCGGTACGGACCTGGGAAGCATCTTCGCGGTAGGCGGTATCGCGGATCCAATGCAACCGGTTCTCGATACCCCAATGCCCGCGAATGTAGCTCGCTAGGGCGGCGGGGCTGGCCTGTTCGGGTGGCAGCGAGGTGATCACGAACACGTGCTCGCGCGTGGACTCGCGGGTGCGGGGGTTGGTGCGGTCGCGCGTCAATCGCATTGTTTGTGCCGCGTGCGGGAACCTGATTCGCGTCGGGGCGGGCAGGCAGGTCGCTTCCCAGCGAGTGATCCTGCCGTGTTTCTTCTCGGTGTCGAGAAAGCCGGGTTGGTGGTGGGCCCAGTTCTGCTGCATGATCCGATCGCGCAGTGCTCGCTGGTTCGATTTCACGGTGAAGACATAGTGTGCGCCGTGCTCGTGTAACCAGTGTGCGTGGGATGTTTGGGTGTGGAGCGCGTCCGCAGTGACGATCATCCCCTGCAGGTCACCGAGCCTGGCGAGCAGGATCGGGAAGTGCGGGATCTCGTTCGTTTTCTCCGGGATGGGTTCTTGCTCGATCACACAGCCGGTACCGTGATCGAACGCGGCCATCAGGAACACGCGTTGCCCGTTGGCGTGTTTCGCGCCGCGGACTTCTTTGCCGTCGATGGCGACGACCTTGCTGGTGACGGAGTGCTGGTTGCGGGTCCACGCGCCTAAGTGTTCGTCGAGCCAGACCGGGTCGGCGCTGGTCGCGACGCGGTGCATCGTGGCGAGGGAGGGGGTTCGTCCTGATGGGAACGGCCGGGTTTGGGCTTGGTGGGCGGCCCATTCGGTGATCATGGTGAGGGATTTTGCGCCGCAGAGTACCGCGGCCACGAAGATGCTGAGGAGTTCCGCGAATTCGTACCGGCAGCCGCGTCGGGAGCGTGGGTCTGGGGTGGTCGCGAGGAGATTGCGGAGGGCCTCGAAATCGATTTCGGGGACAGCCTCGAAGTCGGTCGGAGCAGTGGTGGTGGCGCAAATCAGGTCGATCAACGATGATGACATGTGAGAACTCCTGTGTTCCAACGGTTGTGGTAACCACCGGATTAACAGGAGTTCTCATCGGTTAAAAGCGGCCACGCCGCGCGCACGCCTCATCCAGGACTTTGAAAGAGCCCTGGTTGATTTGGTTGCGGCGTCGATTCGGTGCTAAAGTATCCGAGTTGCCCACCGCGCCACATTGGATGCGGAGAGCGCGTTGGCGCCTTTAGCTCAGTTGGTTAGAGCATCTCGTTTACACCGAGAGGGTCGGGGGTTCGAGTCCCTCAGGGCGCACGTTGTGATGAGTCGGGACATGTGCGACAGCTTGTGTCCCGGCTCATTCGTTTTCCGTGGTGACATCACAGTGCCGAGTCGGACAATCTCGGCCGTGCAAACCAGGGTGCAGCACGCGCGAGCCAGGGCGCACACGTCACGAACCAGGTAGTTGCTGATGCGCCATGGTGTTCAAACGCCCTGGTTCGTCACGAATGCCCTGGCTCAACGGAAGTCGACACTGGGTCTTCCGGCAGTGCCGCCATCTTTGCTCGCCGCGCACACATTGTGTCGGCAAAATAGTGATGCGCGAGCCCCCAGCAGGGAGGCCCGCGCATCACCCGGCACAACTGGTGCGTCGGTTACGGCACTTCGGCTAGGCCTTGCGCCAGCGGTACCGCGTGTCTGTGGTTGTCTTCGTGCATTTCATGAGCACACCAGTACTCGTCTTGCCGTACGACCCTGCGAGCGAGGTCTTACAGAACGCGCCGGGCGTCACATAACCCGACACCATCGCTTTAACAGTGGTCGTCTTCGCCGACGTCACGGAGGCGCTCGTGTAACCCGACTTAGATCCGGTTACTTTCACCTTGATCTGCTGGCCAGCATCCGCTGAAGTGAGCTTGTACTTCGGTCCGGTCGCCCCGGAGATCGCGACGTCGTTCCGGTACCACTGGTATTTGAATGTGGTGCCGGATGACCACGTGCCGGTGTTTGCCGTCAGTGTGTACGTGACGATCTTGCTCCCGGAAATAGTCGGCGTACTCTTTTTGAGCGTTGCCTTCTTGATCGCTATCGTCTTCGCCGAGGTCTTCGCTGCAGTGTTATAGCCAGATTTCGAGCCGGTGACCTTGACTTTGATCTGCTTGCCCGCGTCATACGCGGTGAGCTTGTAGGTCGAATTCGTCGCTCCCGCAATCGCGGCATCGTTGCGATACCACTGGTATTTGAATGTGGTTCCCGATGACCATGTCCCGGGATTCGCTGTCAGCGTGTGCGTGACGACTTTGTAGCCGGTGATCGTGGGCGTACTTGTCTTCAGCGTCGACTTCTTGATCGCGACAGTCTTCGCCGAAGTCTTGGTGACGGAGTTGTAGCCAGTCTTCGATCCCGTCACCTTGACGCTGATCTGCTTGCCAGCGTCAGACGCGGTGAGCTTGTAGGTATAACCCGTCGCTCCGGAAATCGCCACGTCGTTTCGGTACCACTGGTACTTGCGTGTCGTACCCGTCGTCCACGTTCCCGGGTTTGCCGTGAGGGTGTGTGTGACAGTTGTGGTGCCCGAGATCACGGGGGTGGGAGCGGTGAGCTTCCACTTGACCGCGGCGGACGCCGACACTGTGGTGTACCCGGTCTTGGACGCGGTCACTCGGAAGGTAATCGTGTTACCGACGTCAAGGGAGGTGAGTTTGTACGTCGTCTTGGTGGCGCCCGCGATGGCGACGCCACCGCGCAACCACTGATACGTCAGCTTCGGGCTACCCGACCACGTTCCCACCGTGGCAGTCAGCGTCGAGCCGGACTGCACCGTGCCCGTGATCTTCGGGGTAGTTTTCGTCAGCGTCCCTGGCGTGACGGGACCAACCGCGGAGGACACCAGCGTCACAGTGGTGTAACCAGGATGCGTACCGGTCACCGATACTGAAATTTGTTGGTTCGAATCGGCTGCAACGAGTTTGTATGTGGAGTTGACGGCACCCGCGATTTCGACTCCGCCCCGGAGCCATTGATAACTGAAGTCCGCTGCGGGACTCCACGCGCCTGGACTGACCGTCAGCGTCGATCCAACGACCGCCGTTCCGCTAACCGTCGGAGAGGTCGTGGCGAAGGATTCTTCGACCGGCGGTTCCGGTTCTTCCACGGGCGAATGCTCGGTGTTTTCGCCGCTAACCGGTGCCGGCGACTCGGTCACGACGGTTGCTGAATCAACGGTCGTGTCGGGTACAGCGGGATCGCCTGTGCCAGCAGGTTCGGTCGGGTCTACTGCTTCCGCAGTTCCGGCAGGTTCTACCGTCCCGGTCTGGGATGCGCCTTCGTCTGCGGGTGCGACCGCGTCAGTAGTGGCACCGGACTCGTCAGCCGTCGCGGCGAAGGCCGCCACAGGGGTGAGGAGATTCGCCGAAACAGCGAGTGCGATGGTCAGGATGAAACTCAGGATCCATCCGGTGATCCGGTAGGGGCTCAGCGCCGGATTAGCGGCTGTTTCAGGCGGCTTCATGTGTGGAATTGTTCTCCTCGTTCGCAACGAGATTGCTCGTTCTGGCGAGCATATCGCGAGAATTGACCCAGGTTGGACGGGAGATCGTGCTTTTCGAAGAGGCCGTTCGAGCCATGGCGTTCAAGCATCCTGGGCCGCCCCCGTTGTTAGGTCCGCTCAGTATGCGAGTCGATTTCTTCTAACTGGTGGGTGCAAGATCGAGCGTACTCGACCGGCGACCGGTATCCGAGCGAGGAATGCCGACGCTCATGGTTGTACTCGTGTTTCCAGTCGCTGATCACGACCCGAGCATGAAGCAGCGAGTAGAAACTGTTGATGTTCAAGCACTCGTCACGGAGCCTCGAGTTGAACGACTCTACATATCCGTTGCGCCAGGGCTGGCCCGGTGGAATGTACGACAATCCGGTTCTTGTGCCTGCCCACTCTGCTACGGCGTCGGAGATGAACTCCGGCCCGTTGTCACTGCGCAGCACCATTGGTGCCCCGTGTACGGCGACGAGTTCCTCGAGATGCCGGATGAATCGCTCGGCGGTGATCGACCGCTCCACGAGACCGCCCAAACATTCGCGGGTGTGTTCGTCTACGATCGAGCAGATCTTGATCGCTTTGCCGCGCTCATCGACATCGAACTGGAAATCGACCGCCCAGACAACGCCCGGCGCAGTCGCGGCAGGCGCTTCGATAGTTGAAGCCCCGATGCGCTTGCGCCTGCGCTTCTGTGGCACGCGGAGCCCTTCTTCACGCCATAAACGCTGCACCTTCTTGTGGTTCACGTCCCAGCCCTCGCCGCGGGCATCGTGATACGCGCGACGGTACCCCCACCTCGGGTGATTCTTCGCAAACATCCGCAGCCAGTCGCGAAGCGCCCGGTCGGGATCTGCTGGAGTATCACCTTTGAGTGGCCGCCGCCAGGCGGAGCGGGAAAGCCCGGCCAGACGGCACGCCCTACGCTCACTGATCTGCAGGGTGCGAATCAGGTGCGCGATCGCGGCACGCCGTCTACCCGGGCCTAAAAGTTTCCCTCAGCCAACTCCTTGAGCGCGGCCTTCTCGAGCTCAGCCTCAGCGAGCAACCGTTTCAAGGTCGCATTCTGCTTCTCGAGTTCTTTCAACCGTTTCGCGTCTTCGGCTTTCATGCCGCCGTACTGGTTTCGCCACCGAAAATAGGTTTGCTCCGTGACGCCGAGCTCGCGGCAGGCATCGGCGACGGTATTGCCCTCGCCAAGGAGCCGGTCGGCTTGCCCCAGTTTCCGGACGATTTGCTCCGGGGTGTGACGTTTTCTTTGCTTGCTCATCGTGTGATCCATTCTCCCCATGATCGCGGGGTGTTGGACTCACATAACGAATGGACCTAGAAAGAGGGGTCAGCCCAATCCTGGTTCGTCACGAACGCCCTGGCGCGCCGAACGTTAACCCGCCATCGTCAGGCCGCCGGAGACCGACAGCACCTGGCCGGTGATGTAGTCAGATTCCGGACCTACGAAGAAGCGGACCGCAGCCGCGATTTCTTCCGGGCGTGCCAGGCGGCGGAAGGGTATTGCTTTGATGAGACCCGTGCGGATCTTTTCCGGGAGCGTCTCGAAGAGCGGCGTCTCGGTGGGGCCCGGCGCGACGCAGTTGACGTTGATGCCGTGGCGGGCCATCTCTCGGGCGAGGGACTTCGTGAACGCGATGATCGCACCCTTGGTGCCCGCATACACGGTCTCGCCCATGCTGCCGACCCGACCGGCGTCGGAGGAGATGTTGATGATCTTTACCGTTGCCTCGGCGGCAAGGATAGGTTGGAGAAACGCGTGAGTCAGGCGAACTGGTCCGAGGTAGTTGACGTCGATGAGCGACTCCCACAGGGCCGGGTCGTTCTCCATGAAGGGTTCGGCGCGATCGAAACCCGCGGCGTTCACGATGATGTCGGGGAGACCAACCTCGGTGACATGCTGGTCACGCATCGCAAGAATGGCGTCGTGGCTCGCGAGGTCGACCGTGTAGGTGACGGTGCCCTCGCCGAGTTCATCCGCGATCGCCGCGAGACCTTCTTCGTTGCGGTCAACGCCGACGATCCGTGCCCCGGATGCGTGCAAGTTGCGTGCGATCGCCCGACCGATTCCCGATGCCGCACCGGTTACCAGCGCAATTTTTCCCTCGATCATTTCTCGGCTCCCAGTTGCCTCGATCGCCCAGGTCACTCGATGCCTCAGTTCCCTCGAACGCTCAGGTCCCTCGACGACTCTAATGCCCCGACGATACGACTCGCTGCGAGGATTCGACGTCGCGGAATCACGTCACCCTGGTCCGGTTGCCTCGACTACGGAAAGCAACCCTGACTACGGAAAGCAACTCGTCTCGTCGCCCAAACTGGATTGAGTGACGAGACGAGAACCTTCACGCTGAATCAGAGCCCTTCGAACTCCTTGCGGTTCGAAATAACCCGCAGATAGCTCACGATCAGTTCCAGCTTCTTCTTCAGATCGTCTAGCTCTTTGTAATGGTGGGGGAAGTCCTCATACCGGGGTCGCGTGATGCGATCGAGGACTCGGCTGATGTGCGCCGACGTAGCCGGCTCGAGGAGCTCGCCCGTAACCATCGTGATGCGATCGCGCATCACCACGAGATCGTGCGACAAACGCGTCGAGGTCGTCGGAGTGCCCTTTTCCTCCGCCATCGTGTGGCGCTTCAGTCGCTCGTCAATATCGACGATGATCTGTGCCAGCAATTCAATAGCTGCTTTGCGTTCTTGAATTCCCATCAGGCGATTCCTTTCGCTCTTACGTGTCGAAAGTGTATGCCTGTTGCATTGAAACGACGTCACAACTCTCGGAGAGTTCGGGCGAGTCGCAGATTAATTCACGAACAGGCTGCGCACGTCATGCGCGTCGCCCACGACCGCCCGCCCACCAAGCTCCGTGAGCTCCATGAGCACGGTCGATCCGATCGGTTCGGCCCCGATCTTCCGCACGAGTTCGACCGCGGCGCCGAGCGTACCGCCCGTCGCGAGCACGTCATCCATCAGCAGCACGCGCGTGCCGGGGGCAATATCGTCCTGAATCTCGATCTCGGCGGTGCCGTACTCGAGCGTGTAGGTCACGGATGCGGCGGGTCGCGGGAGTTTTCCTGCCTTGCGGATGGGCACGAGCCCAACATTCGCGAGCGTCGCGGCCGCACCCGCGAGAAGGAAGCCTCGAGCTTCGATTCCGGCCACGACGTCAAACTTGCCGCCCCACGGCTCGAGCATCGCGGTCACCACCGTGCGGAGGCACTCCGCGTCACTGAGCAGCGGCATGACATCCCGAAAGATCACCCCGGGCTCGGGGTAGTCCGGGATTTCGACGATGCGAGCGGCGGCCTGTTCGAGAGGTGAAGTCACGAGGGCAATACTTTCGAGTTGGGATGCGTTTCGGATGCGTAATTCGGGCTGGGCTCGGACGTCAACCGGCGCGGCACCCATCAGCACAGCCTACTTCGCGGGCGCTCGGCTCGTCACCGGTAGGGTTGCTGCATGACCACGCTGCGTGATGTGCAATCGACAATCGAGTCGCTCTACCCGACGCGGGGCGCGGAGTCCTGGGACTCGGTGGGCACGGCGTCGGGGGATCCGGACGCGCCGGTCGAACGCATCCTTTTCGCCGTCGACCCGGTGGCCGCGACAGTAGATGAGGCGCTCGGCTGGGGTGCCCAGCTGCTCTTCACGCACCATCCGCTCCTCCTGCGCGGCGTGACCTCTATCGCCGAGGACCGCTACAAGGGCGCACTCCTCGCACGGCTCATCCGCGGTGGCTGTGCCCTGCATTCCGCGCACACGAACGCGGACGTCGTCGAGACAGGGCCAACCGGAACGATCTTCGACCTACTGGGCGTGCCCCAGGGCGCGGAGCACCGCATCCCCTTCGAACCGCTCGCTGACCAGCCAGAGCGCGGGATCGGGCTCGTGGGGGAGTTGCCCGAGGCCGTAACGCTGCGCGAGTTCGCTGACCGCGTCGCCGAGCTCTTCCCCGCCACGGCGGGCGGGGTGCGCGTCGCCGGCGACCCAGACATGCTCGTGCAGCGCGTCGCGTGCTGTTCGGGAGCGGGCGATTCGTTCTTGAGCCACCCGCTCGTGACGGGCGCGGATGTTTACCTCACGAGCGATCTGCGGCACCACCCGGCCTCCGAGGCCCGCGAGCAGGCCAGGCTCAATGGCGGCAAGCCCGCCCTCGTCGACACGGCACATTTCGCGAGCGAGTTCCTCTGGCTCGAGGGCGCGGCGATGCGGGTTCGCGAGGCACATCCGGAAATTGACGTGCGGGTTTCTACGCAAAACACGGACCCCTGGTCGTGGCAGATCGAACAGCCCCGGTAGGGGAGACAGAATAGGACTATGAAGGCACACCCGAAAGAGCAGCTGCGCCTGCTCGAATTAGCGCAGGTGGATGCCCGCCAGGCGCGGCTCCAACATCTCGCGAAGAACATGCCAGAGCAGCTCCACCTGGTGGAGATCGAGCAGGACCGCCGCGACCGTCGGGCCGCGTCGGCGAAGGCGCTCGGCGAGCTCGAGGATGCGCAGTCCGAGCTCAAGACGATCCAGGACGATTCGAGGATGGTCGCGGAGCGTCGCAAGCGTGACGAGGACCGGCTGCAGCACGCGTCGTCGACGAAGGACATCGCGGCGCTCCAGGCCGAGCTCGCGACGATCGCGCGGCGCCAGGAGACCCTGGACGATCAGGAACTCGAGCAGCTCGAGCGCGTCGAAGCACTGACCGCGGCGCACGCCGAGAGGCTCGCCTCGATGCGAGAAATTGAGACCCTCGCGGCCGACCTCTTGGAGCGCCGCGACCTCGCTCGAGAGAACCTTCGCACGGAGGCGAAGGAAATCGCTGCCGACCGCAAGACGCTCGTCGACGGGCTCCCCGCCGACCTCGTCGCGCTCTACGAGGACCGTCGCAAGCGCGGCGGCATCGGCGCGGCCGAACTCGTCGGCAAGGTATCGACGGCCTCGCAGGAGACCATCGAGATGGCCGACCTCGCGCGCATCGCGAAGGCGCCGGCGGATGAGATCGTGTTCTGCCCGGACACGGACGCCATTCTGGTGCGCACGGAAAGGTCGGCGATTTAGTGGCAACCTTCATCGTTGAGGCGGACGGCGGCTCGCGCGGAAACCCGGGGCCTGGCGGTTCCGGCTCGATCCTGATTGACGGCGCGACCGGTGAGGTGCTCGAGACCATTCCGCGCTCGCTCGGCAGGTGCACCAATAACGTCGCGGAATACACGGGGCTCGTGATCGGCCTCGAAGCCGCATTCGCGCGCGATCCGCAGGCGAGCGTGGATGTGCGGATGGATTCGAAGCTCGTCGTTGAGCAGATGTCGGGTCGCTGGAAGATCAAGCACCCGGACATGCAGAAGCTCGCCGCGACCGCGCGGGAGCTCATCGGGAAGAACCCGGTCACATTCACGTGGATTCCGCGTGCCGAAAACAAGCGGGCGGATGCCGCGGCCAACCTGGCCATGGATCACCCGGAGCAGTACCGCGGTCCGGTTCCGGACGAGGCTCTGGGTCTGTTCTAGGCCTCGATGCGCTGCGCTACTCGGCCACCGACCGGTGAGTAGGCGCGCAGCGCCGTATCGAACCGGGATGAGTGGGCCGGCCGATACGCCGGGTTCTGTACGGCTATGCCGTGACGGCCATCTATCTCGGCGACGCGTTACCGCGCCGCTCTAGCAGCACACCCGGGAACTCGGCGAGCAGCGTCGACGTTCCCTGTTGGCCTTGCTCCGGATGAGGTTTACCATGCAACGTCCGTCACCGGACGTTCGGTGGGCTCTTACCCCACCCTTTCACCCTTACCCTTGCGGGCGGTTTGCTTTCTGTTGCACTGGCTCGCGGGTTACCCCGGGTGGACGTTATCCACCATCCTGCTCTATGGAGCCCGGACGTTCCTCGGGCCGCTTACGCGGCGCGCGACCGTCTGGCCGACCCATTCATCCTTGCAATTCTACGCCACACTAAGGGTCACACTAGGCGCCGGTCCCAGTGCTAGTCCCAGCGCTCGACGGCGAGGAGCGCCGCACCGATGATCCCCGCGTTGTTCTTGAGCTTCGCGACCTTCACCGGCGTGTCTACCTCGATGAGGTGGATGAAATCATCCGCCTGCTTCGAGATCCCACCCGAAATGATGAATTCATCCGGTTGCAGCAGAACCTGGAGCTTTTGGAAGTAGGCCGAGAGCCGCCGGCCCCACTCCTCGAAACTGAGCTCCTCGCGTTCGCGCACCTTCGCCGAGGCGAACTTCTCGTAGTCCTCGTGGCCGTCGAGCTCCATGTGTCCGAGCTCGGTGTTCGGGTAGAGCCGGCCGTCGTGGATGAGCGCAGAGCCGATACCCGTGCCAAGGGTGAGCACGAGCACCGAACCGACGTTGTCCGCGGCCTCGCCGTAGCGCACCTCGCCGTAACCTGCCGCATCTGCGTCGTTCATCAGCGAAACGTTCTTGCCAATAACCTCGGAGAACGCGGTGCGGGCATCGAAGCCCACCCACTCCTGTGCGATATTCGCGGCGGTCCACGCGACCCCGCGGCGGATCACCGATGGCATGCAGAGGCCGACGAGCGGGTCGATCCCTTCGGCCTCCGGCTGACCGAGAATCTCGTCGTAGACCGTCCGAACCGCGGCCTTCACCGCATCGATCGGTGCGCCCTCTGGCGTCTTCACCTTCTTGCGCTCGCCGACGAGCGCTCCCTTTTTCAGGTCGACGAGCGCACCCTTAATTCCGGTGCCCCCGATATCGATCCCTACCGCGTAACGGTCCTGCTTCTTCGCCATACGCAAGAGCCTAGATTGCGTTCGTGAATGAAATTAGAGCTGCGAGGGCGGCAGCGTGAGGATCTCGTAGCCGTCCTCGGTGATGAGGATCGTGTGCTCGAACTGGGCGCAGCGCGAGCCGTCCTTCGTGACGACCGTCCAGCCGTCGTCCCACTGGTCCCAGTCTTGCGAGCCGGTGACGAGCATCGGCTCGACGGTGAAGATCATGCCGGGCTGGATGACGTCCTTGAAGTGCGGCGCGTCATAGTGGGGGATGATGAGGCCGGAGTGGAAGGCTCGGCCGACGCCGTGTCCGGTGTAGTCGTGCACCGATTCGTAGCCGAAGCGACCGGCGTACTTTTCGATCACGCGACCGATGACGTTCACCTCGCGGCCCGGTTTCGCTGCCTTGATGCCACGCATCATCGCCTCGTGCGAACGCTCGACGAGGAGCCTCGACTCCTCGTCGACGTCGCCTACGAGGTACATACGGTTCGTGTCGCCGTGCATCCCCTCGGCGAACGCCGTGACGTCGATGTTCAAGATGTCGCCGTCTTCGAGCACCGTGGAATCGGGGATCCCGTGGCAGATGACCTCGTTGAGCGACGTGCAGGAGGACTTCGTGAAGCCGCGATAGCCGAGCGTCGACGGGTAGGCGTCGTGCTGTACCAGGAACTCGTGGGCGTGGATATCGAGCTGTTCGGTCGTCACGCCGGGCTTGACGAACTGCTCGAGGTGTTCCATGCACGCGGCCGCAATCCGGCTCGCGTGGCGGACGCGCCCGATTTCTTCCTCGGTGTACAGGTCGCCGGTCCCGTCCGGTTCGTTCGGGTTGGCCTTGCCAACGTATTCCGGGCGCGCGATGTGCGCCGGCACGGGGCGCATCGGCGTGACAGTTCCGGGAACGAGCAGACCAGTTTCTGGGTTTTTCGGCATACCCTCGAGTCTATGACTGACAAGCGTGAAGACGAATTCTGGTTTAACACCCGCACCGGTGAGGTCGAGAAGGGGAAGCAGTCCATCGCTTCCGAGCGCCTCGGCCCGTTCCCGACCGCGGAGGCGGCTGCCCACGCGAACGAGAAGCTGGCCGAGAACGCCCGAAAGTGGGCCGAGGAAGAAGCGCAGGCCGAGGCCGACGGCGACTAAGCTTCGTCAGGCGATTCAGCACCGTCAGGCGACTATGGCCCGAAAGGCGACTTACCGTCGGGGTGCGTGTTTTCGTAGGACTCCGCCTCGCTCGGGTACGCGCCCGACTGAATGTCGTCGATGTACTGCTTGGTCGCATCCCGGAGCACGCCGGCGAGGTCGGCATACTGGCGAACGAACTTCGGTCGGCGGCCCTGGCCGTAGCCGAAGGTGTCGGTCCAGACGGTGAGCTGGCCGTCGCAGTGCGGCCCGGCGCCCACACTGATCGTGGGGATCGAGAGTTCTTCCGTGACTCGGGCCGCGACGTCCGAGGGCACCATCTCAAGCACGACCATGAAGGCGCCCGCGCGCTCGATCGCTCGCGCATCCTCGAGGAGCTGCTCCGCGCCATCCCCGCGGCCCTGAATGATGTGTCCGCCGAGATTGTGCTCAGACTGCGGCGTGAACCCGATGTGCGCGCAGACGGGGATGCCCGACTCGGTGATGCGACGAATGTGCGACTCGACCCGCACCCCGCCCTCGAGCTTGACGGCGTGCGCCTCGGATTCCTTCATGAACCGAATCGAGGTCTCGAGCGCCTGCTCCGGCGATACCTCGTAGCTGCCGAAGGGGAGGTCCGCGATGACGAACGCGCGTTCCACCGCTCGCACGACCGAACGCGACATCGTGATGAGCTCATCCACCTTGATGGGCAGCGTCGTGTCGTAGCCGAGCATCACGTTGGCGGCCGAGTCGCCGATCAGCACGAAGTCGATGCCGGCCTGGTCAAACACCTTGGCGCTGGCCGCGTCGTAGGCCGTGAGGCCGGAGATCTTGTGGCCGTCGCGCTTGGCCTGGGCGAAGTGACGCGTGCGCACTCTCTTTACTGCTGGGGTGTCAGTCATAGAGACATTCTAGGGATGCGCGCCGGTAGCCTGGAGACACCTCGACGAATAGGAGCGCATCGATGAATAAGCAACAGGACTATGTGCTGCAAACCATCAGTGATCGCGGGATTAAGTTCATCCGCCTGTGGTTTACGGATGTGCTCGGCAAGCTGAAGTCGATCGCGCTCGCGCCTGCCGAGGTCGAGGGCGCGTTCAACGAAGGCGTGGGCTTCGACGGCTCCGCGATCGAGGGCCTCACGCGTCGCACCGAGGCCGACATGCTCCTGCATCCCGACCCCTCAACCTTCCAAGTCCTGCCGTGGCACGGCGACGACGAGACGGCGCGCATGTTCTGCGATATCACGACGCCGGATGGCCAGCCCGCGGCCGCCGACCCCCGCCAGGTGCTGCGCCGCACCCTCGACCGCGCCCGAGACCTCGGATTCACGTTTTATATCCACCCCGAGATCGAGTTCTACCTCTTGAAGTCGCGCACTCCCGGGCCGAATGGGCTGGAACCGGTCGACCGTGCGGGCTACTTCGACCACGTGCCGGGCGACATCGTTGATCTCTTCCGCCGACGTTCGGTGCGACTGCTCGAGGAGCTCGGCATCTCGGTCGAGTTCAGCCATCACGAGGCGGGCCCGGGCCAGAACGAGATCGACCTGCGGTACGCGGATGCGCTAACCATGGCCGACAACGTCATTACCTTCCGGACCGTGATCGAGGAGGCGGCCGCCGAGCAGAACATCCATGCGACGTTCATGCCGAAGCCGCACTCGAAGTGGCCCGGCTCGGGGATGCACACCCACATGTCGCTATTCGAGGGGGCAACCAACGTCTTCCACGAGGCGGGGGCGAAGCACCAGCTCTCGCGCACCGGCCAGCAGTTCATCGCCGGCCTCCTGCACCACTCCCGCGAGATCACCGCGGTGACGAGCCAGCACGTGAACTCCTACCGCCGCCTGTGGGGCGGCGACGAGGCGCCGAGCTACGTGTGCTGGGGACACAACAACTCCTCGGCCCTCGTGCGCGTGCCGACCTACAAGCCCGACAAGTCGCGCTCGGCTCGCGTCGAATACCGCGGCATTGACTCGGCCGCGAACCCGTATCTCGTGTACGCGCTGCTACTCGAGGCGGGGCTTCGGGGGATTGAGAACAACTACGAGATTCCTGACGAGATCGAGGGCGACCTCCGGGATCTTTCCGACCGCGAGCGGAAAGTCCTCGGCTACAAAAACCTGCCGATGAACCTCGATGAGGCGATTTCGCTGACTGAGGAGTCGGAGCTCGTCGCGGAGACACTCGGCGAACAGCTCTTCGACCACTTCCTCACGAACAAGCAGGAGGAGTGGCTTGGCTTCCGCCGCCAGGTGACGAACTTCGAGCTCACCCGCAACCTCTAGCAGGCGAGCGGCAGGCAAGTACTAAGCGAGACACGTGGGGGAGTGAGCGCGATTGCGTGAGGGAATTCGAACGCGACTGATTCGAGTCGGGTTTAGCAAGCCGCTCGCGGCGGCAGACCGATTCGAAGAGCTCTCGGGCATCCTGGGCATCGACCCGGTGACGCTCGTGAGCTACTTCGAGCCGATTGATCCCGACCCGGATGGCGCGCTCGAGTCCCTGCTGCGGCTCGTGCACCGGCAGCCGAGCTACGGTCCCGTCCTCAAGAACGATCCCGATCTCTTCCGCACGGTCATCACCCTCTTCGCGATCTCGACCTCATCCGAAGGCTTCTTCATCCGCCACCCGGAGCGGCTTCGCGAGGTCCACGAGGACTCGCACCTGCTCGCATCCCCCGAGACGCTTCAAGAGCGGCTCCGTAAATCAGTGGCAGCGCAGATTGAGCCCGAGTCTGGGCAGCTCCTCGCTGGCATGACCGGCGACGAGGCGGCCAATGCGCTGCGCGTGGTCTACCGGACCGAGCTCGGCAAGATCGCGCTCTACGACGCGCGGCTCGAGGATGCGCAGGTCTCGCTGCACCGCGTCGCTGCGGCCCTCTCGGATCTTGCGGGTGCTGCCCTCGACGCCGCCGTCGCGGTCGCACGGGCGGAGATTGCCGCCCCACCTGCGGGCTTCGGCAAGTTTCCCACCGAGCAGGTGCGGGATGTGCGCCTCGCGGTGATCGGCATGGGTAAGGGCGGGGCGCGCGAGATCAACTACATCTCGGACGTCGACGTGATGTTCGTGGCGGAGCCGCGCGACGGCTCCGAGCTTGCGACCGCACGAGTGATCGAGATCGCCACCCGCATGGCGTCCAAGACCATGCACGTGATTTCCGACTACGGCGTCGAGCCGGGGCTCTGGGAGGTCGACGCGAATCTGCGGCCCGAGGGCAAGGACGGCGCGCTCGTGCGCACGATCGACAGCTACGCGACCTATTACAAGCGCTGGGCCGAGAACTGGGAGTTCATGGCGCTGCTGAAGGCGCGACCCATCGCGGGCGATGCCGAGCTCGGCCAGCAGTTCTCGGACGTCATCACGCCGATGGTGTGGGGCGCCGCCGGGCGGGATGACTTCGTCCTGCAGGTGCAGAAGATGCGCGCCCGGGTGATCAGCCACATCCCGAAGGATGAGGTCGATCGTGAGCTGAAGCTCGGGCCGGGTGGGCTCCGCGACGTTGAGTTCACAGTTCAGCTCCTCCAGCTCGTGCACGGCCAGGCCGACGAGTCCGTGCGCGTGCAGTCGACCCTCGACGCGTTGACGGCGCTCGCCGCGGAGGGACATATCGGGCGCGACGACGGCGCCGAGTTCACGAATTACTACCGGTTCCTGCGACTCATCGAGCACCGGGTGCAGCTGCGGCACATGCAACGCACCCACCTCTTCCCGAACGATCCGGAGGAGCAGCGCATCCTCGGCCGCGCCGTCAGGATGCAGCCAAAAGACCTCCTCGAGCAGGTCGCCACGGTGCGCCGTCGTGTCCGCGGCATCCACGAGAAGGTCTTCTACCGACCGCTACTTACGGCGGTCGCCACGCTCCCGGCGGAGAGCTATCAGCTCACGAGCGATCAGGCCGCGGCGCGTCTGCGCGCGATCGGCTACCGCGACCCGCGGGGCGCTCTCAACCACATCCGGGCCCTCATCAGCGGCGTATCGCGGCGCTCGACGATGATGAAGCACCTGCTTCCCGTCCTGCTCGAGTGGTTTACCGAGGGCGCGAATCCCGATCAGGGGCTGCTCGCGTTCCGCAAGCTCTCGGAACAACTCGGGGATGCATCCTGGTATCTGCGCCTGCTGCGCGACTCCAACCTCGCCGCACGCCGCTTGTGCGACATCCTCTCGAGCAGCGAGTTCTGCGCGACATTCCTCGAGCTGTTCCCCGAGGCCGTCATCTGGCTCGACGGCGAAGAGCAGCTGCGGCCCTCGTCGGTCGAGGCGCTCGAGCGGGAGATCGGCGGGGCGCTCTCTCGCTACCGGGATGAGGTCGCGCTCGGGCGCGTCATCCGCGGGGTCCGGCGCCGCGAGGTGCTGCGCCTCGCTATCGGCGGCGTGATTGGGCTCACGGATATGCGCGGCCTCGCGAAGGGCCTGACCGATATCTCGACCGTCACGATTCGCTCCGCCGAGAAAGCGATCCGAATCATCGATGAGGACGTTGACTACCCGTCGTTCGGCGTGATCGGGATGGGCCGCTTCGGCGGTGCCGAGCTTGGGTTCGGTTCGGATCTCGATGTCCTCTACGTCTTCGACCCGGGGGAGCGGCCCGCGGACGAGGCGAGCACGCTCGCCCGCAAGCTCGTGCAGCGCATCGGCACCATCCTTGACGACAATCGCATGCCGATCGATTTGGATGCGGGGCTTCGTCCCGAGGGTAAGTCAGGCCCGCTCGCGCGGTCGCTCTCGGCGTATGACGCCTACTACTCGAAGTGGTCGCTGAGCTGGGAGGCGCAGGCGCTCCTGCGGGCGAGCCGAGTCGCCGGCGACGATGACCTGCTCGACCGGTTCATGGAAATCGCCGACCGCACGAGGTACCGCAGCCGCGGCCTCGAGCCATCGGAGCTCACCGAAATTCGCCGGCTGAAGGCTCGAATGGAAAGCGAGCGGCTGCCCCGGGGTGCCGACCCCAAGCGGCACCTCAAGCTTGGTCGCGGCTCGCTATCGGACGTCGAATGGCTCGTGCAGGTGTTGCAGCTCGACCACGCGCACGACATCCCGGATCTGCGGACCACGTCGACACTCACCGCGCTCGAGGCTGCCCAGCAGCACGGGCTCGTGGGCGACGAGGACGCCGCGATCCTCGAGCACGCGTGGACACTCGCGACGCGTATCCGCTCGGCCGTCTACCTGTACTCGAATGCCCAGACCGATGTGCTGCCCGGTGACCCGGAGGCGCTCGATGGCGTCGCGAGGCTGCTCGGCTACGAGGCCGGGCACGGCGTCGAACTCGAGAACGACTACCTCACCGCCACGCGGCGCTCACGCTCGGTGTTCGAGACGCTGTTCTACGGGGATGAGTAGGTCCCCGCCGTTTCCTCATCACGGCCGGGTCGAATTCGCGCTCAAAATGAACGAGGCGCCACCTGCGAGTGGATTCACTCACAGGCGGCGCCTTTCATTGGAGGTGCGAGTTCGCCGCTCCTAGCGTCGACTACACGCCGAAGTACAGCTCGGGCTTGAGGGCCTGAAAGCCAGAGGGCGTTCTGTAGCATCCTTCTCCCCTGTAAATACAGGGAAGTACGATGTTGAGCATGGAGCTGGTCGCTACTGCGGCCGTCCGAAAACCCGTCCGTTTACTCGAATACAGACCATCCTACGGGCGTCGCTGGGGGTCCATGGGAGGTGCGGTGCACCTGCCTTGCATGAACGACGACCGCCCCCGACTCTGGACCCCGAGTGAGCTTGCAGAATACACAGGCATCCCGATCAGGACTCTTGCTGATTGGCGAACCGAGCGCGCCCGGAGCCGAGGTCTCGGGCTGCCCTTCGTCGCACTGTCATCGCACAACGTCCGATACCGCCATGAGGACGTCGAGGCGTTCATCGCCGCGCGGATCATTGCGCCGACAGATAGGGCGGGCGACTGATGGGCCGGCCAAAGCGAGCGCTCGGCGAACTCGGCAAGGTGACCTACACCGTCGAGTCGAGTGGCCTCATTGTCGCGCGGGCGCGGGTTCATGACGGTAGCGGCAAGGAGCACCGTCCAAACGGTAGCGGAGCAACTGAGGATGAAGCCTTGGCTGCGTTGCGGGCGTCCGCCGATGTCGCGGTGGGTCGAGTCCTGGCACCGCGAACGCAGATCCTGACGGTCTCTGAACTGGCGACCTCATGGCTGAAGGTTGCGTATCACGATGACGATCCACGGGTACTGCGTCAGCGCCGCGAACAGACTGTTGACGGCTACGCATCCGTGATCCGTGCGCATATCGTTCCACGTGCTGGTGCGATCCCCATTGCTGAGATCACCGTCGATCGCGCAGACGGGTTGCTTATAGACATCGCACGCGAGAAGTCGGTGATGACCGCGAACAAGGTTCGCAACGTGATGTCGCTGATGTTCGACTGGGCAATCCAGCAGGGGCACTTCTCGGCTGCCGGGTCGATCCAGCAGACACGGTACGGAGCGGTCGTCGTGGCGAACCCGATCCGTGCGACCCGGCGAGCGGACGAACCGGACACAGTGTACTTCGAACTCGACGCGGTGCAGGTCAAATACATCCTCCACCTCATCCGTGAGGTGTGGCCCGAACGGCACCGAGCACGCTACCCGGTGGGCCGACGGCCCAACTATAAACTACTCGCCGACTACATCCTCATCACGCTCGGAACCTCCGAAAGAACCGCAGAACCGATCGCGATCCGCTTCCAAGACGTGAAGTTCGAGGCGGTGGAGCAGCCGGATGGAAGTCTGACGATGGAGGCGCTTGTGTGGGTCGGCGGGACGATGGTTCGCACGAAGTCCCGCGGGCTGTTCCGTCAGGACTCGCCTAAGGCCGAGAGACAGAAGCGTTGGGTTCGCGTTCCGCAGTTCGCAACGAAGGTTCTGAGCGAACTCGTCGCGAACCACGTTCCCGACCCTGAGCGAAATCCAGATGATGTGCTGATCACGTCCGAGCGCGGCCGTCCGCGTGACGCTAGTGCAATCGGCGAGCTGCTGCGGATGTTCCGCCGCGAGTTCGAGCCCGAGCTGCTGGCTATCGGGGTCGACGCCGAGCACCTCACATTTCGCAGCCTCCGCAAGGCTGTCGCTGCGGCTGTTTCGGACACGGCCGGCGTCGAGGTTGCCCGCGACCTACTCGGGCACAGTGACGAGGCGATCACCGAAGGGCACTACGCAAAGCGCCCCGAACTCATCGTCGAAGTCGCGGCCGAAGCGCTCAACAAAGTGTTCGCCGGTATCGACGGATGATCGGTCAGCACCAGGAATGGTATGCCGCACACGGCGAACAACCTCCGAAGACGACTGAGTACCGTGCTGAAGGAGATTGGGAACGACAGCTCTCACGAGATCACGCGCATGCACTACCTTGAACCCGAAACGAAGGTCAATCCGCGCAGTGCACAGATCCTCGACGAGCTCCTTTCCCCAGATTCCAGTCAGATCGTAGCCGACAAGGCAGAGAGAAGAGGGCGGGAGGCGGCCTGACGCCATGCAGGCCGATGATGGGGTACCAGTATCAGGTGTGACGCTGTGCTGCGCGAGCTGCCTCTTTCGCTGCCTCGGCGGCTGCACGCTGCTGCACGTCGGCGACCACGAAGTTGACGAAGTCCTCGTCACGATCCACGATCATCTCCTCGTGGCCGTCGTCGGCGGGGTCTTCACCCGGCCATGTGGTCTGCCGTGTCGGACGGTCTCGGTCGAGCTTGCTACCGTTAATCGTGACCCAGTTCTTCAGTCGGGTGCACGCTGCGGCGAAGTCAGCGTGCCACAGCAGCGGTGCCGAACCATCCCGGGTCGGATGGTAGCAGGTGAGCCAATGCGTGTGGAGAGCGGAGAGCTCCCAAATGAGTTCCCAGTGCCGGTGCCACATTGGAGGGATCGTCGCCGCGGGGAGTCCATAACTGGCTCGGAGCCAGTTCACCCACCCGTTCAGGAGCATCCATTCCTCTTCGGCCTGGTGCGCGGTGATGAGGTTCCAGTTCACGGGCGATGGCGGAGGAGCCGGCGGCTGAAATGTCGGTTCCGGGACCGGCGGCTCAGCCCGCTTGAAAGGTTCGGGCTCGGGCTGGTCAAGCTCCGGGATATCGTCTGGGTCGAACGCGTCGTCAGTCATGCCGGTCCTCCTCGCACACAAGCGGATACGCAGGAAGGTGCCCCGTCCTTCCCAACGACATCGCCTACGGCGCCTCGCACAGTCACCAGGCCCATATCGCCCCACGGGGGTTGGATCACAGCGACGGCACAGGGGGTTCGGTGTTAGGTGGTCGCGATGCCTCTCGCAGCAGCGATGTCACCGTGACGCTCGCCGAGGCGGGCGGGGTGTGAGGTGTGGCGGGAGGACCGAAGGAGGGCTGGAAGTCCCGGACTGCCTGTTTGGTGAGCACGCGAGGCGACTCGCTTCCGCTCTGCGCAGCCTGAGGAGGATCGGGCTGGAGGGCGTCCGTGTGCGCGTCCGCTTCGGTGGCCTCGCTCTGTGCTTCGGTGCTCAGCTCAGTGAGTTCGGCTTCGACCCGGTCGAGTCGCGCTTTCGCGGCCTCGAGCGCGGCCGTGTGCTTGAAAGGCTGGCCGATGCGCTGCTCAGCTTCGTCGAGCAATTCCCGCTCTTGACGGATCTCCTCATAGAGACCTTCGACGATGCTGGGAAGTTGCGAGACCCGGTTCTCGAGTCGTTGCACGAGCCCCACGGTGGCGGAGAGGACTTGGTCGCGGGGCAGGGAGAAGCTGGTGCGGGGGAGCTGTTCGAGCGTGAACTGCACTTGGACATGCCCGAGTGATGAAACGGCGCGGCCATTGATCGTGAACCCGGAGATGCTGCCGAGAGAGCCGAGGTTCCGTTCGGCGTAGTTCGACAGGTACTGCAGGTTGTGCTCGCGCGCCCAGTACGCGATCGCTTCTGCCGCGTCGACGCGGGATGTGTGGGCGCGGTCCTTCACGGTCATCTGGAATCGGTCGCCGCTGGTGTCTTGGATGCCGGGGAGCGCACGTTCGAGTTCCGAAGCGTCGCTCTCCGCACTGATGATGAGCTCCATACTGCGAGAGCGGGTGTGGAGCAGCATCGACTGGTTCCGGGAGTGGGCGCGTTCGAGACGTTGCAGCTTCGTGTAGTCGTTCTGCGCGATGGACTTCTCGAGCATGAGCGGGTTCCCTGACGCGATCGCTTTCGCCTCAGCGGCGGAGAGGGCTGCGGAGTCGATCTCCTCGATCTCACGCACGTCGAGACTGCCGCGCATGATCTGCCCGATGAATCGCGCTTTGCGTTCGATGCCCTGCCACATGTACGAGTCGAAGGAACCCTCGGTGACGATCCGAGTGATGAGCACCTCAGCGTTCTGATTGCCCTGCCGAATCACCCGCCCCTCGCGTTGCGCGATATCGCTCGGCCGCCACGGGCAGTCGAGGTGGTGCAGAGCGACCGCCCTCGACTGCACATTCGTGCCGACGCCCATCTTCTCGGTGGAGCCGACAAGTACCGCGATGTGGCCGGAGCGTGCGGCGGCGAACAGGCGCGCCTTGTCGGTGTCGGTCTTCGCCTCGTGCATGAACCGGACAGCGCCGTCGGGCAGGCCCCGCGCGCCGAGCTGGGCGCGGAGTTCGTCGTACACGTTCCAGCGGTCTCTGTTGGGGGTGCCGAGGTCGCAGAACACCAGCTGCAGCCCGCCTTGGACCGGGGAGGTCTCACCGGAGGCGGGGTCGAGGAACTCCCGGCCGCGGTGCTGCTCCCAGACGCGGTAGACCATGTCGGCGGCGACATCGACCTTGGACGGCCCGGACGGGGTATCGGGGATGACGAGGCGCACATCGAGCGCGGCTTTGCGCCCGTCGGTGGAGACCTTGAGCATGTTGTCCTCATCCGGGCGCACCTGCTTGTGCTGGATCCGTGCGGCACGTTTAGCGATGTCGTCGATGTACGCCTGCAGCTCCCGGGTGGGGGCGAGCACCACCGTGTCGGCGGCGCGCTTCCCATCGGCACGCTCATGAATATCCGGCACGGGCAGCTGGAGGTCTTCGGCGGTCTTCACGTCCGCGAACACCGACCACAGGCGCAGCATCTCGGGCACGTTCTGGAAACGCGCGAACCGGGTCTTGAGCCGGAACGAGGAGCCGGTGGGAGACATCTCCATCTCGGTGACGGTCTCCCCGAACGTCGCCGCCCACGCATCGAAGTGCCCGAGGCCCGCTTCCTCCAGCAGGTCAGGGCGCAGGTAGCGCTGCATCACATACGCTTCGGTCACACTGTTCGCGATCGGGGTCGCCGTCGCCCCGGTCACAACCCGGTCGCGGCCGCGCCCCCGGAGCGATTCGAGCTTCAAGTGCAGGTCGCTGGCACGCTCGGAACCGTCGATTGCGGCGTCACGGATATTGGACTCGGTGGCGAGGTTCTTGTACATGTGCATCTCGTCGACGACGACATAGTCCACCCCGGTCGCCTCGAACGTGATCCCCGGATCGCGGGCGCGGTCCACGAGCCCCTTGAGCTTGTTCTCGGCCTGCAAGAGCCGCTTCTGGATGCGCTTCACGCTCATCCGATCCTCACCCTTCGCGGAGTCGTAGGCGGCCTTCAGGGTGATGACCTGTTGCTCGATGTAGTCGCGTTCGGTGGCGGGGTCGACGCGGATGCGCGCGAACGCGCCCTGGGTGAGGATGATGCCGTCCCAGTCGCTCGCGGCGGCCCTCGCGACGAACAGGCGTCGCCGGTCGGCGGTGAGGTCCTGACTGGACGCGGCGAGCACCCTGGCCCGCGGGTAGATCTGTAACCATTCGCGGGAGAACTGCTCGAGCATGTGATTCGGGACGACCAGCATGGGCTTCTGGATGAGGCCCATCCGCCGCATCTCCATGACGCCGGCGACCATTTCTGCGGTCTTCCCAGCCCCGACTTCGTGGAACAGGCCGCAGGCGGGCTCGGCGATCATGCGGGCGACCGCAGCACGTTGATGCGGGCGCGGGGTGAAGCTGCGGGCCATGCCGGGGAAGGTGAGGTACTCGCCGGCGCTGCTGTAATCGCGCAGCACGATCGAGTTGAAACGGCGGTTGTACTCATCGGCGAGGAGTCGGGCGCGTTCGGGGTTCTCCCACACCCATTCCGAGAACCGCTCCTGCAGCTGGTCGGCCTTCTCCTGCGCCGCGGTCGTCTCGACGGGGTTGAAGATCCGCACCGTGGTGCCGTCTGGGTCTCGGTGCTCGTCGTACACCTGGATGCGTTTCTGCTCCATCACCGACTGCACCAGATCCGGTGCGGGGCGCCGCTGGGTGCCCCATTCGCTGGTCGCGAGGATGCCCTGTCTGCCGCCGCGCACCTCCCACATGCCCGGCAGCGGGTTTTCCACTTTCACGTCCGGGGCTTTCAGGATCTCCCGCAGGAACTCCTCATGCGTGGCGGCGCTGATCCATACCGCTCCGAGCCGCGCCGCGATCTCATCCACCCCCAACGGCTCAGGCAGCACCGCTTTCAGCGCGTCGACGTTGCCCTGCAACTCCGGACGCTCCTTGACCGCGGACTCTGCGGCGTCGAGCTTGATGCGCACGTTCCCCGACAGGTACTCCGGGGCGTGAATGAGGTCCCCGGTGGCGGGGTCTTCGAACACATGCCCGGCAAGAGCGGCTCGCGCATCGGGCCCGTCGGTGCCGAGGAGTTCGGCGATGAGCTCCAGATCGACCCTGCCAGTGCGGTCGAGACTCACCGAGATCGCATCCGCCGGGCTCTCGACACCGCGCACAGGCGGGGTCGGGGCGACGACCCGGCCGGAGAGAATCGATGCGCCGGCCGCGGTCTGCTCCTGCTCATCGAACACCTCGAGCGCGACGACGAGCGGCCCGAACGGGTCGCCGCGCAGAATCCGCAGCGGAGTCGGCACGATCCTCGCGTGCGTGTCCTCCCCGGTGTCGGGGTCGGTGCGGCCGGTGCGGCGCAGCGTGTAGCGGTTCAGCGGCCCATACCGGGCCACGTACCTCTCGTACTGGTCACGCAACCGGGCGCGGGCGGTCTCGATCTCGTCGGTGTCGTCCCGGGTGGCTGCCTCCATCTCGAGCAGCTCGATCGCGCCGTCCCGCAACGTCAGCAGCGCCCGCAGCTCGACGGCGGCGGACTTGGGCACTTTCAGTGGCAGCGACTCCCCACTGGACACGACCCGGAAGGCGCCGTCGGGGGTGGTCTGGATGGAGCCGTCGAACAGGGCGGGGTCGGCGGCGACTCTGGCCGCACGTTCCTGCTCCTGCGCCGCCGTGGGCGGGGTGAAGGTCAGGCCGCGCTCGGTCGCGGAGGTGGTGATCTCGGTGAGTGTGTCGCGCAGCAGGCGGGGCACGCCGGTCAGGTCGGCGGTGACGCGGAGCGTCTGGTTCCCGTACATGCCCTGCCCGACCCGGAGCTCGCCGAGCACATGATCGGGCCGGTAGTCCGCGAAGTAGGTGTTGATCTTCACCCGTTCCCCGTCGATGGTCACGGGGGTGACCATCTCCCACACGTCGCTCGCGGGCTCCTGTCCGGGGTCGCGGCGACGGAACAGCAGCAGATCGGTGAGTGCCTCAGTGCCGGCTGCGCGCCGGTGCGCGCCCGTGGGGAGTCGCACGGCGCCGAGGAGGTCGGCGAGCTCGTTCATCTCCCGCCGCGCTGCCGGGTTCTGCGCGTCCATCGTCCAATGCGAGGTGAGCATCGCGACCACCCCGCCAGGCCGCGTCAGGTGCAGGGCTTTGACGATGAAATGGTTGTGCATCGAGTGCCCCGACGCATTATGTACTGGGTCGTGCAAAGTGACGTCCGCGAACGGCACGTTCCCCACCGCAGCATCAAACGATGCGGCCGGAGCTTTGGTGTCCGCGAACGATTCGGCACGGATATCCGCGCCAGGGTAGAGGCCCTGAGAGATCGCGGCCGTGAGCGGGTCGAGTTCGACCCCGACCATGCGGGCAGAGGCCGGGGCGAGCCCGATGAACGTGCCCGCCCCCGACCCGGGCTCGAGCACCGTGCCGCCCTGGAACCCGAGCCGAGCGACGCCATCCCAGATCTCCTGCACATAGGCGGGATCGGTGTAGTGGGCGTTGATCGTGGTGCGCGCTGCAGCCCGCCACTCCTGCTCGTCCAGCAGCCCACGCAGCAGGGCACGCTCGGTCACCCAGTCCGTGTTCTCCTCATCGAACACCTGCGGGATCGCACCCCAGCTGGACCAACGAGCCAGCCGTTGCTGCTCGTCTACGGTTGCTGGACGCTCTTCCGTGGTGAGGGTGCGGACGACGCGGATCGCATGGATGTTGGCCTCGAACCGGGCTTTCGCGCCCGACGGCGCGAGATCCTCCTGCGTACCAGGCTGAAACGCCACCGCGGATACCGCCGCCCCGGCAGGTGTGCCTGGGGTGGCGGGTTCCGCGGTGGTGCTTAGGAGCGGTGGTAGCGGCGTTCCGCCGCTTGGGCGAGGGTCTCCTGGTGCTCGCGGAGGAACTGGGCCGGGTACTCCGCTTCCAGGAGTGCCTGCAGGAATGTCACCGGCAGCATCCACTCCGCTGCCAGGTCGACCAGTTCCTCGGTCGCGGGCATCTGATCCTCCGGGGATTCTTGAATCCGTTCCGCCCAGGAGGTCAGCCAGGAGTCCGAGGTCCGATCCAGCTCCCACGCTTCCCGCGCCTCGGCCGGGCTCGTCTCCGGGGAGCTGATCCACACCAGCTCCGTCAAGACGATCTCCTCCGCCCGCAGTCTCGCCGCGCCCAGCCGTCCGACCTTCTCCAGGTAGCTCTCCCCGGCCCGGTCCTGCCCCGCCAACTGGACGGTCAGCTCGGTCACCTGCTCGTGCACCTGCTGGCCCAGCATCTGGAAGAACTCGTCCGGGTTCGGGATCGCTTCGACTCTCGTCGGCGCGTACCGGGTCCAATGGGTGCGTGCGAGCGTTTGATAGTGCGTCATCGTCTGCTCCTTCCTCAATCTGCCCCGGCATCTCCGCCGTGTCCGATACGGGCGGAACAGGGTCGGGGGTGGCTGCGCCGACCGTGACGGTCTCCTGCGCAGTGGTGTCGTCCAGCCCCCAAAGATCGAGTTCGACCTGACCGTACAGGGCCGGGTCGAGACGCTTGCGACGCGCCATCAGCAACTGCTCCCGGTATGCGGGAGCGGACTAGACACTTCCAGTGTACGCGGGCGCCCCGACACGCAGAAAGGGGCACCCGTCAGGGGAAACGCATTCAGAGAGCGCATGATCACCTCGCGGATCACAGAACCGGCAGGAAGGCAGCTGGTGGCGGTGCGGCCCGGGGTGCGGGGAGGAGCAGCACCGCCACCAGCAGTCGAAGAGGCCGTGGCCGCGTACGGTCAGAGGCCGACCGCGGCCGCAGGGGCAGGCTCCCGAGGCCCCGTCATGGTTGCCGTCGTCGCCGTGGGCGCTACCGCCGGCCCGGAGTCGGTGTGGCCGACAACCTGATCCGTGGATTCCTGCGCGGCCTGCAGTGCGGCGGCGATCGTGGTCGCCTTCTCCGCACTTGTGGGTTCCTTGCGGACGACCTCGTAGTCGGTGCGGGCGGTGTCGTGGCCGAGCTTCTTCGCCACGAACTCCTCCTTCTCCGCGCCCAGCTTGTCCCGGTAGGTCTTCACATAGCCCTCGGCAATGAACCAGTCATGCTTGCGGAACCTCGCGTACGCCTCTTCGGCGGCCTTGCGGTACTGGACCATGTCGTGGAACGTGGTCTCCAGCTTCGTGAACGACCCGTCTGTCTCGGCCCGGAAGTGCTCCTGCCCGATCTTCGCGTAGAAACGGGCGTCGCCTTTTCGGGTGTAAGTGCGTATCGGGTCGGACGCGATGAACCCGGACAAGGACTGCTGGGTATGAAGATCGGACATCAGGGGGACTCCTCACAAGATCAAACGGCACCACCTGCCGTCACCCACAGGTGCCCCGCACCTCCCACCCCGCACCGCGGAAACAGGAGAGTAGGTCAGGCCCCCTGCTGCAGTTGCTCTTCGAGGCGCGCGCGATCCGCCTTTAGCTCAGCCGCATCCGGCCGTGCGGTCCAGGGGCGGAGGTCTGCGACGATGGGGCGGGTCGTGCGCAGCAGGATCACCCCGGTCCCGAACGGGAGGGTGCGCAGCACGTCTGGGGGCAGGATCGGCACACGCCGGATCGACCGTTGCGAGGAATGCCCGCCATAGGCGTCCTGGGTGACCGAGTCGGTCTCCTCGTCACGTTCCCCGACCAGCTGCGACAGGTCGTGCAGGTCGCGGCTGTTCGATGCGCCCCCGAGGACGATCTTCACGATCGACGCATCCCAGATCGCGTTCGCCGCGTTCTCCGACCACTTCTCCCGCGCCTGCGCGAGCGACTGCAGCACCGGCATCGGCGTAATCCCCGTACCACCACCCTCCGCCATCAGCGTCGGCAGCGAAGGCAAGGGGGAGAGGTTTCCGATCTCGTCCAGCGCCATCAGCATCGGCGGATCCAGGCGCGCACCGGGGGAGCGGGCGGCGATACGTCGCGCCGTCTCCACCAAGTCCTCGATGAACGCGGCGACCAATGCAGCCGAGGCGCCCGCCCCGGCGCCGGTGGCGAGGAGGTAGAGGGTGCCTTTGGCGAGGAGGAACTTCTCCGGATCGAACTGCTCGTCCTCTCCCGGAGTGACCGCTTCGAGCACCCGCGGGTCGGCGAGGGCACCGAACGCGAGGGAGACGCCCTGCCAGATCGAGTCCCTGGTGCGCGGATCGGACTGGATCATCGAATCCAGCGAGTCCGCCCACCCATCCGCCGCCCCCGAATGGGATTGCAGGATCCGCACCGCATCCCCGGCCGTGGTCGGAGACTGCGCCCACTGGGCGACCGTGCGCGCGTCCCGCCCGTCGAGGGCGGCGGCGTGCAAGAGCGCCTGGATCGCCATGCGCGCCTTGCCCTCCCAGAAGCCACCGTTGTCGACCCCGCCGAACCCGATCGCCGATGCCAGCCCGGTCGCCCGGATCATCGCCGTCAACGGGTCCTGGCAGCCCCGCACCGGCGACCATCGCAGCCCCGACGGGATACCGGGTGCGAGCCGTTGCGGATCGAACACGGCCACCGGGCCCTTCTCTTTCCGGGCTGTGAGCGTCGCGGTGAGATTGTCTGGGCGGGTGCTCGTCGTGATCACTGCGCCGGGCGCATCCAAGATGGCATTCAGGACCAGATGCATGCCTTTCCCGGATCTCGGCGGCCCGATCACGAGCATCGAGTCCTCCACCGTCGCCCACACCTGCCGTCCCCGCGACGTGCCCAGCAGGTAGCCGACATCCGCCGCGGTCGCCTCTTTCAGCGAGGGGCGGAACGTGGATGCCCGCTTCACCAGCGACTTCGCTGACGCCGCCTGCGCGACCTCGGCCCCGGTCGCGGTTCCCTTGAGGCGTCGCGGGTCGGTGTGCTCAGCTCTCGCCCGCCACCGCAGCCACCCCCACACCGCCGGCCAGATCACCGCGGTCAGCATGACGGCAGCGACGAGCCAGAACACCACAGGATGCAGCTCATCAACTCCGAACGCCAGTCCCGGATGCAGGGGGTCGGTGAAGACGCCCAAGCCCGCAGCCAACCCCACCTCGGGAAGCAGCAGACCCGAAAGCCAGGCCGCGACGGTGCCGGCTGCGCGGAGGATCAGCGCGAACGCGAACCCGGCCACCATCAGTCCGATCCCGATGTTCAGGAGATGATCGTTGGCCGGTCTCGCCTGAGCCCGGTTCATGGCCGCACTCCCTGCCGGACGATCGTTCCCGACACCTCCCCGAACAGCAGCACATCCCGCACGTCGTCGGGGAGCCGCTCCTGTTCCAGGATCGCCCGCGCGAGCCCGTTACCTGCGGCAGAGGTATGCGCGACGATCACCAGCACCGCCACATCCTCACCAGGCACGAATCCCTGCCCGGCCACCTCCACCAGGGCTGGGCGCCGCACCGCAGGCACCGGCGGCGGCACCGGAGACGTGGCGGGCGGTGGCGCGAACCGCGACCTGGGCGGCGGCGGGGTGATGATGTCCGCGAACACGCGACCGTCCGCCTCGTGCACCTCCGCCCGGATCGGAGACCGTTTGTCTTCCGCGATCGCCGACAGCACCCGCCCGAGCGCATCCCTCTCGATCGGGCCCTGCATGAGCATCACCCCGTCGACAGTGACGATGATGCTCCCGTCTTCCTGGACAGCAGCGACCACCAGGGGTAGAGTCACAGGTACGGGCAGAGGCCCGGATTTCTGCGGATTTCTCCGCTTCCTCGGCATCGCGGTCAGCCCATCCTGGCGCGGGTATCGAACATCTCCAGTTCCGCTGGATGCAGTTGATGCTGGACGACGAAAGATCTCTCCTTGATCTTCCACAGGCCCTGCCCGGTGCCGAGCCCGGGCAGCAGTGAACGCTCTGTTCCGGTCATCCCGAGCAGCCGCCCGGTCGCCTCGATCTGATCCGACTCCTGCCGGTACACGATCCTGGTCTCGGAGTTCGCCAGCAAGCTCGACGCGAGCGCCCGCAGCATCGACCCCTGATCCCCGCCAGTCTCAAGATCGGTGACCTTGTGCACGATCAGCAGGTTCGCGATCCCGAAATGCCGTGCCAGCCGCCACTGCGCATCCATCCGCCGCAGCAGCGCGGCGTGCCCGATCAGCCGCCACGCCTCGTCGTACACCATCCACCGCTGCCCGCCCGCGGGGTCCTGCAGCGCGGACTCCATCCACGCTGAGCAGCACGTCATCAGAACCGACATCAACGTGTTCGACTCCGACACCCGTGACAGATCCAGCGACAGCATCGGCAGCGACGGATCGAACACCACCGTCGACGGGGCATCGAACATGCCCTTCAGATCCCCGTAGACGAGCCGCCGGAGCGCGTGGGCGACCATCCGCCCGTCTTCCTCGAGACGCGTATCTTCTCTCGTGTCGGGTGTGAGCATGCGCTCGACGACCATCGGCAGGATCGGCACCTCCGATGACGCCACCGCAGCACGCAACGCGATATCAATCGCCGTGTGCTCCACCGGCGACAACGGACGATCCAGCACCGTCTCCGCGAGCGCGCCGACGAGATCCCGGCGGCGAGCCGAGACCTGGGTCACCCACTCGGCATCTGAGAGGCCCGCCGCCCGGTAGCCCGCATCCAGCGGGTTCAGCCGTGCCGGGAGTCCATGCCCGAGCCGGATCGCCCGGCCCCCGACCGCCTCGGCGACGTTCGTGTGCTCACCTTTCGGGTCTGCCACCACATACACGCGCCGCCCGAACGCGATCGAGCGCGTGTAGAGGCTCTTCGCTAGTGCTGACTTCCCTGAGCCGACGATTCCCGCCAGCACCGTGTTCGGGGCGGTGATCAGACCCTGCTGGTACAGCCGCCACGGGTCGAACACGAACGACGCTGCCGAGTACAAATCCTGACCAACGAACACCCCCTCGCTGCCCAGGCCACCTTCCGCGAGGAACGGGTACGCGCCCGCGAGCGCTGCGGACGTGTCTTGATGCGTTGGAACATTGAAACGGCCCCAGGACCGTAACGCCGCCGGGCCCGGGTCGCCGGCGCGAGGCAGATACTGAGTGGAGCGAGCTTCTTCACGTTCCGCTTCGGCCTGAGCGCGCGCCGCAGCTCGACGCGAGTTGTCGGCCTGCAGACGTATCTGAGCTGCAGCCCGTCGACGGGCCGAACGAACTCGGCGCCGCTCCTTTGGGGGAGAGATCAAGGGTGACGCGTGCAGCGGACCAGAATCGGGGAGTGGCATACAAGGGCCTTCCGTGAGAACAACAAGTGCTCACACGAGGTGCCCCCGGCCTCCCTCTATCCTGGCCAGCTCACGTATACGTCGAAGCGGGCGCAGTTGCGAACTGAGCTAGCTGCGACTTTGACTTGGCGGACAGACCTCGCATCCAGAAGCACTTCGATCTGAGTCGACGCATGTCGATGCATGTCACGGGACTGAGGAGTGCTGAGTGGATCTCTGAGGCCGGTATCCGGACGCGTTCTAGCAAGCCGTCGAGCTCCGGCAAGTAGGGGACCTGAACTGATCCGTTCTCCCTCGCGATTGGGATCGTGAACCAGCGTTCCACCGCGTGATTCCGCCATTTCTGCGAGGCCCACCTGTGGATGACTACACCGTGATTCTCGACTCCACAGCGTCGGTAGCACATGAGTTAGCACACGGCATGAGCATCAATGAAGTTCGCGGCTTCCGCGCTACCCTCCAAAACGGGTAAGTTCGCGGTCATCTCTGGCATGGAGGAATTATCGATAAATTGTCGGTTCAACATGCCACGAACTGGCTAACGCTCTCTCGACCAGCAGGCTTGTGAGTATCATGATTACGAACGGGGCGATAACCAAGCAGCACAAGACGCGCCTGCGAGATCGTTCGACGCTATCACCCCGATTAGCCCGCCATAGCCTGATACGCCACGGGCCCTTTCACGCATCGAGTCACGGCGAGGCCTTGCGCCTGAACCTCGTCAACACGTCGTCGACGACGAGCTCTTCACGCTGTCGACCTGCGGGCCAGCGCCCGGGACAGGACCGTTGCAATGTCTGCCGGACGGTGGGTGGCGGACAGGACCTGAGCATCTACCTGATGTGTTGATGCGGGCCGCTTGTCCCATTCGGAGCGGAACCGTGCCAGCGCGCGCTGCACCTCAGCGTTCTCGGAATTTGCGGGGAAGCGTTCTGGCATCCAAGTCGGTTTCTCGCCGAGTATTTCCGTCACCAGTAGCGCCGCAGCACCCCCGTACCCTCCAGCAACGAATAGCTCTGCGCCCGCTGCGATGCTCAGCCGCGCTTCCTCGATTGTCCCCGGCTCTTGCCCCGCATAGCCTTGTAGTTTGCCCCCAACAACGACCCGCGCATCAGTGTTTTCAGCGATGTGCGTCCGCATCGCGGTGAAAGCGGCTGCGTCGCCAGCAGCATCATGCGCCTGTTCGATATTTCGAAGCGAGAGAGGGTTCCCGGCGCGGTCGATGCATGTCAGCTTCCCGAACTCGCCCAGGCGTTGTACGACCTGTTCGAGCCGTTCTATTGGAGTGTGTCGGGCGACTGGTTCTGCAAGCACGATTTCCAATGAGGCCGTCCGGTCTCTGAATCGTTGAATCTCATCGAGCAGGATCTGGGTATACCCGGTCTCTTCCAGGTGTCCGCCGTAGACAATGGTGCCACCGCCAAGGAACACGGCCCTCGCGGTTTCAGCGACGACCATGCGGCAATGTCGTTCGGAGAGTCCTAAAGCGGGAAGGTCTGCGCTCTCAGAGACAGAGAGGGCGATGCGTCGGTGGGCGAGAGCGTCGCGGGCGATCAGGGAGGGTTCGTTCACGACGGCAGTACTCCTCCTCGGGTGGCAAAAGTCCTCGGTGTGAGAATCTCGACCGAATCGGTAAACCCGGCAAGAGAACAGAGTGATTTCACCACGTCACGTTCCTGCGGCCCTAAGGGTGGGTCCGGGTGCATAATCCAGACGTGCTCGTCCCCTGGGTCTTCTCGTTGATGCACGCGGAGCCACTGCGTGAGTGTCACCGGTTCCGGCGCATGCACCGGCAGCCAATCAAACCCGTCGCTCTCGTGGTACACCCGTTGAGCTTCCCACAAGGCACGTTTCAGGGCTTCATCAACGAGGCTATTTAGAGCGGCAACGATTCCCCCTTCTGGGCTTTCAAGACTGCAGGGCACCGAGGGAACATGATCCATGAGGAAAGAGCCGCGGTCTTCCCCACCGGTCAGCGCATGGAGACACACGATCGGCACGTCAGCGGTTTTCGCGGTAAGTACTTCCCGTTGCGTCCATTCACGCCCCGCGTACTTATCGGTACGAACCATCAACAGTGCGGACCCTTCAGCGTTGCCATCGAGAACAGCCTCCCAATCATCACCAGCCTGGATGTCTTGCGCGTCAAAGAAATCATCCAAATGCGTCCTGCGAATCACATCACGTACTCTCTGAGCGATGTTCGCGCCACTATTTGCGTCAGTTTCAACCAGTGAGGAGTGTTTCGTGTGGCTAATGAACACGCGAATCTGAGACGTACCGGTGATCCACTGCGTGATCGCTTGGCTCACTTCCCGGCCGAGACTTCCCTGTTCGTGGAGCAACGCTCCGGTAAGCGCTTGTGTATCACCGAGGAGTTCCCCGATCCTCGAACTCGCCAGGTCGAAACCCTCTTTGAGGACGGTGTAGACCTTGACTTGTTCACGCGCGCCCAGTTCGACAATCTCCCTGATGTAGCGCCCCCATGCTGGATCATTCTTGAATGCGGTCGCGAGCTCGGCACCGACGTACACGATGATGACGTTGCGGTGGGCGGCCACAATACCGGGGGCGAGTTCGTCACTAATCCCCAACGGGCGCGGAGCGCCGTCCGCGCCCCATGGTGCGCTCCGCGCATACACTTCTACCGCACCGCCAGCGAGACCGGAAAACGCCGGGGAATGGTAATGGTCATCAAGTCGCGTGAAGAGTTGCTCTCCACCGAACTCTTCGGGGTGCCAGACCGCGAAAACGTCGAGGATGGGCGGTGCCACAGCCATGAAACTCTCCTTCAATCAGGACTCGGCCAAGTGTGAAGCGACTAGGGGCAGGAACGGTTGTTGATCATCAGATCAGAGGTCGACCCGGTAGCCGGATCCATGTCGTTGCGCCTGGCGACAGCGTCATCCACCCATCGCACAATCGTGCCATCGCTCGGAGCTGGTGGGTAGACCCTCGCGTACCCAGTGTCGACGCCGTCTTCTTGCGCCAGATTCAATGCGAGCCTTGGCGGGAGCTTCGGCATTGCCAAGTTCTGAGTACCGGGCAATTGCACTCCGATCAAACCTCCACGCTGGCTGTCCGTGAAATTGCGGAGCGTGGCAGCGATTTCCCAGTCCACATATCTCCTCGCCCAAGTGCACTGGCCCAGGAGCACCACGGTGCAGGAAGTGCCGGCGATCTTGTCCTCTCGAATTCGACGCATCACGTACTCACTGTCACCGCTTTCGATGTGCTCAGTGAAGTCGTCCCCGAGTTCGTGTAATCCGAGACTTCGTATCTCACTAAAGTACTGGCTGAACCGCCGAATCCAGATGTTCGCTTGGATCTCATCTGCCTGGTGGAATGAGATGAAAATCTTGCGTGCCATGACGTTTCCTTCCGCTAAAGGGCGCTACGTTCGGCCATACCGACTTCGCTGAGGTCTTGCAGACTCAGCTTCACTTCCGTGGGAGACTTTGCCCATCCCGGCACACTACTTCCATAGCTGACCCCTACCTCCGGGCACAAACGCTGATGAAGGGCAGGATCGTTCTGGATCGCAGGGATAAATCGCACCCAGTATCGTGGGTCCAATCCTTCTGATTGGGCTTTTGCTGCGAACCTAGCCCCTAAGATTGCAGCTTCAGGCGAGGCTTTGCCCTCCCATCCGGGAAGATCAGTCGAGAAGTTCAGTGTGGGGTTCCCCGAATGGGCCGACCAGTTAATTACGGCCTCGATCTCGTACACGCGCTGACCATTCTTCAAGAGGTAGAGGCCGACGGCGGCAAGCCATTTCTCCTGCACCCCGTGACAGACTTTCGCCGTAGAACCCGACGGAATTCCCGCTCCCGAAAACAAGACCTCCACTTGGTCGACCAGCGCCTGCGAACGCGTGTACGCATATGAGTAGGTGAACGTGCTCATCGTCGCTTCCTCATTCCCCGACGTACGATTGGGTGGCAAGCATGCGCTGGTGCCAGACATGCAAAGCGAGAGCCTTCACCTGCGCCCCTTCCAAGCGCCCCGTGGGGAGCACACGTTCAAGCTCCTCACGTTCCGCACTCCTCGGGAGGATCAGACGAGGTAGAGAAGCAGCATGGCGGCGTACCTCCGCGTCCGAAGACTCGGCGAGAATCTCCACGAGCAGATCGGAGAAGAACGCGATCGGAGCCTCCTCCAGCTCTCCCAACAGCTCGCTGATCTCAGACGGCGAGAGCATGGTTCCTAAGATGCCCGTGACGATGTGGGCACGTTCTTCTGTGGTCGGGAGCCAAGGGAATGCACGCATCCGGCCGGGGCGACGCAATGGCGGATACACTTTTGAGAGGTCGTTACCTGTGATGATCACCGGCACCCGGCGCAGCGACCGATCACCTGCACGGGTAGGGCTGTCTGCCAGGTGCATGAGTTGCGCCAATACTTGCTGATGGTTCACCGTCGTGGTGCTCTGCGCCCACTCGCCGACGGTCGTATCAAAGTCATCGACCACCAATACCGTCGGTGTGCCCTCGTCGATCCGATGGCCAGCATCCTCATACGTTTCAAGGACAAGCTTTCCCGGCATCCCCGCCCGGTCGCTTTCCAGATCGGCAGCATTAATCGAAACTGGGAGGACGCCTCGACGTTCGAGATGCGTGCGAACCTGGAAACTTTTCCCGTCACCAGGACGCCCGAAAATCCCGAGCACCAGCGGCCACGCTTGCACGCCGGTGTAGTTAAAGACCAAGTGCTGGTCTATCGCGTATGAAAACCGTTCCGGAATGCACACATCCTGAACTGTGGAACCCATGCCTTCTCCTTCTACACTTCGTGGACTCTGAGGGAACCACACACCACTGACATTCCCGACATGCGCGGCACCGATCTCAACACGACCCAGTACATCGGAGCCTCACATCTCTACTCTGTTCAGCCTAGCGATCTCACACCCCGACTAGAACGAATTCCCGATGCCCAAGACACGCTGACCAGGTGACACGAAGAGACTCTCATGTTCCTCATTCACGACAGTTGATAAAGGTTCGCTAGCTTCCGCACACCGTTCTCCCCAGGCAGTACCCCGCGCACCGCCGCGTTTTGTTCTGAATGGTAACCCGAAGCCACCAAACCCCAGAGAGAGCGCTCAGGCGTAAAAAGACCCACCAGCACTCTCAGAATCCCAGAAAGCCGCCAACATTCAAGGAATCACACCCCACGCTTACCCTAGGTGTCTGGTAATTGCGGAACTTCTCCCCTTTTTGGCTGTCCACAATGACACAGAACCTGACAGTCAGCCCGATTCCCTCACGGAAGACCACTCGTTTTCTTCCGAATGAACGCAGGCTACGAATTCGTAGACGAGACGCCCCTGGTTGTTCTCTCCCTAGATGCCGCGACACAGCGGCAGCGCCGAGGCCGTAAAGGCTCCGGCCTGCTGGCCCACGAGGAGTCGGGTCTCAAGGGAAGCTTGGATCGCCGCTTGCTGGATCGCAGCGGTGGCGCGCTCGAGTTCCGCTTCGGAGTCAGCGGAGACAGTGATGAGGCCGGTGTAGCGGAGGACGCCGTGACCGGCGATCAAGTCGGACTCCTGCCGCAGCACGTCCTGGTACTCGGCGGTCTGCTGAGCATCTTCGATCTGCCCGACCTTCGCGCGCTGCGCGGCGTCGGAGACATACTCGGTGCGGAGCTTACGGATGCTCCGAGCGGCCTGGTCCGAGCGGATCGGGTCGCAGATCAGGGAGAAGCTGCGGCGGATCCCGCTGGAGAGCATCAGCGGAGCAAGAAAACCTGGGTAGACCTGGGATCTGGGCCAATCTGACACCCAGAGCACGGCGTGGAAAGCGCTGTCCGTACGGAGCCTGCTCCAGCGCTCATCGACAGCGACCGGGCCCGCTGTGGCGAGGTCCTGGCCGAGATCGCCGGAGCGATCGAGTGCGGCCGCGACTTGCGGGTCGTAGGCCGTGCGGAGCATCACGGCGAGTTGCCCGGGCCCGTACCAGAGGGAGGGGCGCAGGTCCGCAGTGCGCAGGGCGCTGGTGAGGGTCGTCATCTCCTGCCGGAGGACCGCGGCAGCGCCTTTCATTCCGCGCCCGGCGGAGCGGATCGCGCGGGCGGCAGCCTTCATATCGAGCGCGAGGGAAATGGTGGTGACGTGGCGTTCCCCAGCCGGGCCTGCACGGTCGATGAGGTCTTGATAGACGCCCGCGACCCAGGAACCGTCGTTATGACCGTGACTGCTCCACCACTGTGTGAGCCCGGTGCCCGAGTCGGGAAGCGTCCGCTCGAGAACTTGCAGTCTGGCTACGTGGTTTGACCGGCACGCGGTGGCGAGCACGCGACCCCAGGCGTGCACGCGGCGCTCTTGCTCGCCGGGGTCGAGGAGCACGAACGCGGGGTGGCTGACCTCGAGCACGGCGGTGAGGGTCGCCCGGTGCGGATCGTGCACCATGACGGCTCCGCTGTCTGGGTCGAAGTGCATGCGCAGGCTCGCTGCGTCGCCGGGGAGCGCAAGCGTTCCGGCGGGCCGGGGTTTGGTGACGCGTTTGCGGTAGACGGTCTGCTTCGCGGCGACGCGTGCCGCCCAGTGCCCGGTGACGGGGAGCCAGTCGATCGCGGGCCTGCCCGCGACGGGTACCCAGGTGAGTGCCACGACCGATGCCCAGGCGGGGCTTGTCCAGGTGATTGCTTCGCCGCCGCCGAAGTAGAGGGCTGACACGAGGATCGTCACCGCGATGCTTGCGGTCACTAGCTGCGGCCCGGTCAGGCCCAGGAGCATGCCTCGCCGGGAGACGCGGGAGAACTTGACGGGGTGGAGCTCGAACTCGTCACTCATCACGATTCCTCTCTCA
This sequence comes from Gulosibacter molinativorax, assembly GCF_003010915.2. Lineage (NCBI taxonomy): Bacteria > Bacillati > Actinomycetota > Actinomycetes > Micrococcales > Microbacteriaceae > Gulosibacter > Gulosibacter molinativorax. The sequence continues at coordinate 1,018,502 of NZ_CP028426.1, read as the reverse complement.
CGGCTTCACGGACGGTGCTGGCGGTGGGGTCTCCGGCGGCGGGGACGTTTTCGGTGGTGGCGGGGGCTGCTGCCCGCCCGGGGCATCTCCGTGTCGTGCTGGCGGAGCGGCAGGCACCGTGGGTGTTGACGGCGGTGGCGGGGTCGTGGATTCTTGCGCGGCCCCGGCATGGTTGGTGGCGGCTCCGCCGATCGCGTTGCCGAGCTTTGGGCCGGCTTCGGCGGTGGCCTTGACGACCTGTGCGCCTACGATCACCGCGGCGGCAGGTCCGGCTGCTGCGGCACCGCCCGCCGCCGCTCCTCCACCAGCTGCGGCACTTCCGCCTGCAGCCCCGCTGCCTGCAGCTGCTCCCGTCCCGGTCCCTGCGGCGCTTCCCTGCGCCGCACCGCCTGGTGGTGGAGGGCCGCCTCCCGGTGGGCCTCCACCTGGTGGGCCTCCGCCCGGCGGTGGGCTTCCGCCGTTGTCATTCAGCACGGAGTCCGGTGAGGCGTTCTTCGGCGTGGTGGGAAGGGGCACTGGGCGGTTGAGAGCTTGTTTCGCTTCCTGCTCGGCGCTCATCGACTGGTACAGGTCGAAGCCGAGGAACGACACGAACTTGTACGTCATGTACGGCGCGAATCCGGCGATCGCCATGAGCACGATCCCTGCGATCGGATCTGACAGGGCGGCGAGGTCGAAGTCGATGGGGGCGTTGACCTGAGTGATCGCGACGAGGAACACGACGGTGATGACGAGCTTGGAGGCGATCAGGGCGATCACGAACCCGATCCATTTCCCGAACCAGCCGCGCGTCACGTCCCATGCCGCCCCGGACAGGGCGATGGGGGCGAGGACGATCGCGACGAGCAGGAGGGCTTTGCGGATCAGGAGGGAGAACCACACGATCGCGGCGGCAGCGATCGCGAGCGCCCCGAAGAAGATCATCACGATCGCACCCACACCGGGGGAGGCGATCGTGAGGCCGGTGAGCCCGGCGACAAGGACCCCGATCTTGAGGCCCATGTCCTCGAGGGTGTTGCCTGTGGCGTGAATGATGCCGATGCACAGCTGGTCGACGATCTCCAGCAGTAGCCCGGTGAGGCCGATCACGAGGAAGCTGCCGAGCACGGATTTCGCGAGCCCGAGCGCTGCGCGACTGAGCGCGCCCGGGTCACGGCGGACGAGTCCGGTGATGAGCTGGATGAGGAAGAAGCCGAGCATGAAGAACACCGCGACTCCGAAGAGGATGTTGTACACGCCGACGTAGCCTGGGCTGCTGACGTCGACGAGGGTGGTCTGGTCGAACACCGCCCACACGCCCTCGAACATGAGGGCCGCGGTGGAGCCGATGGCCTGCGCCAGCCACTCGAACGGTGCGGTCACCAGGGAACTTGCCGTGTCGCCGACGACGTCGCACACCGTCGACAGCACCGGCACATCGCACAGGCTCATCCGCCCTCTCCTTCCGTTTCGTTCGGGTGTGCGGTGCTATACGGACTGGCCGACGTTCCAGAAGAAGTTCACGAAGGTGACTGCGCCGCCGCAGATCACCGCGGCCGCGCAGGCGATGAGCACGCCCGTCTTGCCCCGGCCTGCGAGGTGGGGGTTGGAGGAGTTCGAGCCGACGGCCCACACGATCGCGGAGATGATGAGGGCAAGCACGGCCAGCACCAGTCCGATGGTCATCACCGCGCCGACGATGGTGCGCAGCTGCGCGATCCCCGGCAGGCCGGAGTCGTTCGGGGTGATGTCGACCTGCGCGGGCAGGGATGCGAGGAACAGGGCGGATTCGGTAAGAGTCATGGGTGCCTCCGGGCGGTGGGATCGAGCGTGCGTGCCCCTGGTCGGGGCCGCATGCCGAGAGGTGCCCTCCCGCTTCCACCCGGCCGAGTGCTCGGGCTGAGCGCCGCTGCCTGCAGAAGGGAACCCGGAGGGTGCGGGCTACAGGTTGCTGCCGACGCGGATCAGGAAGTTCAGCCAGGCGACACCCGCCCCTGCGAGGGCGGCCGCGGCGATCCCCACGAAGAGACCGGCTTTCGCTTTCGCGACACCGGTGTGGCTGCCGTGGGAGGACGCGACGGCCCAGGCGATCGCACTGACGAGGATCATCAGCACGGCCACGACCAGCACGACCGTCAGCAGTGCGCCGAGAACGGCCTGGAGGCCGGCGCCGCTGGTCGCGCTGAAGTCCGGGTACACGTCCATCAGCGCCCTCCGTATTCGTGGTCGGGGTTCATCGGGTGCAGCTCCGCACACTCGTTGACGGGTCGGTGACGCCCTCGGCGCCGTGCTCGGAAAGCCACGCGTCCGGATCGACCGCGGGGGATTCCCACCCGCCGGGATGCACCTCGAAGTGCAGGTGCGGGCCAGTCGAGTAGCCTTCGGAACCGACGTCGGCGACGTGCTGGCCCGCGCTGACGCGGTCCCCGGTGCGGACGTGATAGCCGTGATCCCACATGTGCGCGTACAGGGTGACGACCTTTGCGCCCGCGATGTTGTGCTCGATGACGAGGATGTTGTTCCACCCGGGCCGGTTCCCGGCCCACAGCACCACCCCATCGGCCATCGACAAGATCGGCGTGCCGTCGGGCGCGGCGAAGTCGATGCCGTAGTGCATACGGAACAGGCCCGGCTGCAGCGGATCCTCGCGCATCCCGAACGGGCTGGTCTTGACGTAGCTGCCCTCGGGCATCGGCACCACGATCCGCGTCGTGGGTGCGATATCCCCGGACGCCGGAGCCTCCCCGCCACCGCCGGAGGAGGGAACCGTGAGAGCGGTGAGGATCGCCTCGGCGACCGGCTCCCAGTTCGCGTACCGATCCGGGAACGCACTCACCTCAACCGCTTGCGCGACCTCGCCCCGGGTGAGCTGCTGCCAGTTCGGGATGTCGAGAAGCCCCCGCGGGGAGGGATAGTTCGGGCCGTTCGGGCCGCCGTAGAACGCCTGCGCCTGATAGGTGACGCTCATCAGCTGTGCGACAGTGCCCCACCCGGCCTGCGGGCGCATCTGGAAGATCCCGAGGCTGTCATGATCCGACCCCACCCCGTCGTTCGGGTAGTCGGCCGATTCCGGGTAGACGGTATTGGCGAGCATCCGCATCCGGGACTCCGTCAGCCCCGCCATCAGCGCGATGATCACGCCCTCTCGGCCCACCTCGTCGATGCTCGCGCCGATCTGGATCACGGTGCGCGCGTGGGTGAGCTGCGTCTTGTTCAGGACGACCTGGACACCGTCACGGGTGGTCGCCACGAGCTCGTCGGGCACCTCGGCGACCACGGTCAGCGACGATACGGTGCAGGCCGCAGCTTGCAGCACGGCAGGGTTCGCGATCAGCGCGGGAGCGACCAGCACCGTCACCGGGCCCGCGAATAGGACCCCGGCGAGCAGGAGCGCGAGCTTCTTCATCGCCCTACTCCAGAGGTGTGCCCAGGCCGGACAGGCGCAGCAGGTGGCAGCGGTCGGCCTCGGGCGGGCAGAGCACGAACACGGTGAACGCGACCTCGTGACTCGAGGAAGCGTCTTCCCCGTTCCACACCCCGGAGCGGTGCCGTTCTCCGCGGATGGTCACCGCGACCGTTCCCTCGGCCAACTGGCCGGAGGCGTCCTCGAGGATCTGCGCCCACGATCCCGGTACTTCGGCGCTGTCGATGGTGAGCTGCTGCCGGGTCTCGTAGCCCAGCAGCTGCCGCCACTGCTCCTGGGTGGGGAAGTAGTTGCCCAGGTCAGCGACCAGCCCATTGCCCTCTTCTCCGGCTGGTGCGGCTTCGTCGGCGAGCACTTGGAGGTAGTCGGAGTGGTCGATGCCGGAGGAGGTATCCCAGGTGAACAATGCCTGAGCGATCTCCCGCGCGTAGTCGACCGGATCCGCAGACCCTCTCACCATGGGGAGCGCATCCGACCCCCTACCGGGGTCGGTGCTTCGCGGTGCGGAGGTCTCGGAAGGGTCGGAAGGGTCAGCGGAGGTGCCGGGGCCGCGGATGAGCCCGTAGATGCCGACGCCGATCAGCAGCAGGCCGATCGTGCCTGCGGTGATGACGACGATCATGAAGCGGCGTCGAGCTGAGGGTTCCATACCCGCAGGTGCCCGGCCACTTCCACCCGGCGAGCGGCGGACGGGTCAGGCGGCGGCGCTACGAAGCCGGGTGGCTTCCTCGAGGAAGCCGACGGTGTGCTGCACCCAGTCGGTGAGCTGCTCCCATTGCTCGTCCGTGAGGGTCCGCGCCACCTCGGACGGGTCGTAGTGCAGCCACCAGGAGTCCAGCTCGGCGACCATCCCCGTCAGCGCGCGCGGCGAGTAGATGCGGATCGCCGCCTGGCGGCGCCCATCGACCACCCTGGTTGGTTCGCCAGGTGGCGACTGCTCGGCGGCGGTGACCCGGCGGAGGGCTTGCCGGGCTGCTTCTCTCACCTGTGACGGCTTCCCGGTGACAGGCAGAGCCTGCAGCTCCCGATGCGCGAGATCCCGCGCTGGTGCCGGGAGTGAGTCGTCACCTGCGATGAGCTGCAGCCGCTCGGTGTCCTGCACGGTCTTCACCCGCAGATAGTTCGGTTCGACCGGCCCGTACGGGTCGATGCGGGAGATCGCCTCCTCGACGGCTCGCCGCACGCGCTCCGACTGGTCCGGGTCGGCCTGCAACTGCAGCAGCTCCACGATATGCCCGAGGGTGTAGTCGGAGCGGCGGCCGGTGACCACCAGCGCCGCCCGCTCGGACGCGTGCGTGCGCCGCCCAGTGGCAGATGGTGCCGGTGCACCAGAATCTGGTGCACCAGGTGGTGCGCCGAAGCGGGTCGCCTGCTGCCGCAGTGCCGCGTCCTCGGCGAAGATCCGCCGCAACTGGTCGAAGAACCGGGCCTGCTCGATGCGGGTGTAGGGCTTGCGGTTCTCGTTCTCCTGCTGCTCGGCCAGCAGCAGCTCGAGCTCGCTGGTGATATCGGTGCGCACCCACACATCCACGGTGCGCAGCCCCAGGGCGCGGGCGGCTTGCAGGCGTCGACCTCCAGAGACGACCGCGCCGGTGGGGGTGATCGTGATGGGCTGCACGAACCCGATCAGCCGGATCGACTCGGTGAGCGCACGCAGGTCGCCGTAGTCACTGCGGATACGGTGCCCCAGCACGAGATCATTGATGTCGCGGGCGGTCTCGAAGTAGTTCTCACCCATCTCGACCCCCTGATCCGGGGGCGGCGAGGGCGATCTCGACGATGAGGTCATCGTCCTCGAGGAGGGTGTCGATAGTGTCGTAGTTGAGGAGCCGGATGAGGACTCCTTTGCGGGTGGGCCGCCCGGGCTGCGTCTTTCCTCCCAGGAGGACGCGGAGGAGTCCTGGCCAGCACGCAGTGGGGAGCCCGAATCGGGCGGGCATGTCCGTCTCTTTGCGGAGGATCTCGCGGGCGTTCTTGAGGCTGCCCGCATCTCCGGTGCGGGACAGGATGTAGTCGACGGCGATGTCGGTCGCTTCGCCCGGCCAGCCCAGACCGATCAGGAGGTCGACGATGTCGGCGATCGCTTCCCGGAGCCGCAGCACCTCCTCGTCGCAGGGATCCTCGGACTCGTCTTCGTCGGGGAGTGGTGCCCGGTCGTAGAGCCAGTCGCGGTCACCGGCGCGGGTGGGTGCATCGATGAAGGTGCCGCCCTTGCGGGCGCGTGCGGCGGAGATCAGCAGCCGGTCGCCCATGGTCTCGGACACGATACTGCGCTGCACAGCCCGGGTGATCACACCCCACGGGTCGGTCGCGGTGATCACGCCGCGAGAGCGCATCGCCACGAACGCCGCGTACCCGGCGTCGGCGGGGTCACGGTGCCATTTGCGGGCCAGCCGCCCGTACTTCTCGATCACATACTCCAGCAGTGCCGCCGCCTCACGATCCTGCTGCCACGCGTGGGGGCCGGCCTCGTGGAGCCGCAGCAGCAGGCGTCGGAGCCCCTCCGGGGTGGTGAACTCCGGCGGGTGCGGCTCCAGGTGCGGTGGGTGCTGTGTCGTGGTCATGGTCTCGCTCCTCCCTTGCGGGGAGGTGCCCCGGTGCTCCCTCCCAAGCCCTGCGAGAGTGCCGGGCCAGGGAGGGGCGGGGTCAGGTGCCGTTCACAGGCGAACCGTTTCCGGTGCTGCAGGTTCTGCCCCGGTGCGGGTCAGACGCGCGGTGATCGAGTGGCCAAGTCGCGCACCGGCTGCGCGAGAGTCGGCGATGGTGGCGCGGGCGTTCTCCCGTGCCCACTCGTGCGCGCGCTTGTTCCACTCCACCCCGCGCTCGCCCACCCGTGCGGAGACTCGTGCGAACAAGTCGGTGGGGCGAACCCACTCGATGCGGGCGCGCGGATCGTCGCCAGCGGTACCGGCCACCGTTTCCTCGAGGGGATCGTCCGGGTTCAGCGATGGATCGAAGTGGCGTCGCAGCATCCATGAGCTCTCCGGGTCCTGCTCCGGCCTCTCACCTGCAGCAGGGGGAGAGGTTGCGGTCTCCGCGGGCCGGGTCGCGTGGGGGTCGTTGATGTCAGGGTCGGTCATGGTTCCTCCTCAGTCGGGGCGGGCGGATCGGGGTCGGGTCGTAGTTCCTCTGCGGGATCGGGCGCGGTGGCGGGGGCCAGCCATCGGCCGACGGTGGAGGGATGCACGCCGAGCCGGGAGGCGATCGTCCGGTTGGAGATCCCCTCCCGAGACCATCGGATCGCCTGTTCCACGGCCTGGTCTCTTGCATCCGAGCCCGACCCGCCGCCGGGGCGCGTCGCGTCGGCAGTCGCTCCCTGCGCAGGTGGTGGCGTCTCGGGGCTCTCGCGGTCGGCGGCAGGCTCGGTCGCCGTGAGCGAGTCAGCTCCTGGGCCGGATGCGGGCGGAGTCGTTGCTGCAGCCGCAGATACAGGGTGATCGGGCCTCGCTCCGCGGGCGTCAGCGCTCACTGCTACCGAGGCGTTCACGGGAGGTGCCACCTTGCTCGTGCTCTCGACAGACAGAGCGACCGCACCTGTCGGCGATACCGGATGGTCGGGTGTGGTGGTTGACGGTGCGGTGGTGAGGCGTCGGCCGAGCTGCACCGTGAGGTGCGTGGCAGCCAGCAGTACCAGCGGTGGCACCGCGGCGACCGATGCGGCCAGGATCGGCGGAAGGTCGGAATCGGTGGCGACCAGCGCATGCATGCAGTTCGCGGTCACCGACACCGCAGCCCCCGCGATCAACAGCGCCCACGGGTACAGGGTCGCGCGGGGGCCGTGCCGCGCCAGGGCGACGATCGCGACCGTGGCGACGACGATCATGCCGTCGACGATCACCGGCCACATCCAGGCCTGCACCGGGTCGATCCCGGCACGTCGGGCGAGATCGGTGAGCGTGGTCGCCGACAGCCAGAACGCGCACACGTCGATCAGCGCGGTGCCAGCCCGGGCGACACCGACCGCCCACCTCCCGGATGGTTGCTGCCCCTGCACCACCGCGGTCATAACGCGATCCGTTGCTCTCCGGCACCCACCCCGCCGCTGGCTACGGGGGCCGCGAGTCGGGTGGAGCGCTGCGCGGACTGGATCGTGCGCACCGCCTCAAGCTCCTGCAGCCCCGCCCGGACAGCGCCCTGCGCGAGGGTCTCCCACTGTTGCGTCGACACCGTCCCGGTCTCTGCGAGGCGGCACGCGGCCCAGAACAGCGACCGGTTCCGATTCCCCTCCGGCCGCCCTGCCATCCAGTCCGCCAAACGTTCCGCATCCCATCGCGGCCCCTGCCCGGAGCGCTGCGGCCCCGCTGTCGCCTCGAGCTGCACCGTGCGGGCGGGCCGGAGTACCGATTCCAGCCGCCACCCCGCCACTGGAGCCGGACGCGCTCCGGTGGCGACCACCTCGTAGGAGCGCACCGACCCGTCACGGGTACGTACCCGGGACGGGGGAGCGAGGACGTAACTGCCGTTCGCGAGGAAATCGACGTGCGCGGTCGGCACCGCCCAGCTGCGCTGCTCGGGCGACGGGTTCGAGGGGAACACGACGTGCAGGCCCCCAGACGGCGAGCGCACGATCCGCTGCCACGAGTCGATCAGCCCCGCCTGCTCCACCTGCTCGAGCGCCGCGAACCCGTCACCGCCGGGATGCACGTCGATGTCGAGGATGTCGATACGGGATCGTGCCGCCCCAGTGACCAGGGCGATGTTCGCCTCCGGCTGCCACTGCCACCAGCGGTGGATCTGCGCCGGACTCGTGCTGGCATCCTTGAACCCTTGATGGGTCAGCGGCGCTTTCCCCAACGGCACGCACGGGAACACGGGAACCCCGGCGCGCGCGTAGTCGAGAGCCGCGCCCAATAGATCCGGTCCCCGCGCCTGCTCACTCACGGCTGCTCCGAACGTTGCAGCCTGTGCCAGGATGAAGGAGATGTTCGACACGCTCCCTGCCCCCTCGGCACACGACCGTAAACCGTCTGAACGGCGGCGTTTCAAGCCAGAGAGTCATTACATCGTCCTTCCGGTAGGCCGGAGCACGAACTTCCGCGTCCTCCCTGTCCCGTCAGGTGCACCGGCTATTCCACTCGGTGTCGTATTGCGGTGATCCGCCCCGGTAGACACTGGTGGGGGATACTCACCACTATCGGTCAGAGTTGCGGCAGCTCAATACCAGGCGGCGGAATTGACGACTCATCGGGAAGAACTGTCGCTCCACCGGCATCCGATTCCCTCTTTGCACGTGCTTTCGCCGGTGTCGCGCCGGCGTGTTTTCGGTAGGCGGCGATGGCATGGCTGGGGGAGGCCCACCCCACCTTCCGAGCCGCTTGACTCACCGTGAGTGTGGACGAGTGGATGAGAACGATGAACTCCGTGAGGCGCCGTTCAGATAGGAATTGCCGTGGTGAGGTGCCCACCTCTTCAGCGAAGATCCGTGCGAAGTAGCCCGGCGACAACATCGCTGCTTCTGCCAAGCGCGGCAACGTCCACTCCGCGGGCGGGCGCGTCGCGATGAACTCCAGGGCCCGACGCACACCGGGATGTTGTGCGTCAGGTATCTCCAGGGTGGCAGCCGCCCGTAGCTGTTCAGCGAACAGGCGATGAGGGTGGTCGCGGACTACCAGCGGGTCGACGATTTCCATGAGCTGTGTCGTGAGTGTCAGCATGCGGGGAAACGGATTCCGATCCAGGCTCTGCCCGTCCTGGCCTTGGAGACGCATCGCGGCATGGAAGATTCGCTTCACTCTGCCCGCTTCTGACCTGCTGGGGTGCAGGACAATGATCGGTCGGCTCAGCGCCACCGCAATCGCTCGTACCCGCGCCCGTCCTGCCAGAGAACGGCGTGCGTGCCGCCACGCCACTGCATCCAGCAACAGGTCTTGATCGATCATCATCATGCTGATGCGTAACGGGCGAGAAGGGGTGTAATGGAACTCCGCCTCAGGCTCGAACACCGCCATGTCTCCTGCGCGCACTTCATGACGGCCATGCCGATGTGTCAGCGTTCCCGCACCCCGCTCGACCAGCACCACTGTGACAACTTTGCCAAGTCTGCGGGTGTGCGCTGAGAAGTGCTGCTCCGTCAGGAAACGGAGGGGCACCGCGACCGTGGCCGCCGGCTCAGCCCCATCAGATAGCCGAGCGATACGTCGGAGACGCGACGCGTTTCAAGCCAGCTCAGCAGATCGATGAAGGAGGGAAACGTCACCCCACCGACTCTACCGATCGCGGGTGACGCGGCGCAGGATTATGACTTTGTTGGTATGGAACAGGCCAGCGGATGAATGTAAACGCGCCACCCCAATCATCGCGGTGAGCGTCCGAGGATGCCAGTGTTCGTGGCCGTGGGCGCCGCGTCAAGGCACACGAAAACTCCTCCCCGAGTCTCACCCCACAGGCGTGGCCGTTGAACGAGGACTTTTCGTTCTTCGGCCTTGACACAGCACCCCCGCCCACGAGTCCGGAAAAGCAGGAAGGGGCACCACGAGGCGGAACCAGCCGCCCGGCCCCAATCCGGAATCGAAGGAACCACCATGACCACGACCACGATCGCGTTCACCCGCCCGACCCCCTCCGCAGACGGTCGCACACTCCACAGCACCACGACCGTCGTGGAGCGGGAGGACGGCTCCCGGATCGAGCTGGACATCTCCACCAGCCACTGGAAGGGGCGAGGCTACCGAGCCACCGCGACCCGGCAGCACGCCGACGGGTACACCCGCCGCATGTCGCTCAGCTTCGGAGCCGACAGCGACACCCGCACCCTCCCCGCCATCGACGGTGCCCCGGCCTCCACCGCGCGTTTCAACCGGAACGTCCTCGCCGACCTCCACGCCCGAGTGGTCGAGGAGGTCGCCGCAGCCGCTGCCGAGTGGACGTCGTGGGCTGCTGACTGCGCCGCCGCCCGCGACTAACCCCGCACCATTCCCGGGCCGTGGCGACACCGCCCCGGCCCGCCCCACCAGCATTCCGACAGACAGGAACCGTCATGACCTCCATACCCGCACCCGACCCGGCCAGCATCCCGTTCAGCGTCGACCCCGAGCGCACCGCCCGCGTTCTGCTCGCCGCCGCTATCGAACCTGGAAACATTGACCTCGGCAGGCTCATCCGCACCCACGGTGCCATCACCCTGCTGCGCCTCCTCTTCACCGACGCCGCAAGCCTCCCGCACACGGACTTCGCCGTCCTCACCCGCCTCAGAGACCGCGCCGTTCCTCTGCTCACGACCGAGCACACCACCGGGATCCTCCAGGCGATACGCGACGCCGACCTCTCTGTCATCACCCCCGCAGACCACTGCTGGCCGCACCAGGTGAATGATCTCGGAGATGCCGCCCCGATCGTTCTGTTCGCACGCGGCGACCACGAGCTCCTCACCGAGCCCGGGCTCACCGGCATCTGCGGTGCCCGTGCCGCCACCGGCTACGGAGCGTACGTCGCCACGGAACTCACGGAAGGTCTTGTAGCTCACGGGGATGTGATCGTCGCCTCCGGCAGTTACGGCATCGCCGCCGACGCACACCGCGCGGCCCTCACCGCAGGCGGAAAGACGATCGCGGTACTCGCCGGAGGCCTCGACCGCCCTTACCCGTCAGGGCATCACGACCTGTTCGACCGGATCGTGCGAGCCGGAGGTCTCCTCCTCTCCGAAGCCCCGCCGACCCTCGCGCCGACCCGGTGGCGGTTCCAGCGCCGCTCGCGTCTGCTCGCAGCCCTCACGCACCGCATCGTGATCGTCGAAGCCGGTGCCCGCTCCGGAACCCTGCGCCTCGCCGAGTACGCCGCCGAACTCGGCACGCCCCTCGGCGTCGTTCCCGGCCCGGTCACCAGCGCCGCCTCCACCGGATGCCACCTGCTGATCCGCGACCACGGTGCGAGCCTCGTCACCGGCCCCGCTGACGTGATCGCCCTCGAGCACACGAACACTGTGACTCCGGAGCGCAGCGACTATCCCGCGCTGGACAGTCTGACCGCGCTCAAAGCGGACTGGGAAGACGACCCGCACCTCACCCCCGCGCAGCGGCGCATGTTGCTCGCGCTCAGCGACGAGGAAGTCCAGGACGCCCTCACCCAGGCGGCGCGCACCGTCCAGGACGCCTTCTACTCCCTCTTCGACAGCGTCCGCAGCGACACCACCCAGACGCTGCTCACCCGCCACGGCGCAGACACCTGAGCCGCAGGGTGGTCGCCGTGCGGTGCGGCGGCCACCCTGGGTTCGTGCGGGCGAGGAGCCGCATCCGGGAAGCGTGGCCGGTTCAGCGGAGGCCGCTGCGCGGCCACGACCAGATCACGGGCGTCGGCTTCGCCGGCACCCAACGGAGGGGAGTGTGCGGGGCCGGGCGCACCTTGTCAAGGCACACGAAAACTCTCCGCTGAGCAGATCACGAGCGGGCGTGGCCGTGGTTCGGAGACTTTTCGTTCTTCGGCCTTGACAAGTCACCCCCGCCCCCTCGGATCCGAGAAGCAGTGAAAGGAACACAGGAGCCCACCATGAACCTCACCGTCACGATCCACACCCTCCCGGACTGTGTGAACTGCGAGCGAACCGAGCAGTTCCTCACCCACTCCGGCATCCCCCACGACAGCACCCCACTGCCCGAGACCGGCCCGATCCGAGACCTCATCACCGAGCACGGCTACCAGAGCGCCCCCATCGTCACCGTCACCGACGACACCGGGAAGCTCATCGACCACTGGGCAGGCCTGCGCCCCGACCGCATCCTCGCCCTCAAATCCACCACCCGCTGAACAGGAGACCCCGATGGCGTTCCTCATCACCCGCGACTTCATCACCGGCAAGCACGAAGAAGGCTACGGCGTGGACGTCCAAGGCCCCCGCACCGCCCGCTCCAGCATCCTTACCCGTCTGGAAGCGGGGGAGGGGGAGGCGTTCCGGATGCTCGACGACGACGGCTACGTCTACTATCACGGCCGCTTCCTCGACGACAGCGACGCCGAAGCCTACGTCGGCGAGGCCGATTTCCAGCCCCTCGACTGCTACGGCACCCCCAACGCCGGAGCCGTCACCATCCAGTACCGCGACCCCGCCACCGGCGCGTGGACCGCGCTCTAACACCCCTCAAGAAAAGGAACTTTCTCATGCGACTCACTCTCGACCACGGCGGACGCCCCACCGACCTCGACCTGGGCGACACGTCCGAGCAGACCGGCGTCGAGTACGGGCAGCTGTTCTCCTACACCATCGACGGGAACCCGCGCATCGAACTCGGCCAGTTCACCCCCGCCACCCAGCAGTGGGAACCCGTCAACCCGCTCACCGTCTCCGTGCCCGATCTCATCGCCGCCGACGAAGCCGAACAGGAGGGCAACTGACCATGAAGATCACCATCAGCGGCTACCCGCTCCCCGCACCGATCACCCTCGACGCCGATATCGACGATTACATCTTCGCTGACGGCTGGCTCCTCGCCCACGACGACGCCCAAAAGCTGATCGAGGCCTGGTGCGACGCCCCCACTGACCTCTCCCCGGACGGGAACGATGATGTGCGCCGCACCTGGAGCTACAGCGAACTCGGCCTGTTCGTCACCGTCCTCTACCTCGACGGGGAACTGAGCATCGACCACTGGGAGTCCGCCGAAGGCAGCGAAGGCTACGACATCTACAGCACCACCACGATGCCGTTCGACTTCACCATCCACCCCGCGAGCCGTGCGGAGGCGGCACGATGACCGCCCGCTACCAGCCGGAACAGTTCACCGACTCCGGCTGGCCCACCGGCACCCCCGAGAAGAAAGCCCACTTCGTGAACGCCCTGATCCGCTTCATCGACGCCGGATACCCCGAACACCAGTTCACGCAGGCGCTCTACGAAGGCCTCCACAACCACGGCTACTTCGGATTCATCGCCCACTACAACCGGCACGGCTTCTACGACGAGAAGTTCTCCACCCCCGCACGCCAGCAGGAGTTCCTCACCGACCTCACCTGGGCATGCGAACGCGAATACGACAGCGACCGGCACGACCTCTGGGGCGATGTGAAGACCTACCTCGCCGACCACTTCCACAACGCCCCGACCACCCTGTTCGACCACCTGTTCCAGGAGCAGCCATGACCAGCACCACCGCTATCGCCCGGCAGGTCGCCGAGACCGCCTACCTCGCCGACCACCCCAGCCCCGACACCGGCGCGTACGAACCGATCATCGAAGACTACGAGCAGCTCGCCGCGTTCATCGAAGACGGCATCCGCGCCTACCTCACCCACCTCGCCGATGCCGCCGTGCGGGAAGAGCGAGCCGCGCAGATCGCGAGAGACACGATGCTCCGCTACGACGTCGAGACGATCCGCGACCTGACCGGCACCTCGGAACTGCTGTCGATGCTGGAAGCCGCCGCCCGGCACGCGCTCACCCAGACCGGAGCGGCAGCATGAACGCCCGGACAGCTCCCGGCGGGCAACTCGCCTTTGACCTCGACGCGATGATCCATGAGGCCGACGTACAGCAGGCTCCCGCCTGGGAAGGCGCGCCCCTGCACTTCACCGCCGACTACTACGCACCCGATGACCTCACCGCCGCATTCGAGCGATGGGTGTTCGAGCACGGGAACTTCGGATGCCTGCAACGCTCCCACATGTGGCACCCCGGCTACACGACAGCTGAGGCCAACACCGCCACCGTCGGGCACGAACTGCGTATCTTCGACGTCGACCTGCGCTGCACTCACTACCGCGAGGACTGCTCCTGCGTCGGCGGACTCCTCACGCGCGGGATTTGCGCGCCGTGCCGCTGGCACCTCGACGGCAACGAAGCCACCATCGTCGAGGCCTGGCACGACCACGCCTGGCCCGGCTGGCGGACCCTCCCCGTCATCCCCGCCAGCATCGCGAAGACCGACGACCAGAACCGGCCGACGAAGAAGTACCGGGCATGGATCGACGAGCACTATCCCGCCGAGTGGCAGCTGCCCGGCGCCCCGATCATCACCGAACGCCAACCGTACGGCACCCGCCACGTTCCCGGCCGCAGCCCCTGGCAAGGCTTCGACCTCTCCCACACCGCCCTCACCACCGAACCCCAGGAGTAATCATGACCACGACCACCGACCACGAAGACAACATCGCCCGCGTCGACGCACACACCATCGCCGTCGCCGCCCTCCTCCCGTTCCCCGTGGAACTCGAAGCGGACATGGGCGGCACCTTCGCCCTCCACATCGAACTCGGCACCCGCGGCACCGACCCCGGCGACCCGGCCGATACCGCAGGCGTCGACCCCGACCCAGACAACGGCCCCCTCGACTGGTGGCTCGACATCGACGGAGGCTGCGAGACGATCTGCTCCGGCCTCACCATCGACGCCGACCCCGCCATCGTCGCCGCCTGGATCACCGAACAGGCCCGCCTGCACGACTGCCCCGCCGCACGATAACCCCACCACCCCAGCACGCGCCCGCGAAAGGAACACACCCGTGAGCATGGACACCATCATCACCGTCGACCGTCTGCCCGAAAGCCACGCCGAGGCCGAACGCATCGCCGCGCAACTGCAGCGGCTCGCCGAAGCGTTCGACCTGCCAGATCCCGATATCAGCGTCTGGGTCGACGACAGCGGCACCCTGGGAGATATCCGCCTGGGCTGCTACCACCACTCCTACCAGATCGAGGGGCTCGCGACCCTCGCCCGCATCCTCTCCCGCCTGATCCCGGATGAGGTCCGCATCGAGGAAGAAGGCCTCCACGACGACTTCTGGGCCGAAACCCACACCTACCGTGCCGGACGCCGCATCCGCTCCGGCACCAAGGAATGGGTCGAGCACGACGTCACCGAATAAGTGACGGTGGCGGGGCGAGGACACCTCTCCGCACAACCTTGAGGAGAACCGTACATGTACCGCTCGCCCCGCCCCGCCCGCCTTCGCCCGCAAACGCTCCCGGCCGCGCTCCTCGCCGCCACCGTCATCTGCGGGGTCGTGATGGTCACCATAGGCTGTTCGGTCTCGTCCCCGAACCAGGCTCGCCTTGATATCGGCGGCGATCTCGAGCTCACCGTCGAGCTCGCGGAGACGTCAGAGCAGCAGCGCACCGGCCTCGCAGGGCGCGCGAGCCTTGAACCCGGCACCGGGATGCTCTTCCCCTTCGACCCGGCGGGCCCGCAGCGAGTATGGATGGCAGGCATGAGCTTCCCCATCGATATCGCCTGGATCCGAGACGGTCGCATCCTCGCCACGGACACCCTTTCCGTCTGCATCACGCCCGACCCAGACGACTGCCCCCGCTGGGACTCGCCGGGCGACGTCGACGCACTCCTCGAAACGATCGCAGGTGCGCTCGACGCCATCGAACCGGGCACCCCTGTCCGCACCACAGACTGACCGAACATCGGCGGAGAACTCCGGGCACCTTCCCAGTGTCAGTACCGAACAGTAGAATAGATACCGAGGAGTTGATCATGGCCACTACCGCGCGCACCGCGCTCACCGCCACGCAGCGGGCAGAGCTGGCGAACATCCGCGCGTCCTGGGCCGTTGAAGGACAGCACGTCACCGCTACGGAGATGGACGTCCTCGAACGCGTCGCCACCGGAGAACTCGACCCTCATACCGCGTACACGCTCATGCACGAGCAGGACGCCCCCGCGCACAGCTGACCCGGGCGGCACGCGGTGACCCTGTTCGAGAACTGGGGCGACTACTGGTGGCCCGGCCAGTACGAAGAGTGCCTGCGCAACATCCTCCACGACACGACCACCGCCGGGCGAGAGATCCACGACCCCGACGAACTCGAACGCATCGAACGCCGCCTGACCACCATCCGCGCCGCCCAACTCATCCACGACCCCACCCACGTCGACCAGACCTTCACCCCCGGCCACTATCACGCACTGCATCGCTGGCTGTTCCAAGGCGTCTACGAATGGGCTGGCCTCCCGAGAGTCGTCACGACCCTCAAAGGTGACAGCCGTTTCGCGGATCCGGAAGACATCGACAGGCTCCTCGCGCTCGTGCACGACAACCTCGGCGACCCCGCACGCTTCCAGGGCGCGCCGCGCGGCGAGTTCCTGGACGCGCTCACTCAGACCTTCACCGGGTTGCTCATGATCCACCCCCACCTCGAGGGGAACGGACGCACGAGCCGCCTCTACCTGCAACAGATTGCGGCGCGCGCCGGATACCAGATCGAATGGACGCAAGTACTTGCACCCGTCCTCGTCGATGCAACCATCGACGCGTTCCGGCTCGAGCCCGACGCCCTGCAACACGTCCTCCGCAACATCGTCCACCCGTTGCACGACACCGACCCCGCAGAGCATCTTCGGCAGCGCATGCGCGAGATGCCGCCGCCCGGCACTCCCGCCCCGCACGCGCCACCGATGCAACCCCCGCAGCAGCCCGGCGGGGGAGCGTACCCCACCCCGACCCGCCGCCCCTACGACCACGGCAGCCCCGAGGACCACACCCTCGGATTCTGAGCCGGCCCGATCACAGGGAACCCGGCAGACGGTGGGAGCATGCCGGAGCAGAGCCGCCCCGCGCGGCGGCCGGACCCCGGGAGACCCCTCCTACCGCGCCCAGCGTACCGTCAGCCCTCGGACGCAGCCCGCTACCCGAATCCAGCACTCACCGCCCGCCCCACGCATGACCTCTCGCAGCGCCCACACTCAGAGCCCCGTACAGCCAGCCCGCAGCGCAGCCCAGAGCAGCTCCCGCATGCCTCTCACGAGGCCAACCAGCTCGCCCACACCTCTTGCATCCGAGGTGGTATGGCCCCTGATAGTATGGTGCCTTATGACAAGTGTACTGGATGCGAAGCATCAACTGCTCCACGACCGAACCGGGGGAGGAGGATCCGCTGACCTCGTCCTCGGACTGCTCACCACCGCCCGCATGATCGACACCGCCTGCGCCGCCCTCTTGAACGAGTACGGCCTCTCAGAAGGACGCCTCGCGGTCCTCCTCGCCGTGGCCGAGACACCCGGATCGACACCCGCCCGCATCGCAGACCGCATCGGCGTCACCCGCGCGACCATCACCGGCCTGACCGACGGACTCGTCACCGCCGGCCTCCTCTCCCGCGGTGCAGACCAGCGCGACCGCCGATCGCTCACCTTGCACATCACCACAGCGGGGCAACAGCTCATCGACACGCTCGCCCCGCAATACGCGAGCTGGCTGACCGACATCGTGCGGGGCGTTGCGCGCGACGACACCTCCGCAACGATCACGACCCTCACCGCCATGCAACGCAACCTCGCGGCGATCCCATGACGACGCAAGCAAGCCCAGACGATGCGCATGCCGAAGCCGTGCAATCAGGACGCGCCGAGGCGCGCACCCTCACCGAGATCCTCAAGGTCGACCACGGACAGCTCCTGCAACACGTCCTCCCATCCGCGCCAGCGGACTTGCGCGATGCGGCGCAGGAAGCGGGATCGCTCGGCATCCTCACCCGCATGCAAACCATCGGCGCCGCACTCCAATCGCACCTCACGCACGACGCGTGTGTCGAACTTACCCGGCACCCCTCGGACACCGTCCGCGGCTGGGGCTGGTTCGCGCTTGCAGCAGCGCACCGTGCGGAGAAGCCAGGTGCGCTGATCCGCATCATGCGGCCCGCCGCGGACGACCCGCACTTCGGCGTGCGCGAATGGGCATGGATGGCGATCCGGCCCGCGCTCGCCGAGCAACTGCACGCGAGCCTGCACGCGCTCGCCGAGCTCACGGGCGACCCGTCCGAGCGCATCCGTCGGTTTGCGAGCGAAACCCTCCGGCCCCGGGGCGTGTGGGCCAAGCGCATCGACACTCTGAAAACTGACCCCGACCTTGGACTCGTGATCCTGGAACCGTTGCGATCCGACCCCTCACGCTATGTACAGGACTCCGTCGCGAACTGGATCAACGACGCATCCAAGACCCGCCCAGACTGGGCGATCGCACTCGCCGAACGATGGCGCCTTGAAAGCCCGACACCGCCTACCGAGCGCATCGTGTCGCGCGGCCTCCGCTCACTCCGCAGACATTCCGGCGACTAGAAAACACTCCGGATTCTCGTGATGATGACTCGGGGGAAAGCGGCGATGAGCACCGCCGCGATGAGGATGAAGGAACGGGCTCGGACGGCCCGGCCAGACCGCGACCTGAGCGAGCGGCATGTGCACGCAGATGCGTGAGCGTCGGGGCAGTTCAGCCCACCCCAGCAGCCGAGCGCCGGGTTTGATCCGCCGACTGTCACCTTTCTGTCACCAAGACTCGGGAGAATGGGTGTTGGACTTCGAGGAGCGGTGACAATGGGTAGCGGCACGCGGATCCTCGTCGTGGAGGATGAGGTGAGACTGGCTGAGCTGCTACAGCGTGGGCTGACAGGGGAAGGCTACCTGGTCGACGTCGTGCACGACGGGGCGAGCGCGCTGAACTATCTGGAAGCTGGCTGCTACGAAATCCTTGTCCTTGACCGGGATCTTCCGATTCTGCATGGTGATATCGTGGCGCGCACCTTGCGGGATCGAGGGAGCCCAGTGCGGGTGCTCATGCTCACCGCAGCCGCCGAGATCACCGATGAGGTCACTGGACTCAATCTCGGAGCCGACGACTACTTGGCCAAACCGTTCGACTACGAGGTACTGCTTGCGCGCCTCACAGCCATCCGGCGGCGATTGCGCTCTCCCAGCGGTGGCTACGAGCACGCCGGAATCAGACTGGAACCAGGATCGCGGCGCGTCTGGTGCGACCAGCTTCCGCTGCATCTGCGGCCGAAAGAGTTCTCAGTGCTCGCGGAACTCGTCAAAGCCAGAGGCGAGGCCGTGCGTTCCGTCTCACTGTTCGACGCGGTATGGGGTGACCAGCACGGCACCGATGAAGCCGTGGTGAAAACAGTGATCCATTCGTTGCGAAAAAAGCTCGGACACGAGCGGATCGCCACGGAGCACGGCGTCGGATATCGGGTGGTGTGACGTGCGCAAGCTGTGGGCGAAACTGAGCTACCGGACGCAGCTCACCGTCATGATCGCGACCGTGATGCTGGTCGGCGGCGTCACGCTGCTTGTTGTGCAGTATGTCGTGCTCCAAGCACTGCTCTCAGAAGCGGTGACGGTGCAAGACAACATGATTTCCGATGTCGGCGAGGTATCCGGTGGCACTCCGACCGACGACGACGGCACTGCTGTATTGCAGCACGGGCCGCGATGGATGCAGGCTGATCCGATCGTCGCAGAGGTACTCAGAGGAGTTCAGCTGTGGTCTGGTGCGCTGCTGCTCGTGTTCGTAGTGCTCGCCATTCTCGGAGCATGGCTGGTGTCACGGCAGGCAAGTAGACGTATCGCGCGCGTGACGGAGGCAACGAACGCGATTACGGAGCGTGACCTGTCACAACGGCTCGCTCTTCCCGGACCAGATGATGAAATCAAGCAGCTTGGCACCGCCATCGACAGCATGGTCGCACGGTTGGAGAACGCGTTCACTCGGCAGGAAGCGTTCATCGCCAACGCATCGCACGAGTTTCGTACACCGTTGGCGACATCGCGGATGGCACTGCAGCTTGCCGTGAGACAGGAACGCGTACCGGAGGACCTCCTGCCTGAGGTCGAAAGCGTACTGGCATCGAACCGACGCATGGAAGAACTCGTGGGAGCGCTACTGATTGTGGCGCAGTGTCGTGCCGACGCGGAGCTGCCCCAGCAAGAGGTCGATATCGTGGCGCTCATACCCGAGGTGGTGCGTGAGAGTTCCAGCTTGGGAGAGCAGACCCAACTCACCGTTGAGACCCTGCTGCCGGAACGCCCCCTGGTCATGAACGCGAACAAGCCGCTGCTGCGCACCTTGTTTGCGAATCTGGTGGGTAACGCGATTCGCCATAACACTCCCGGCGGCTTCGTGCGTATCGAACTCGGTGCTGATTCCGAGTGCGTCCGATTCGAGATCACAAACTCCGGTGCCGACAGCTTCGACTCGACGACCGTCGGACGGTTGACTGAGCCGTTCCACCGAGGTGAACGATCCCGGCTCCGCAACGACGACGGCAGCGAAGCAGGCACAGGGCTTGGGCTTGCGCTCGTCGAGAGCATCACATCCTTACACCGCGGCTCTCTCGAGCTCATTCCGCGCACAGGCGGCGGGCTACGCGTCCTGCTGTTGCTCCCGCAGCATTGATTCCGGCTCCCGCTCGTTCCGGCGGCACGGGTGGCTCTGCAACCCCTGCTCGCCTGGTGACAGAAAGGTGACAATCGGCGTCACACTGACGTGACCGGCTTCGCTCCATAGTCGCAGTAGGCACCCTTCTGACGGTGCGGACGAGGAGTAACCGGCATGCCCGACGTCACCGCTGACCCCACGACGGGGGAAGGCACCGTACCGGCCGAGACGAATCGGCGTACGGGCCCGAGGCTCGGCGCGACACTGTTGCTGCTGTGCCTTGCGATGTCGGCGGTGGTGGCGTCGATCGTTTCGTTCGCCTTGTACCGACCGATCCCGGCGTCTCTTGCGGTAGCGGAGGAGCCCACGGAGGTGACCCTGATCGCCGAGGAGATGACCGACACACGATCAGTCGACCTCTCTGCAACCCTCGGTGAAGATACCTCGATCAATTCTCCGGCCACGGGCATACTCACAAGCACCGCATGCGGAGCCGGCACTGCAATCCGCTCTGGTACCAGCACTTTCGTAGTAGATCGTACGTTGCTGGTAAACCTCCGCACAGAAACTCCGCTCTGGCGCGACCTGGCCTTCGACAACTCAGGAACAGACGTCGCGGCGCTGCAACGAGAACTTTCCAGACTGGGCTACGAGGTCACCGAGACAGGACGATTCGACTGGCAGACCTGGACCGCGTGGGATGCGCTCGTGGAGAGCCTCGGCGGCGACACCGTGTACGGCGAGTTGTCGCTCGCGCAGGTGCTCTGGCTGCCCGCTATCGAGATCATGTCGGACACCTGTGCCATCCGTCTCGGACAATCTGTTGCCCAGGGCGAAGCGCTGGTGACCCTCGCGAACCCGCTGCTGCGCGCAGCCGTCAAGAGCTATCCCGCAGACTTGGTGCCCGGCGAACGGAAACTGATCGTCGGCGCGACGGATATCCCGATCGACGAGTCCGGGCAGATCACTTCCGATGGGCTCGCCGCACTCGCCGAGACCGATGAGTTCAAACGCTACGCGCAGAGCCCGGACGACTCCTCTTTGCAGGCCGACCTCGTCCTCGTATCATCCGTCACCGTGTACCCGGTTCCGCCTGCGGCGGTTGCAATGACTGGCGAGAACACAGGTTGTGTGCTCTTCAGCGCATCTGAGGCAGACGCCTCCGCTGAAGACAGCATCCCGGTCACCGTCGTCGCGTCGAAACTGGGGCGCAGCTACATCACCTTTGAACAGACCCCCACCAGTGAAGCGATCGCTGCACGAGCGCCGAGGGGATCATCATGCTCGTAACGCTCAGCGATCTCGGCCACCGTTTTGACGGGCATCCATTCCTGTTTGAGCGCGTCACAGCAAAGCTCGAGCCCGGACGGGTGTACGCACTGACCGGACCCTCCGGCTCGGGGAAGTCAACCCTGCTCGGGATCATCGCTGGATGGATATCCCCAACCACCGGAACGATCGAGCGCGACGACATCGAACGCATCGGGTGGATCTTCCAGAACCCGCACGGCGTCGCCCGACGCACCGCACTCGACCATGTGGCGCTCGCTTTCCTTGCGCGAGGAGATACGCGCGAGGTGGCTGACGAAAAGGCTCATGCGCTACTTGCCCGGTTCGGCCTCACCCATGCCTGACGCCGGCAGTTCCGGGAACTCTCCGGTGGTGAGGGGCAGCGTCTCATGCTGGCGCGCGGCATCGCTGCCGCCCCTGCACTGCTCCTCGTGGACGAACCGACGGCGCAACTCGACCAGCGCACCGCGGCAACGGTGAGCGACGCGCTCGCCAACATCGCTACTGAGGGAACCATCATCGTGGTTGCCACCCACGATGCGCGCACTCGCGATGCCTGCACCGACATCATCGACCTCGGGCGGGCCGCGTGAGGACCCGGGGCTGGAGCCGGATGAGGTTTCGTGAGATCGTCCGGGAAGCAGGCCGGAACCTCGCATCAGGCACCGCGAAAGCCGGAATCCTCGCCGTCGTCATCGCGGCGATCTCCGGGGCGCTCGCCACGCTCGATACGACTGCAATGACCGGAGCGATCACCGCAGCAAACGACTTTCGAGTTCGCGGAGCCTCCATAACGATCCTCACCGCAGAACACAGCATCGACGGACGAGTCTGCGACGCACTCAGCGAAGTGGAAGGGATCAGAGCTGCGGGCGCGATCACGCAGGAAGAGACACCGTTAGCTGTTGCTGGAATCCCGCAAAACCCGCTCACAGCCTTCGTGTCGACCCCCGGCTTTGCGACGATGCTTCCCGATGCGACCGGACAAGAATATCCAGGCCTTCTGCTGCCTGCGGAACTCGCATCTTCCCTCGGTCTCAACACGGGCGATCCTTTTCACACCGCTCAAGGGCCGACCGTGCTTGGCGGCACATACGAGTTCCCCGACGACGGTAGACCCCGCGGAATGGGGTACGCGGCGATCACCCCCACCTCCCCGGAGCAGACCCTGTTCGATGAGTGCTGGATCGACGCCTACCCCGTAACCCAGGCAACACGGGATCTGCTCTACACGACCATCGCCGCTGACTCTTCCCTTCCAGATAGCGGACCGAGGATATCGCAACACAACACCGTGCTCGGCGTCGCGGGCGATCCCACCATCGGGTACGCGGAACGGATCAGCGCGCTGTTTCCTGTTGCCGCATTCCTCCTCAGTTTCGTCATCGGGTTCATCGCCGGGTGGACTCGACGACTTGAGACAGCCGCCGCTCTCCACGCAGGCGTCCGCAGACTCGACCAGGCCTCCGTCCTGCTTCTGGAGACTCTCGCCTGGTCAGCAGCCGGAGCGGTGACCTCCATTCCCGTGATCGCCTACATCACGCGGAATCTGGCGTACACAGATCACCTCCCAGTGATTCTTACCGCCTCATTGACCCCCGCCCTGACAGTGTCTGGGGCGATTCTCGGAGCACTAGCGGCAGCCCTTGTGGTGCGCGAAGAGCGACTATTCGCGTACTTCAAGGGCCGGTAGCCGATGGGCAACGAGCGGGCGGCGTCTCCACCGTGGAGTCGCTGAAAACAAGGAACGGAAAACCCATGTCCTCTTTGAGCATCAACAAGACCAAGATCGGCCGCAAGCTCAGCACCGTCCTCCTGGCCGGGGCGCTCGCGACGGGCGGCGTCGCTACCGCGCAGCTCGTTGCGGCTCCGGCCGCGCAGGCCGCGACGTGCGGCTCGACGTCGCAGTGGAGCGGCTACGCCTACGCGAACAACCCCTGCGGGTACGCGTACGCGGAGGTCGATCGGTACATCGGCGGCAAGAAGTACTACGTCTCGGGCCAGGTGTACAAGCGGGCCGTGTCCGTGAACTACACCGCCGGAACGCGCGCCTACGAAGTCACCGCCCGCTGGTAGGCCGCAGCCGACCATTCGCATGAGTGGGGCTGGTGCAACGCACCTCAGCAGCGCGCCAGCCCCACTCGTCTTGGAGGAATCTGATGAAAACCCATTACCGCCGTCGCTTCGCGACCATCCTCGCGCTTGCCGGTGCCCTGCTGATCACCGGGTGCGCGAGCACAGAGACAGACCCTGCGCCGGCATCGCCGGATGCCAACGTAATCGACGGAGGCAACACGAGCACCCTGGATCTGCTCATCTCTGACGGTCTCGCGAACGCGCAGTCGGATTTCCAGAGAGAAGTCCTCCAAGAGGCGCGGGAGTCCGGTCAGATCAGCGAGGACGACTGGAAAGAAGCCAACAACCAGTACAAAGCCTGCCTGGTCGCGAAGGGCTATGAAGTCGAAGTGATCTACAACGGAACCGACGTCCTCATTCAAGGCGAAGCGGAGACAGAGGGCACCGTAGACGAGCAGAAAGCCGCAGGCGAACTGCGGCAGCAAGCCGATCGGGAATGCTACGAGAAGACCAGCGCCTTCATCAATGAGATCTACTCCTATCTCAACGGTGGACAGCAGGCAGGGGGGCTTGACGGTGACACCGTGCAGCGCGCCGTGCTCGCCTGCCTCATCGACCGCGACCTTGTCCCCTCAGACACCAGCTACGACGGGTTCCTCGCTGATCTGGAACAAAACGGTGGCAAGCAGTTCACGCCAAACGGGCAGGAGAACGAGGAAGACATCGCCGCATGCTGGGTCGAGAACACCTGACCCTGACAGGGCCATCAGAAGAAGGAGGGGCGGACGGTGTCCAATACGTTCCGGTCCGCCCCCCTATGAAGGATCCATTTCATCGGCTGTGGAAGCCAGGGCGCACTTTGATCCTCGAGAGAGGTAGAGAGTGCTCCACCCGAGCTTCAAACCTCGACACTGCACACGGGCAGATCGTCGCGCGCGGACTCCGCTGCCGCATCGGGCGTTCCGGAGACTAGAACACACTCCGGATCCTCGCGTCGATGACTCGATAGAGGACGGCGAGCAGCGCGGCCGCGGCCAGGATGAGGAGGGCGTTCAACAGCGCGGCGGGAAGCCCGATCTGTCCGACGTCGAGGAACGGATAGGGATACCAGCTGACGATCGCCCCGCGGATGAACGTGACGGCGATCCACACTGCGGGGAGAACGAAAGCTGCTGGCACAACGGCCCAGCTGATGCGCGGGCGCGGCCCGAAGATAAGCCAAGCTCCTACGAATCCAATCGGGGAGACGATATGAAGGCCGATCATGGTCGCCAATGCCCATCCGTCGATGTGGATGTTCGGCGCGAGCAGCACCGCGTAGACGATGCCGGTCACAGTGATCGCGATGAGCGCGTTGAGCCGCAAGGCCTCCCACCAGAAGCCGCCCCTCAACGGGTTTTCGATCAGGAGGAGAGAGGTGATGAAGACGACGATGTTGCTGTCGATGGTGAAGAACATGAACAGCCGGACCAGCCGGGTACCGACACTCGCAACGTCCCCGGTCTCACCGGAGTTGGAGTCGGCGCCGCCGGTGAACAGGAGCACCACCTGGATCGTGATCGACGCGAGCACCACCGCTGCGACCAGGGCGTACCAAACGCGGGCAGTGACGGGCAGGACACGCGCACGAGGGGTCTCTGATTGCATGTTCCTATTCTGTCCTGCCGATCCTGACCTGTGAGATTCGGGTGCCATGGGTGTGCCGCCCTGGGCCTACGCTGTATAACTTTGGTACAAGTGGACAGGCGGCGGGTCAGGCGGGTTCAGGGCGGCGCTTACGCTTCTATCAACCCGTTCAGCCACGCTGATTCCACCATCCCAATCTGCGCTGACCGATGGTTGCTGAAGAAGCCGAATCCTCAGCTCCTCAACTTCATGAATGAAGTAACCTGGGATGTGAAGCGGTACAGCATTAAACGAGGACTCAGGATGTATCGGGCTTTCGGCTGCGTGGTGCAGCGGGTTAGGCATCGGTTCCTGAGTAAGCCAGGTTTTCGAAAGGACAGAGTAGTGAATCGAGTTGCAGTTGTTACGGGTGCCGGATCAGGGATGGGATTGGCTATCGCACACTCACTCGCGGATGCCGGACACAGGATCATAGCCCTTGACCTCAACGCAGAAGCGGTTGACGCGACGGCGAAAGCAATACGGCGTATCGGAGCGCAAGCGGTTGGAATAGGAGTTGACGTGTCAGACCGTGGGGCTGTTGATGCCGCTTTGGCAACGGCCCGAGCCGAACTTGGGGGAGTCGGAATCGTGGTCACGAGCGCAGGAATCGCTCCGCATGATCACTTCCAAGACATCTCACAGGCGCTATGGGAGAAGACCTTGGCTGTCAACCTGACGGGGACTTTCAACGTTATCCAGTCCGCGATGCCCGACATGGTCGAGCAGGGGTGGGGGAGGGTCGTAACGATCTCCTCCCAGGCAGGTCAGCACGGGGCACCGCAGCAGGCACATTACGCTGCGTCCAAGTGTGGCGTAATAGCACTGACCAAGGGGATTGCCTGGGACTACGGTAAGTCAGGGATCACCGCCAACTCTATTGCTCCTGGCGCGATCGATACTCCTATGTCTCGAGCGGCGCAGGCCCGTGGTGATGTGATCGGCGAGGACGCACTGCGCGCGTTTATCCCGGTGGGACGCCTTGGCACAGTGGATGAGATCGCAGCGGCCTGCAAGTACCTATGTTCAGAGGAATCTGGGTTCGTTACTGGGCAGGTGCTTGGTGTCAACGGCGGAACCGCGATGTGACCGAGAAGATCAGGGAGTAGCGCATCCGCCCCGAACCGGTAGCGAACATTTTCTGAGAGGAAAATCCATGGAGAACTCGACGATGCCCAGGATCACAATTGTTCTCGGGGCGGTGCTAATCGTGGCAGGGGTGCTCGCCTTTCTCGTTTCCGGGCTTGCTAGTTGGACAGCGCTGATTCCCTCGATTCTTGGTGCGATCTTGCTGCTATGCGGTCTGATCGCGTTGCGAAGAGTGCGTATCGGTGTTCATGCCGCACTCGTCGTCGCGCTGGTCGGTGTCGCGGGCACCTTTATGAATGTGCTCCAACTTGGGCAATTGTTCGCGGGAATTGCCGAGCGCCCCCTGGCCGTGATTGTGAGTACCCTCACGTTCGTCTTGTTGCTGGTTTACATGGTGCTCGGTGTCAGATCCTTTATCGTGGCTCGCCGTTGGAAACCCTCCGAGCAGACCGCCCTTCGGGATTGATCTGCTGCAGCAGCTCGGCGCGGGGATATCATCTTGAGCTTTGGCCGTGTTCCTTGACCACATTGGAAAGCCGGTCTATGTAGTCCTGCAGGTATGTCATCGTGGATCCGCGAACAATCTCTTCCCCGCCGTCGAAGAGATCCGGTGATTGTGAGAGGAAGACTTCCGGCTGTCCGACGGTGGGCATGTCGAAGTAGGACAGTGCGAGGCGGAGGTTCTTCTGGGAGGAGTAGCCGCCCATGCGTCCGACGGAGTGGCTGATGATCCCGACCGGTAGCCCTTTCCAGGCGACCTCGCTGTTGGGCTTGGAGCCGATGTCGATGGCGTTCTTCAGGCATGCCGGGATGGTGCGGTTGTTCTCGGGCGTGACGAAGAGCACCCCGGCAGAGGCTGTGATCGTCTCCCGGAACGCCGTGTACTCGGCCGGTACCGGCTTGTCGGTGACATCGGGGTCATCGTAGTCAAAGTCGTAGAGGGGGAGGTCGCGGATCTCCACGATCCGGGCCTCGTGCGCTTCGGGGAACATCGGGAGGACGTTCTGTGCGATCTTGCGGGCGAAGGAGCCGCGGCGCAGGCTCCCGACGATCACGCTGATGTGCTGGGTCATGGGTGGTGCTCTCTTTCGATGGTTCAGCTGGCAACGCCTGTCGGCGGTTCAGGAGTCGGTGGGTGGGAGGAACGGGCGCGCTCCGAATGCTGGCGGAGGCCCCGCACGGTGAGAGGCCTCGATGAAGTGGTCGAGCTTTGCCCGGTCTGAGGCGTCCTCGCCGCGGAGAAACACGCCGAGCATGGAGAATAGGCCTCCGAGCACGGCAGCTTGTTTTGCGCTGCTGCTCAGGAGTCGGTGAGCGGCGGGCTGGTTGCCTTCGCGGATCGTCTCGAACAGTGCGATCGTCTCGAGCCAGGCACCGTCGTTAGGGCGTGGCATCGGCCCGGTGCCAGGCTCAGAAATCCCAGTCGGCATCGGTCGTGTCCTCTCCCTTGCCCATCACATAGCTCGACCCTGAACCGCTGAAGAAGTCGTGGTTCTCATCGCTACCGGGGGAGAGCGCGGCGAGGATCTCGGGGTTTACCTCGGTTTCCTCGGGCGAGAATCGCCCGGGGTAGCCGAGGTTCATGAGAGCCTTGTTCGCGTTGTAGCGCACGAAGACGGCGACGTCGTCCATGAGCCCGAGCGGTTCGTACAGCTCACCCGAGTACTGCAGTTCCAGTTCGTACAGCTCTTCGAGTAGCTCGAAGGTGAAGTCGCGCATCTCGTGCTGCTCGGCCTGCGAATGGGTTTCGAGGCCGCGCTGGTACTTGTAGCCGGAGTAGTAGCCGTGCACGGCTTTGTCGCGCAGGATGAGTCGGATCATGTCGGCGGTGTTCGTGAGCGTGGCGTGCACGGAGAAGTGCAACGGCAGGTAGAACCCCGCATAGAGCAATAGCGAGGAGAGCAGCGTCGACGAGACCTTACGCTTGAGCGGATCCGGCCCGAAGTAGTGCTGCAGCACCTTCTTGCAACGCTCCTGCAGCAGGTCGTTGCCGACCGCCCACCGGTACGCGTCGTCGATCTCCGGTGTGGACGTGAGCGTGGAGAACACGGAGGAGTAGGAGCGGGCATGCACGGACTGCATGAAGGCGATGTTCGTGTAGACGGCCTCCTCATGCTCGGTGCGGGCGTCCTGGATCTGGCAGATCTCCCCCACGGTCGCCTGCACGGTGTCGAGCATGGTGAGCCCGGTGAAGACGCGCATGGTGAGGGTGCGTTCTTCCTGGCTCATTTTCTGCCAGGCGGGGATGTCGTTGGAGAGGGGCACTTTTTCGGGGAGCCAGAAGTTCGCGGTGAGTCGGTTCCAGACTTCGAGGTCTTTGTCGTCGGTGACGCGGTTCCAGTTGATTGGTCTGAGGCGTGCTGCGGGGTCGTGGCGGTAGGCGGGCGGGGTGATGGAGAGCTCGGTGAGCGAGAGATCTGAGGAGATGCTGGTCATACTGTTGGTCTTTCTGAGCGAGGTCGGTTGGGGTCAGAGGGCGCAGGAGACGCAGCCCTCGATTTCGGTGCCTTCGAGGGCGAGCTGGCGCAGGCGGATGTAGTAGAGCGTCTTGATGCCTTTCCGCCAGGCGTAGATCTGTGCCCGGTTGATATCGCGTGTCGTGGCCGTGTCTTTGAAGAACAGCGTCAGCGATAGCCCCTGATCGACGTGCTGGGTGGCTGCGGCGTAGGTGTCGATGATCTTCTCGGGGCCGATCTCGTAGGCATCCTCGTAGAACTCGAGATTGTCGTCGGTCATGTGCGGGGCCGGGTAGTAGACGCGGCCGAGCTTGCCCTCTTTGCGGATCTCGATCTTCGCCGCAATCGGGTGGATCGACGCCGTCGAATGGTTGACGTAGCTGATCGATCCCGTTGGCGGCACCGCCTGAAGGTAGGCGTTGTAGGTGCCGTGCTCCCGGATCGAATCGCGCAACTGCTCCCAGTCGGCGACGCTCGGCAGCGTGATCCCGGCGGTTGTGAAGAGGTCTCGTACGCGCTCGGTGCCGGGCCGCCATTCCTCGGCGACGTAGCGGTCGAAGTAGCCGCCGTCGGCGTAGTCGCTCTGCTCGAACCCCGCGAAGGCCTCACCATGTTCGATCGCGAGCCGGTTCGAGGCGCGCAGCGCATGGTAGGCGACAGCACGGAAGTAGGCGTCCGTGAAGTCGATGCCCTCCTCGCTGCCGTAGTAGATGCGCTGGGAGGCGAGGTAGCCGTGCAGGTTCATCTGCCCGAGCCCGATCGCATGCGACGCCGCGTTCCCCGCCGCAACAGAGGGCACCGCGTCGACATCGGTCTGATCCGACACGCTCGTGAGCGCCCGCACCGCAGTCTCCACCGTCGCCCCGAAATCGGGAGACGCCATGGCCTGTGCGACGTTCAGCGAGCCGAGATTGCAGGAGATATCCCGTCCGACCTCCGCGTAGCCGATTGCCGAATCGTAGGTGGAGGGGGTATTGACCTGGAGGATCTCGCTGCAGAGGTTCGACATGTTCACCCACCCCTGGAGCGGGTTTGCGCGGTTCACGGTGTCTTCGAACAGCACATACGGGTAGCCGGATTCGAACTGCAGCTCGGCGAGGGTCTTGAAGAAGTCGCGGGCGCTGATCGTGGTCTTGCGGATGCGCGGGTTCGCGACGAACTCCTCGTACCGGTCGCTCACCGACTGATCCGACAGCGGGATCCCGGTCTCGCGGAGTACGTCGTAGGGGCTGAAGAGGTGCATCTCGCGGTTCTGTTTCGCCAGCTCGAAGGTGATATCCGGGATCACGACGCCGAGCGAGAGGGTCTTGATGCGGATCTTCTCGTCGGCGTTCTCACGCTTCGTGTCGAGGAACCGCATGATGTCCGGGTGGTGCGCATGCAGATATGCGGCTCCCGCGCCCTGCCGGGCGCCGAGCTGGTTCGCATAGCTGAAGCTGTCTTCGAGGATCTTCATGACGGGTACCACGCCGGAGGCTTGGTTCTCGATCTGCTTGATCGGGGCTCCTGTCTCCCGCAGATTGGTGAGGAGCAGGGCAACCCCGCCTCCGCGCTTGGAGAGCTGCAGCGCGGAGTTCACGCTGCGGCCGATGGATTCGAGGTTGTCTTC
The DNA here is from genome assembly GCF_003010915.2 of Gulosibacter molinativorax. Lineage (NCBI taxonomy): Bacteria > Bacillati > Actinomycetota > Actinomycetes > Micrococcales > Microbacteriaceae > Gulosibacter > Gulosibacter molinativorax. The sequence goes on along the minus strand of NZ_CP028426.1, from coordinate 987,833 downwards.
GAGGCGCAGCAGGAAGCAGGAGACGAGTTCGCCGCGCTGTGCCTTGCCCGCGTTCAGGAACGTCGGGGTCGCCGGCTGGAAACGACCCGACAGCATCTCCTCGACGAGCCGCGCCGCGAGATCGGCGTCACCCTGGCCGAGGAAGAGCGCCGTCGCGACGACGCGCTCCTCGAAGCCCTCCAGGTAGCTGCCGCCGTCGAAGGTCTTGAGCGCGTAGGAAGTGAAGAACTTGAACGCGCCGAGGAACGTCTGGAAACGGTGCCCGAAGCCCGAAGCCCGCTCGTGCAGCAGCTCCACGAAATCCGCGTCATAGGCACGCAGGTACGCCTCTTCGTAGTAGTCGTGCTTTATCAGCCACTCTAGCCGTTCCCACACGGAGCCGAACCGCATGCTGTTCGGGGCGACTTGCTGCGCGAGGTAAGCGTCTGCGGCCTCACGATCCTTGTCGAACTGGATCGCCCCGTCTGCGGCGAATAGGTTCAGCTGCGCATTCAGGGCATGGTAGTCCTTGCGCTCGCCGATCCCGGCACGCTTCGGGGGAGCCGGGGTGGTGTCGGTGGTGGGTGGTGCGGTGATGGTCATGCGATGTCCTTCTCGTTCAGTGGTGAAATAGTCTGTTGCGCCCAGAACTCGGGCAGCCCCTCGTTCACGCGGGCGACGTCGCGGTCAGTGCCCAGGAGCTCGAAGCGGTACAGCTCCGGCACCCGGCACTTGGCTGAGATGATGGCGCCGGCGATGCAGTAGTGCTCGCCGAAGTTCGTGTTGCCGGCCGTGATGACCCCGCGGATGAGTGCCCGGTTCGCGGCGTCGTTCAGGAACTGGATTACTTGCTTCGGTACGGCCCCGGCCTGTTCGCCCCCGCCGTAAGTGGGCAGGACGAGCACGAACGGACGGGTCACGCGGATCATGCCCTCCACGCGGGGTCGTAACGGGATCCGCGCCGCTCCTCGATCGAGACGCTCGACGAAGCGCCTGGTGTTCTCGGACACGCTCGAGAAGAACACCAGATCCGGCGACTCCCGCCCCGCGAGCACCCGCACTTCCCGGATGCTGCGGCCTGCTGCTAGGTGGTTCACGTTCACCGCGTATCGCCCCCTTCTGAAACTTGAGCACAATATGTAGTGCGTGATTGTTGTGCGGAGCACTACATCTAGTGTTAGCACGAAATGCGGTTGATCGACTACGACACGCCCATGTTTGCGACTACGACATACCGAACATTAGAGTTAGACCTACAGATCATGGTGGGGTGCGGGCAGGGCACGTCACCAGTCCATGTGGGCCGAGACCGGCCCATCGAGAATGAATGAGGTTGTGCAATGAGCGATCCGACCAGGATCCAGATTCCTGCCGAGATTCGGAACGAGAGCATCCGGACGTTCGTGGAGGAGTGGGGCGGGGTCACCGAACCCGACCGGATCGAACTCGTCTCCGCGACCGATGACGCTCGGCTCCTCGGCGAAGCCCTCACCGCAGGCGAACTGCTGCCCGCAGGCGAGGGCCGCTACTACGCCAGATCCCACCCGAAGGACACGGCCCGTTCCGAGGAACGCACGGTCGTCGCAACCTCTGATCCCGCCGATCGTGGCCGTTACAACAACTGGCAGTCCGCAAGCGAGGTGAAGCCGGTCATCACCGAGCGGATGCGTGGCGCGTCTCGCGGGAAGACGATGTATGTCGTCCCGTACCTGATGGCTCCGACAGGCACTCCGCTCGCGGCCTACGCGGCCGGTGTGGAACTCACCGATGACCGCACGGTCGTGCTGCAGATGATCCGCATGGCCCGCGTCGGCCTCGAGCACTTCGACGGGCTCACCGACCCGGACTTCTTCGTGCGCGGCGTGCAGGTCACCGGAGATCCCGACTCGCTCAGACATGGCACGCCCGAGGATGCTCGCCTGTTCGCGACCATCGCCGACGAGCGCACGATCCTCCACTACGGCTCCGCCTACGGCGGCAACGCACTGCTCGGGAAGATCGCCCACGGCCTGCGCCAAGCCTCCTACGACGGCTACACCTCCGGGAGATTCCTCGCGGAACAGTTCTTGCTCCTCGGCATCCGCGACCTCGAAACCGGCGACAGCTATCACGTCTGCGGCGGCTTCCCGAGCGCTTCTGGCAAGACCAACCTCGCTATGACCCTTCCACCGGACGCGCTCGGCGAGCGGTACCGAGTCGACTTTTACGGCGACGACATCGCCTGGATGTGGGTCGACGATGCGGGGCGTCTGCGCGCCATCAACCCTGAGAACGGTGCGTTCGGGGTCGCGAAAGACACGAACGAGGGCACGAACCCGACCGCGATGGCCGCGATCGCGGAAGGCTCCGGCACGATCTTCACGAACACCGCCTACAACCACCTCACCGGCGAGGTCTGGTGGGAGGGACTCACCCCCGAGCCTCCCGCGGCACTCGACGGCTGGCTCGACTGGACCGGCACCCCGATCGCCGACCGCGGGCCCGACCAGCAGGGCGCTCCGTGGGCGCACCCGAACAGTCGCTTCACGATCCCCCTCGAGCGGATCCCGAATCTCGCCGCCGACGCCGCAGACCCTGCCGGAGTGGTGATCGACGCGATCATCTTCGGCGGACGCACCCGCGACCGCGAACCCCTCATCCGAGCCATCGACGACCTCGCCGCCGGGGTCTACGACGGGCTCACCCTGGGGGCGGAGGCGACCTTCGCGGCGGAGGGCGTCGACGGGCAACTCCGCTACGACCCGATGTCGATGCGCCCCTTCTTCTCCTACTCCGAGGGCCGCTACGCCCAGCACTGGCTGACCCTGCTCGGACAGCTTGCGGAGCTTCCGGTGTTCGCGCACGTCAACTGGTTCCAACGCGACCCCGAAGACGGCCACTACCTCTGGCCCGGTTACCGTGAGAACCTCCGCGCCCTGAACTGGCTCATGCGCTACCGCGCAGGCGACGCCCACGGACAGCCCACACCAGTCGGGGTCATCCCCACGGCAGAGGAACTCGACCTCGCCGGCCTCGACATCACGGCAGAGGATCTCGACAGGCTGCTACGAATCGAAACGAAGCGCTGGATCGAGGAAGCACAGCATCGGCAGGAGCACCTCCAGGGCCTGCCCGATGTGCCGCGCGAGATCTGGGACGCCCACCAATCCCTCAGCGCCGCCCTCACCGCACAGGCGACCTCGGCCGACGATGAGCATCCCTGATCCGGTACTGGATCGACCCATCTCAACACCCACTGATACAGGAAGGCTGCATCTCTTGAAGATCACCAGGAAGTTCCTCACCGGAGTCACGATCACAGCGATCGCCGCACTCGGCCTCACCGCCTGCGCGAGCACCGGCACCCCCGAGCCCGGCAGTGACGGCGACCCGCTCCAGGTCTACGCGACCACCGGTTATCTCGCCGACGCCGTCGCGAACATCGCCCCCGAGGCCGAGGTCACCACGATGGTTGGCCCGGGCGGCGACCCGCACACCTACCAGCCCTCGACGAAGGACATCGAGACGATCCAGAACGCCGACGTCGTGTTCTGGAACGGCCTGCACCTCGAAGCGCAGATGATCGACCAGCTCGAGAGCCTGGGAGACACGCAGCTCGCCGTCGGAGACCAGCTCCCCGCAGAGCTGCTGCTGGACTGGCCCGAGACCGACGATCAGGGCAACCCGCTGCATGACCCGCACGTCTGGAACAGCCCCGAAGCCTGGTCGCTCGTGGTCGGCTACGTCGCCGACAAGCTCGGCGAGATCGACCCGGAGGGGGCGGCCGAGTACACGGCGAACGCCGACGCGTACGTCGAGGAGATCGATGCGGTGGTCGCCGAGGCGCACGAGCTCCTCGGCGACGGCAAGATCGAGCCGCGGATCCTGATCACGGGGCATGACGCGTTCAACTATTTCGGGCAGACCTTTGACCTGGAGGTGCACGCCACGGACTTCGTCTCCACTGAGGCGAAGCTCAGCGCGGGTGAGTTGTCGGAGCTGGCGCAGCTCATCGCAGACAACGAGGTTCCCGTGATCTTCCAGGACAACCAGGCCAATCCGCAGGCCATCACCAGCCTGAAGGAAGCGGTCCAGTCGCGCGGCTGGCAGGTCGAGGTCTCTGGCGAGGAGCTCTTCGCTGACTCGCTCGGCGCGGAGGACCCGGTGAACACCTACATCGGCGCGTTCTCGCACAACGCGCAAGCCGTGGCCGAGGCCCTCGGAACCGCGGGGCAGTGACCGTGACCGACACCGTTCACGAGGCAGGGGCTCCCACCGGAGCCCCTGCCTCCCCGGAGGCCGCCCTCGCCTGCAGCACCCGCGGCCTTTCCGTCGCCTACCGGGCGGAACCCGTGCTGCGCAGCGTCGACTTCGCCGTGCCCCAGGGCGTGGTGATGGGGATCGTCGGCCCGAACGGGGCCGGGAAATCGACCCTGATCAAGGCCATGCTCGGCCTCGTGAAGCCCCTCACCGGCACTTCCGAGTTCTTCGGTCAGCCCCTCGCACGCACGCGGAAGAGGGTCGGCTACATGCCGCAGTCGACCAGCGTCGACTGGGACTTCCCGACGACGGTGCTCGACGTGGTGACGATGGGTACCTACGGATCGCTCGGCTGGATCCGCCGCCCCGGGAAGCGCGAGCGCGCCCGCGCGATCGCGGCCCTCGAGCAGACAGGGATTCCGGATCTCGCATCCCGGCAGATCGGGGAGCTCTCCGGCGGGCAGCGGCAGCGTGTGTTCCTCGCCCGTACGCTGGTGCAGGCTCCGGATCTGTACTTCATGGACGAGCCGTTCCAGGGCATCGACGCGAAGAGCCAGCAGGCTATCGTCTCCGTACTCCACACCCTGCGGGAGCAGGGGAAGACCGTCGTGATCGTGCACCACGACCTCGCGACCGTGCGCGACTACTGCGACCACGTCACCCTGCTCAACCGCCGCGTCGTCGCCTCCGGGCCTGCTGATGAATCGTTCACGCGCGCGAACATCCGCACCGCGTACGAAGTCACGGCGGGCGACGACGCGTTCCTGGAGTTCGCGTCATGAGCCTCATCGAGTTCCTCGGCAACCACACCTACCGGATGGTGCTCTTCGGCACCATAACCATCGGGCTCGTCGCCGGCGCCCTCGGGAGCTTCGCCTATCTGCGGAAGCAGTCGCTCATCAGCGACGTGATCTCCCATGCCGCGCTCCCCGGGACGCTGCTCGCATTCCTGACGGCGGTCGTCGTGCTGGGCGCGGACGGCCGCAACATGATCGCACTGATCATCGGCGCGGTCATCGTCGGCACGCTCGCGGTGCTCTTCGCCAACGGCATCACCAGGGCCTCGAAGATCCGCATCGACACCGCGATGGCAGTGTCGCTCACGGTCTTCTTCGGCGCCGGCATGCTGCTCATGCGCATCATCGCGAACGGAGCCTTCCCGGGCAAGGGCGGGATCCAGGACTACCTCTTCGGCAACGCCTCCGTGATCACGATCGCCGACCTCACGACGAGCATCACCGTCGGCGCGCTCGCGCTGACGCTCATGCTCCTGTTCTGGAAGGAATTCTCGCTGCGCACCTTCGACCCGGACCACTCCACGGTGCTCGGGTTCAGGGCGCGCACGATCGACACACTCATGTTCACCACGATCGTCATCGCCACCGTGATCGGGGTGAAGGCCGTCGGACTCGTGCTGATGGTCGCGTTCGTCGTCACCCCGCCGGCCGCCGCCCGGCAATGGACCCGCACCCTGCCGGGCATGGTCGCGCTCTCCGGCCTGTTCGGCGCGGTCGGCAGCGGCGTCGGCGCGTACCTTTCGATCGTGCTGGGCAAGGTGCCGACCGGCCCGCTGATCGTGCTCACACTGTTCGCGATCTTCCTCGTCTCGCTGCTGTTCTCGCCCCGGCGCAGCATCATCACCCGAGCCATCTCCCGCACCCGCGCACGCGCGGCCTTGAAGCGGGAACTGCTACTCGCGTCGACACCCGCGGAAGGAGCCCTCCGATGAGCTTCGTCCTCGGCACCACGCTACTCGCCGTCGTCACCGCCCTCGCCTGCGCCCTCCCGGGCGTGTTCGTCGTCCTGCGCAAAAACTCCATGCTCGTCGACGCCATCAGCCACGCCGTGCTCCCCGGTATCGTCGTCGGCTACTTCTTCGCCCACAACCTCGACTCCCCGCTGCTCATCCTCGGCGCCGCCCTCGCCGGCCTCATCGTGGTGCTCGGCAGCGAGTGGCTCTCCCGCACCGGGCTCCTGACCGGCGACGCCTCGCAGGGGCTGATCTTCCCGGCGCTGTTCAGCGGCGGCGTAATCCTCGTCACCCTGAACTTCGCGAACGTCCACCTCGACACCCATGCCGTGCTCGTGGGCGACCTCAACCTCGCAGCCTGGCAGCAACTCATCATCGGCGGAGCATCCTGGGGGCCCGTCTACCTGTACGTGATGCTCGCCGTGCTCCTCGTGAACCTGGCGTTCCTCGGCCTGTTCTACGCGAAGCTGAAAGTCACGACCTTCGACGCCCAGTTCGCGACCAGCCTCGGCATCAGATCAGGCCTCTTGAACACCGCATTCATGTTCCTCGTCTCGGTCACCGTCACCGCCGCGTTCAACGCGGCAGGCGCGATCCTCGTCATCGCACTCGTCGTCGTACCGGCCGCGACCGCCTACCTACTCAGCACCCGGCTGTCGGTCATGATCGCCCTCACCACCGGCATCGCCGTCGCCGGAGCACTCGCCGGATTCTGGCTCGCGTACGTGCTCGACGCGGCCACCAGCGCAGGCATGTCGGTGTTCTACGGACTCGTGTTCGGCGTCGTGCTTGTGGCCACGCGGCTGCGGCAGCGGCGCAATCGCAACGTGCGTGAACATGCAGTGGCGGCGTCACAGTGAAGGAGCCCCCGTGCCGACCCCGCGTGGTGCCACGATCATTCCCTATCTCAAGGCGATCTGGATCCTGCAGCATGAAGAACGCGTCCGCGTCGGCGTCACGGCGCTCACCGAGCGGCTCGCGAAGGCGCCCGCGACGGTTTCGCAGACCGTTCGCTCGCTCGCGGACGCGCGGCTGATCCGGCACAAACCTTACGGGCCGATCGAACTCACCCTCAAGGGTGAACAGCTCGCCCTCGCAGTGGTGCGACACAACCGCATCGCCCGCGCGTTCCTGTACCAGGTGCTCGACTACCCCTGGCCGGAGGTCGCCAGAGAAGCCGATGGGCTCCTGCCGGTGCTCCACGACGACCTTGCGAACCGCCTCCACGCGGTCGCGGGCTCACCGCAGACCGACCCGTACGGTAACCCGATACCCGGAACCGGCGAATCGACCGTACGGCAGGGCCGTCCGTTGAGCGAACAGCGCAGCGGTGTGGAGCTTGAGATCCTGCGCGTCTCCGATACCGACCCCGCACTACTCGACCGCTTCGATGCCCTCGGCCTCACCCCAGGGCGAGTTGTTCGCGTCGAGCAGATGGATCACGCGACCGGGGTGATCAGCTTGATATGCAACAACACGGCGCACACGATCGGAGTCCAGGCCGCCTACCGAATCTTCACCGCAAGATCGGACGGGAAGGAACACCAGAACCCGGCTCAGGCCAGTGCCTCCACCCAGACCGCATCGGTAGCTGCGCGCCCCAGCGCGAGCCTCTCTGTCCGACCCTCGACACGCACCTCGATCGCCTCTGAATAGGGGGTGCTCGGGTGTGCTTCGAGCACGGTGCCGTATCGGATCCCGTTCTCCGCGAAGAACTGCAGCAACTGCGGATCATCGTCGGAGATCCGCTCCACCCGCGCCCGCTGCCCCGGCATCAGCCTGGTCAAGTGGATCGCGTTGGGGCGTGTCACTCTGCCGTCCGCAGAGGGGATGGGGTCACCGTGCGGATCACGGTCAGGATGCCCGAGAAGCTCGGCGAGACGGTCGATCATGAAATCGGACACGGCGTGCTCGAGCGTCTCGGCCTCGTCATGCACCTGATCCCACCGGTACCCGAGCGTTTCCACGAGGAACGTCTCGATCAGACGATGCCGACGCACCATCGCGATCGCATGGACCTGCCCTTCCTCGGTCAACGTCACCGCACCGTACGGAGCGTGCTCGAGAAGGCCCTGCTCGGTGAGCTTCCGAACCGCATCCGACACCGAGGAGAGCTTCAACCCCATCCGATCCGCCATCAGCTTCGGCGTCACCGGGGTCTCCGACCACTCCGCCAACGCCCACACGGCCTTCAGATAGTCCTGAGTGCTAGCGGATAACTCGGAGACCGACATGACAACAGACTAGCCCGCCTGGGGCAACCACGATCGAGCCCTGAGGTCTCTGGAAAAAATCCGCTCTGATCGCCACGAGCCAGCCAGTTTCGGTGGTTCTGGGCGAGGGTGCGCTTCTCTTCCTAGTTGCCTCCTTGTTGAACTCTGAGGGCGGCACACGCGCATTGCTCAAGGTGCCGGGTTTGTACGCTCAGGTTACTTCACTGATGAAGTGATACAGTCGTGGGAGAAGAGAGTGATGTCAACCTGGAGAGGTGGCTGTGATGGCTGAAAGTCCAAGCAAAGGTGTAGTCCGGGAGTTCTATGCTCGATACCCGGACTTGGGTGCCGCAGTGGAACTGTTCGCGGACGGATTTGTGCTGCACGGTCCAGGCGGATCGGTGAGCACTGCAGATGATTTCCAACAGACGGAGTCGGTGCTGATCGCCGCAGTTCCGGATGCGCGGATTACCGTTGAGGAGCAGATTGCCGAGGGCGAGAAAGTCGCGACCCGGTGGTCTTGGCGGGGTACTTTCCAGAACAGTTGGATGGGTCTTGAACCCACGGGCGCCGATATTGCTTTCACCGCAGTCGTGATCGACCGTGTAGTTGACGGGCGGATCGAGGAACGGTGGGTGGAGGCAGACGTGTTCGGTCTCATGAACAAGCTCGGAGCAATCCCACCCATGCAAGGATGACAGCGATCAATACGCGAAAACGGAGGGACAGCGAAGCCATGGATGTGGAGTGCGGTCAGGGGTTCGAGATGCTTGAACCAGACGAACAGGACACCTGGGATGCGTTGGCTTATCTGCTGATCCGGTTGCCCGCGGTGCTGGACGCGCGGATGCAGCGAGACGCGGGTATCAGTCACTTCGAGTTCATGGTGCTCGCGACCCTGATTCGTTCCCCGGAGCGCACCCGCCGGATGAGTGAAGTCGCCGACCTGATCGCGAGCAGTCTCACGCGACTGTCAAACGCGGCCGGCAGGCTTGAGAGGAAAGGATGGATCACCCGCCGGCCTGACCCTGCCGACGGTCGCTACACCCTTGCGGAGTTGACCAGCGAAGGCGCTGGGAAAGTCATCGAGGCCGCCCCGGCATACACCGATGAAGTACGTCGCTCAGTGTTCTCCCCATTGACGAAGGGCCAGCAGAAACAGGCGGGCGAGATCTCCCGCCGCATCCTCAGCGTCATCGACCCCGACGGTGCATGCGCTCAGGGTCGACTCCCGAGCCTGCCCGCACACACCGCGGAATAGGCTCCTCTTCTCTTATCTTCCGGTCGATACCTAGTCGGCCGGTTCCTGGCGTGCGCCCGCACGCCATAATCCACCCGTTTCATGAGTAGGAGACTCTCTTATGCCCACAATTGCAATCATCGGTGCGGGCCCCGGCCTCGGCCGCTCCCTCGCATTCACCTTCGGACGCGAAGGGTTCGACGTGGCGCTCATCGCCCGCAACCCGGACAAGCTTTCCGACCTCGTCGGCGAGCTTGGAGCAGCAGGCATCAGTGCAGCCGCGTTCCCGGCCGACGTCCGCGATACGCACGCCCTTAGCGCAGCGCTCGCTGCGGCCGGCGCCGAGTTTGGAGGGATTGACGTACTGGAATTCTCCCCCTACAGCGGGCTGCAGCAGATTCACCCCGACCAGGTCACCGTCGAAAACCTCATCCCGGAGTTGGAGACGAACCTGATCGGTGGCATCGCCGCCGTCCAAGCGGTACTCCCTGGCATGGTGGAGCGCGGCAGCGGGACGATCCTGTTCACCACCGGCGGCGGCGCGATCAATCCCTATCCGATGCTGGCCGCGACTAACGCAGCGCAGGCCGGGCTCCGGAACTTTGCACACAACCTCCATAACGTGATCGCGGACAAGGGCGTCCATGTCGCCACCGTTGCGATCAACGTGTTCATTGGTGCTGTTGCTCCCGAAGGGGTTCCTCACCGCGACCCCGACGACATCGCCCAGGTGTACTGGAACCTGCATCGCAATCGCGACCGTGTCGAGGAACTCGTCACCAGTCACCCTGACGGTCAGTGACCGACGGCAACTTAATCGAAGGGACTTGCGTGTCGAAGAGCATTCTCATTGCGGGCGGCAACAGCGGCATCGGTCTGCATGTCGCCCGCACCCTCGCCTCGCGCGGACACCATCTCACCCTGCTTGGACGAGATGCAGAAAAAGGGAACCGGGCCCTCGGCTCATTCCCCTCCGGGCAGCGGGGCCAGGTGAGGTTCGTGAAGGCCGACCTATCCACCCACGTCGGAGTCCGCGAAGCAGCAGCGACCCTGGGAGAGCTTAGCGACCGGTGGGACGCGGTGGTGCACACCACCGGCGTGCTGATGACTCGTGACGAGCGAACTGCTGATGGGCTGCACCCCATGTTCGCGGTCAGCTACCTCAGCCGCTATCACCTCACCGAACTTCTGCTGCCGGCCCTGCGTAAGTCGGATGACCCCCGGGTGGTCATGATGACCGCAAAAGTACCGGTAGATACGGTGATCGACTACTCGGACTTCCCCCAGTATGAGCCGTTCAACTTTGCGAAGATGCGGCTGCCAATCCAGGTCGCCAACCACCACTATGCGGCGCACCTGGCACGCACCGAGTCAGGATTCTCCACCGCTGTGATCAACGCCGGCGCGGCAAAGACCGACATCATGCGCGAATCACCTTGGTATATGCGTGCGGGCACCGCCGTGCTCGGCCCTCTGGTGCTGAACTCCATAGAGAAGTCAGCGTACAACGTGGTCGAAGCCGTCGACGGTGCGGCCTGGAACACCGCGGCGTACTGGAATAGACCCGGCAACTTCGACCAGCGTACCCCAATCGACCTCGAGGCGACGATCACTGACGAGACAGTCCGGCGTTCAGCCGACATTGTCGGAACACGCCCCGGAATGGCGCCGGTTACTCAACGAGTGAGCCGACACGCGTAGTCGCCGCCCAGGAAACTGATCCCACGGGGTGGCGATACGCCCGTGAGCAGGATCAGCCCAGTGGTCAGTACTTCCGCGGCTTCATCCATGTGTCATGCTGGAAGAGAGTAGGGGGTGGGGTGGCATCGTGCCACCCCACCCCCTACTCTCTTACCGGTTAAGCCCTCTGTGCGGGGAAGAGCGCCTCCGGCGCCGTGCGCGTAGTGTGGTGCTCCCAGTAGAGTGGAGCGATCTGGTCCGGGTGCGCGTGGGGGACATCGTCCGGGTGGTGATCGCCGATCGCGACGTTGATTGCGACATTACCGACGTGGACGCCATGCTCAGCAAGCACCTGGTGAAGGTTGTACACCCAGTTCCGCAGCCCGGCCTGAGCGATGTTGGTGGAGGCCAGGAACGGGTACGGATTGATGGCCCCGCCGCCGGTGGTGAACAGCAGCGTACCGGAGCCGGACGCCCGCATCTCTGGGAGTACCGTTTCGACGGCGGCGATCGCGCCGTACAAGATCGTCTCAATGTGGCCGCGGGCCGCGTCAACGGTCAGCTGGGTCGGATCGGAGATATCGAGCCCTGCATACGGAGAATACTCGAGGACGTCGATCCGTCCGAACCGCTCCTTCGCCGCCTCCAATGCCATCACCAGTTGGTCACGATCGGTGACATCGGCGGGGAATCCGGCTGAAGTGATCCCTTCCTCCTTGAGCGTCAAGACCAGCTCGTCGAGCTCGTCGGGAAACAGAGAGATAAGGGCGACGTCGAATCCGTTGCGACCGAAGACCTTGGCAATAGACAAGCCGAGGCCGCGACCGGCTCCGACGATAGCGATGGTGGACATTAGAAGAAAGCTCCTTCACGAACTGCTGAACACGTAATCGGCACAGTGGGTCAGAGCTAGCAATGCATCGCACATGCCCGACCTCTGCGCCTGATCTTCGGTGGGCGTCGGGCCTCCCGAACGTGGATGAGACTCGCTCACCACAACTGACAATACTTCAAGCATGAAGTCATTTCATGAGTTCACGCTTGAAGCGTAATCCTGAAGATTGCTGGAGATCGCGGCCGTGTGACGGACTATTATTGACTCCATGAGTGAAGTCATTCTTGAAGTGCTAGGTCGTTTGTGGACTGGCGCGTAAGGAGTGCTCGTTGCTCGGAGTATGTTCAGCCAGGCCTCTCAGTAAGGCGCCTGGGTCGTTGCTTGTGAAGGAGTTCGCTGATGATGCCCGCCCTATCTGTTCTTGACCTGATCCCGTTGCGGACCGACCAGTCCAGCCCGGACACGATCACCGCGTCGAGGCGGCTAGCTGCGGTTGCTGACGAACTCGGATACCGACGATATTGGGTCGCGGAGCATCATCTGGAACCGTTCGCATCAACGAGCCCGGCCCTGTTCATGGGAATCATCGCGGCGGCCACGACGCAGATCAGCGTCGGGTCTGGGGCGGTACTGTTGCCTAACCATGCTCCATATGAAGTTGCGGAGCAGTTCGCGATGCTCGAGGCGGCGTTCCCTGGACGGGTTGATCTCGGGCTCGGGCGTGCGCCAGGCGGACATCCTGTCGCGATCCACATGCTCCGCGGAGGTCGCGGCGACGATGGGGCGGCGGTTCGATTCCCGCAGGACGCGCACACCCTCGCACTGATGCTCCGTCCTGAAGGCGTTGACGTGCAGGCAGGGGAGCAGACCATCACCCTGACCGCTACCCCGAAGCCTGTGACGTCCCCGCGCATGTGGGTGCTGGGAACCTCCCCTTCCTCGGCGCGGACGGCGGCAGAACTGGGTGCACGGTACGTGTATGGGCATCACTTCTTTGGTGCGGGCACCGCGGAAGCGCTTGACATCTACCGGTCCGAATTCCGCCCGTCAGAGTTCCTCGACAAACCCGAAGTGTTCCTCACCATGAACGTCGTAGTCGGCGATACCGATGAGGAGGCGCACCGCCTCGCACTGCCCTCAAAACACACCATGCTGTCGCTCGCCACCGGCGGCACTCTAATCCCGCAACCCCTGGTGGAAGAAGCGGAACTACGACCAATCACCGACGAGCAGCAGCCGTTTATCGATCAGCAGTTCAAGCATTGGGTTATCGGCACTCCCGACTACGCGCGAGCCCAGCTGGAGGCGTTTGCGAAAGAGCATGAGGTTGACGAGATCATGATCAACCCTGGTGCTGGCACCTTTGCCGGGGCCGAGCCTGGTCGCAGCCCCGCTCGGGAACAGACCCTACGCCTCCTCGCGGGGAAATGAACCCGTGCGGGTGGACTCGGCGAAGGCAGGAAGCAACCTGATCCAGAAGGGGATGCAGCCAGCAGCGACGGAGGCGTCGACGAAGCTCGCGGATCCGATAGCCGTGCGACGGATGTTCGCCCCGCACGTCCTCGCGGCGGCAGAGATCGACGGACGGCCGATGGAAACCAGTTAGCGATGGAAGGGGCCATCCTCTCCGTGACTCCTATCGGGGATCATCGACTGGTGGTTGCCCGCGACTACTGCATCCTCCCGTAAACACGCACTCAGCAGGTCCACGAGTGCCGTTGAGAAACTAGTCAAGAGACAAGCATCACGAGTCTGAAGGAGTCACGCATGAATGTTCACGTCGTTATCGGTGCCGGAGGAATGGGTGAAGCGATCGCACGCCGCGGCGGCACCGATCGGACCATCGTACTTGCCGATATCAACCAGGATCTCCTCGCCGCAGCCACGGACACCCTTGCCGGGGAAGGTTTTACGGTAGAACGGCTGCACGTCGATGTGACCGATGCTGAATCCATGCACGCCTTGGCGGAACAGGCCGCGAACCTGGGTCCGGTGGTCTCTGCGGTACACACCGCGGGATTGTCACCGGCTCAGGCATCTACGGACGCGATCCTGCGCGTCGATCTGGTCGGAGTCGCACACTTCCTCGACGCCTTCGGGCAGGTGATCGCCGGCGGTGGGGCAGGAGTGGTGATTGCAAGCATGGCGGGAACCATGTCCGCCGGGCGCCTTCCTGACACCCTAGAATCCCAACTAGCCACCACCCCTACCTCCGCTCTCCTCAACCTCCCGTTCCTGGCCGCAATCACGGATCCGGGAACCGCCTACGGGATCGCCAAGCGCGCCAATCAACTCCGAGTCCAAGCCGCCGCCCTCGCCTGGGGCACGCGCGGGGCACGGGTGAACAGCGTCAGTCCCGGTGTGATATCAACTCCGATGGGGCAGCAAGAGCTCGCAGGTGAATCCGGGGCCCAGATGCGCGCCATGATCGACACCGCCCCCACGGGGCGGATCGGTACCCCCGACGACATCGCCTCCGCGGTCGCCTTCCTCACCGGTCCGGACGCCAGCTATATCACCGGGACAGATCTTCTAGTCGATGGTGGCGCCGTCGCCGGTGTCCGTGCGCACATGAACTGACTCGTACTCAAGGAGCCTGTGAGGTGTGCCTGGCATCGATTGACGTTCGCTCTCAAATATCAGTTCGCCCTCAATATGCGACCCCCATGTCTCTCGGATCGCTGTGGTCAGCATCGTCAGGAGCATCGAAAGGGAGTCGTGCGCGTCATCATAGAGAGCCTCGGCAACGATCAGCGCGTCGCTGCTGGTTTCACGGATCGCGGAGCGTGCGCTCTGTCGGTTCGTCCAGCGGCGGGCGTGGGCTTCACCCGCGTTGTCGGCGAAGATGACCTCTCCCGGTTCGGGCTGCTCGGTCTCGTTGAAGGCCAGGTAATGTTCTGACCCTGCGGCTTGGCGGACGGTGAGGGCACCATCGATGTGGGTGAGGTCGAAGACGGCGATGAGCACGGCGAGGGCCACTGATCTCGGTTCGCCCGCCCTGCCCCAGCTCGCCCTCTTCGACCTCACCCACCTCGAACAAGCCGTCGCAACCCTCGGCACACTCCTGCACCAAGAGCGCCCCTTGCCTACTGGCGGGTGAACGCCACTACCACTGCGAGCGTGACGAACGAAGCCGCGAAGCCCCGATTGAGCCAGCGCATCACGATCGGTTTGCCGAGCACATACCCGCGTAACCATGCCGCACCAAGACCGTAGACGGCGAAGATGGCCAGGGTGATCGCCATGAACACCGCACCGAGCGCCGCCATGTGCAGGAACGCGCCGGGCTCGTCCGGGGCGACGAACATCGGCAGGAATACGAAGAAGAACACCGTCAGTTTCGGATTCAACAGGTTCACCAGCACCGCACTGCTGATCGTTCTGACTGCGGTGGGCGGGGCCTGGTCCCCGTGCGCATCGTTGGGCATGGAGAGCACGCTGCTCTGCCTCCAGGTGCCCCATCCCAAGTAAAGCAGATACGCGACGCCGAGCCATTTCACGATCCCTAAAGCCACTGGACTCGTGGCCATCAGCGCCGCAACCCCCGCGAGCGCGAGGACCATATGAGGCACGATGCCGAGTGTGCACCGACCGCCGCAACCACCCCCGCCCGAGCACCCCGCGCGATCCCGTCCTCGACCGTGAACAAGGCACCCGTGCCGGGGTTTCCGTCACCACGATTGAGGTCAGCCAGAACTCCCACGTCATACCTCCAGCGTCCCCCGGATTGACGTGACGAGAAGTACCAAGACCCGGCGCTATAGCTGAGCCAATTCTTCCCTACTCATCCCCGGTACCCAGTCACTTATCTTCACCGCGGAGCAGCATCTGCGAATCTCTCTTCGAGGTGGCCAGCGTCAATGAAATGAGTTCCTGGCACCAGAAACCCGTGGCTGTCGCACGATCTCGAAGCTAGATCACCGTGCTTCAAGCGTGAACTGAACGCGGCTTGCTGCTACGCTTGGAGTTCACGCATGAAGTCATTGACTGAGGTGATCGTCACCCCAGGATTCGTTGCCTTCCTCATATCCCTTTCGTAAAGGAGTCCGCGTTGGACATCGTAATCTGGATCGCAGCTGGTCTGCTCGCCCTTGTCTTCCTGCTTGCGGGGGCGATGAAGATCGCACGCACGAAAGAGCAACTCGCCGCATCCGGGATGGGCTGGACCGAAAACTTCAGCGGCGGCTGGGTGAAGTTGATCGGAGCGGCCGAAGTCCTCGGCGCGGTCGGCGTGCTCGTCGGGGGCCTCGTTCCGGTTCTGGCGTGGGCGGCACCCGCAGCAAGCTTCGGGCTCGCAGTGATCATGGTCGGTGCAATCGTCACCCACGCGCGCCGCAAGGAATGGAGCATGATCGCCGTCAACGCGATCCTCCTTGCCCTGGCGCTTTTCGTGGCAATCGCTCGCCTCGCCTCCTGATACCTTGGTGAAAGGCGCCGCCCACCTGGCGGGTACGGTGGGGTACGTGCTTGTCCACGGCGGTGGGCATGATTCTCGTTGCTGGGCTCCGTTGCTCCCGCATTTGAACGGAGCTACTCTCGCGGTTGACCTTCCTGGACGAGGAGACAAAGCAGGGGATCTGGCGACGCTGAGGATACATGACCTGGTGAATTCGGCAGCTGCTGATCTCGACGCCTTTGATCGGGCCGAACGGGTGGTTTTGATCGGGCACTCCCTCGCTGGAACACTGATCCCGGAGATCGCCTCCCGTCGGCCCGACCGCGTCGCACACCTGGTCTTCCTATCGTGTTTTGTTCCAGCAGAAGGACAGACAGTCGCGGACGAGACGACCCCGCTGTTACGGGTGGTGAGGCGCGGAATGACGCTGCATCCTGCCCGACCGGTGACGATCTAGAGGTCTGCCCGCCGGTTAACGTGTCATCGATGGCGAACACCGGCACGGAAACGGCAGCGGTGCCCGTGAGGGGCACTGATGCGACATCATTCTGGTGAGGCAGAAGATGTCGGCACCGAATGTGACGGCAAACTCCGTGCTGGCTGTGATGCCCCGGTCTCCAGAGTTTGAGCGCGGTCTTCAGGTGAGAGTACTGAGTCAGTGCGCTTACGGCACCGAATGAGACGCACGTGGCTACTTCCATGGTCATGAGAGACGCTTCTATGTTTGTCAAGTCGCAGCCGGTACAGCGTTTAACGCGTTGAGCGTTCGATAGAGATGCCTGGCGTGATAGCGTTTGATACACCGCCGAATCTCACGTTTGCTCTTTCCCTCGGCGAGGCGTTTCTCAACGTACGTCTTGGTCTCCGGATGATAGGTCATCCTTGACATCGCGATCACGTGAAGAGCGTGATTTAACCGTCTGTCGCCGCCACGATTGAGTCGGTACCTGACAGTGTTCCCACTCGAGGCGGGGATCGGGTTGACCCCCGCGAGGGCAGCGAACGCGGCCTCGCTGCGGACCCTCCCTGGATGAGACCACGCCGCGATCACGACCGCAGCGGTATACGCGCCGATACCTGGCTCTTCAAGCAGCGGGGCTGCCTCGCTCGCTGCAATAAGCTCAGTCAGTCGGGCCTGGTTCGCCGCCAATGCATCATGCAAGGACAGCACTTCTTTGGCCAACCGGACTGTTTCTTCTCGCGCGACCGACAGCGCGAGCGGTTCTTCCCTGGAACGCCACCGGGAGACCTCTCGGATCAGTGTGAGGGTGAGGGCGCTCCGGGCATCAACACCAAGCACATTGACACGCATCAGCGCGTTGAGCGCGTTCATGTTCATCGTCTTCTGCTGCGTCATCTGCTCACGGGCTGCGACCAGCACACGCAGCGCTTGACGCGTCCCTGAATCTGCTCGCGGTTGCCGCAGTTGATGTTCCGACAGCGGCAGGACTGCTGCCGCGATTGCCTGCGAGTCGAGCGGGTCTGATTTGCCGATGCCGGTGCGAGCTTTCGCGTTCATGCGAGGAGCCTCGACGACGACGTATCCGGTGTCAGACACCGTCCTCGCAAGCACTGCACCATAACTGGCGGCGCCCTCGATAACCCAGAGCGTGTTGGCTTCGCCCGCGGAGAGCCGGCCAGCCCATGCGATCGCTCGAGCGATGCCTTTGGGAGTGGTCGGGAACTTCTGACAGCCGCGAATCTGACCGTTGGAAGCGTCGAGGACGGCGTAGGTATGTGATCTGGCGTGCGTGTCGACGCCGATGACAAACGATCTTGTATGCGCGACGATAGTCATGCGGTGTGTTCCTTCCTGAACGGGTAACCAGGGGCAACCGTTGGGCGGCTGGCGCTGTTCCGGGAGGAAGTCATTTCGAGGCACTACTGTGATGGGCCACGGGCTCACGTGTGAGATCGGGCAGGCTTCTAATCAGGCCATTCGGAATGGGCCGGGAGCGTCAGCCGTCTCTACCGACCGGGCAAGTCTCACGAAAGGCACCCCGGGGGCCAAGTATTCGGCGAGCCACGATCGGTAGAGAACGGCTGATGCCTACCCTGCCAGCCAGTCCCAGACCAGCCAAGAAGAAGTCTCACAGTATTCGTATCTCCAACGAGGTGGCCATGCCTGGCCATCGCTCGATAAGGCCAAGTAAAGGAGCCCATGAACGCGATGATGGTGTCTCCCAGGGCTGTCGGGACTACCGCGGGTAAGGCTAGCGCTGCTCCGAGGAACGCGGTGCTGTCTTGCCAAGGGTTCGATGGAGCAGTCCGCTCGTTCTGGCTCTGGGGCTAGCGAGACTGCCCGCAATAGCAGCTCGAAGCTACCTAAAGAGTTGTACAGTTTGTCTGCTCGGTCTAGACAACCTATACAGTTAAGGCTAATGTGATAACGCACACCGCAGCACTGCAGTAGGAGAGAGGTTCTCGCCAACTTCCTGTGGGCAGCGGAAAGATTCAATGAAGAAGCGAGAGGGCGGCCCATGCCTAAACCAGTTCCGCAGTCCGAGAGTTCCGCGGCAGAGCCGTGGAACTCATCTCTGGGAAGGCCGCTCGATTCGGTCCGTGCTCAGATTCTTCCTGCCAATACAATCCATGGGTACTGGTACCGTGGAGGCAATACTCTCGCGGAGTGGCGTGGTCTACCTTTCGCCGGTTTCGATGCTCCGGAAGAATGGCTCGGCTCAACAGTGAGCCGCTTTGGCATTCCCGGGGCGGGACCTTCTCTCCTGGCTGACGGGCGTCTTGTGGTGGATGCCATCACCGACGACCCAACTGCCTGGATGGGAACGTCCGACGGCCAGCCGGGCGATTCGGGGATGCTGGTGAAGTTACTCGATGCGGGACAACGTCTCCCGGTCCATGTGCACCCGACCCGCGAGTTCGCGGTAACGCACCTCGATTGCCCTTACGGGAAAACCGAAGCGTGGTATGTGCTCGAGACGCAGGGTGACGCCGCAGTGTGGATCGGTTGGCGCGAGGACGTTGACCCGGCTGTCTTGAATGATCTTATAGACTCCCAGGACGCTGAGTCGATGCTTGCCCTGATGAATCGCATCCCAGTCAAGCCGGGCGACGGGATTCTCGTTCCCGGAGGCACTCCTCATGCGATCGGAGCAGGTGTGTTCCTCCTAGAAGTACAGGAGCCTGTCGATCAGTCGGTGCTAATGGAACATGTCAATACATCCACAACGGAGGAACAGCGCTTTATCGGTCTCGAGCGTTCGTTGGCGCTCAGCGCACTCAACATGGTCGCGTTGCCCGATCCCGATTCGCTATGTCGGACGGTGCCTAGCGACGCCGTAGGACTCCGGGCCGTGCTTCCTCCCGAGGCAGACCCGTTCTTTCTCATGCACCAGGTGACGGCGGGAGGAGCGGTGCCTGCTGCTTTCGCGGTTGGTATCGTTCTCGACGGAGAAGGGGAACTTGTTCCGGAGAACGGCGACCCGCTGCCACTTGTGCCGCGGCAACCGTTTATCGTCCCCGCGGCAGCAGGTTCCTGGCATGTCACGGGAAAGGTGCGCCTGATCGTTTGTCGCCCGGGTACATCTTGGCCGCCCAGGCTCGTCGCCTGATGAAAGCGCTACTTTCAGCGCGCGGACTGCGCCGAAGCTTTGGTCATATAAGAGCACTCGACGGTGCCGATTTCGATATCAATCCTGGCGAGGTCGTGGGACTAATCGGAGATAACGGGGCCGGAAAGTCGACTCTCATTAAAGCGCTCTCCGGGAACCTTGCGCTCGATGAGGGTGAGATTACATTCGACGGCAACAGAGTGAATCTTGATTCCCCTGGCGCAGCGACTGCGCTTGGCATCGAAGTTGTTTACCAAGACCTCGCGTTAGCACCGCATCTGAATGCTGTTGATAATGTCTTTCTCGGCAGGGAAAAGCCGCGGCCCGGTCTGCTTGGCAAGCTTGGTTTCATGGACGAGAAACGCATGCGGAGCGAAGCAGCAGATGCGTTTCTCGAGCTGGGCGCGACAGTCCGTTCGCTGAGTGATCCCGTAGGGGCGATGTCAGGTGGTCAGCGCCAGGGAATTGCGATTGCTCGTGCTATGAACTGGGCTGACAAGGTCATCATTCTTGACGAACCAACTGCTGCACTTGGTGTCGTGCAGACCAAGAACGTTCTGGATTCCATTCGTCGAGTCAAGGACCGAGGCATCGCCGTCATCTTCATCAGCCACACCATGCCGCACGTATTAGAAGTGTGTGACCGTGTGCAAGTGCTTCGTCTCGGGCGCCGCGTCGCGGCGTACGAACGTGGCGAAGCGACCGCAGAAACGCTCGTGGGGGCTATGACCGGTGCACTGGACATGGACGGAGGCACAAAATGAGTAACGCAGCAAACGCGGACGACTCGCCGTCGCCGGAAACGACACCGACTCGCACGCTCGATGCCATGGCCGCGAAGAAGTCGATCCTGTCACGCATTGGAGGAGTGCAGGCCTTCTGGATCTTTATGGTGCTCGTTGTCATCTGCGTGTTCTTCAGCGTTGTGGCAGGTGATCGCTTCCTATCCGCGTCAAA
This sequence comes from Gulosibacter molinativorax, assembly GCF_003010915.2. Classification (NCBI taxonomy): domain Bacteria; kingdom Bacillati; phylum Actinomycetota; class Actinomycetes; order Micrococcales; family Microbacteriaceae; genus Gulosibacter; species Gulosibacter molinativorax. The sequence goes on along the minus strand of NZ_CP028426.1, from coordinate 966,972 downwards.
CTTCTCACTAATCTCACAGAATGTTGCAGTGTGGGCGGTGCTCGGTGTTGGCATGACGTTCATCATCATCACGTCCGGCATCGACCTCTCGGTCGGCTCCGTCCTCGTCTTCGCGTCCGTGATCTCTGCGAAAGTGATGCAGGCAACTGGGGGTGAAGGCTTAGGCGTCGCTCTGCTGGGACTGCTGGCAGCAGTAGGCGCGGGAGTGTTCTGGGGGTTGATTAACGGTTTCTTGGTTGCCAAAGCTCGCGTGCCGGCACTCATCGTGACTCTGGGAACACTATCGGTCGCGCTGGGTTTGGCGCAGGTGGTCACAAACGGAATTGACATCCGTTCGGTGCCGCTCGTTCTTACCGATTTCAGTGCCTATACCCGTATTCTCGGTATTCCCGGCCTCCCTTTTGTGGCCCTGCTTGTCGTGGTTTTCGGCGCCGTGCTTCTTCACAAGACACGATTCGGTCGGTACACCTACGCGATCGGGTCGAATGAAGAGGCCGCTCGCCGAACGGGCATCAAGGTCACGCGGCACCTGATCCTGGTCTACGCGCTCGCTGGCGCCCTTGCTGGAGTGGGGGCGTTGCTTTCGCTTGCGCAATTCGGGACAACGACGATTTCCGGTCAATCGTTGACGAATCTCAACGTCATTGCTGCTGTCGTGATCGGTGGTACATCGATATTCGGTGGCCAGGGGAGTGTAGTGGGCACAATCATCGGCCTTTTCATCCCGGCAGTACTCCAGTCCGGCTTCGTGATCATCGGTGTCCAACCTTTCTGGCAGGGAGTAGCGGTCGGTTCCGTACTGATCGCGGCCGTCTTTGTAGACCAGTCACGCCGGGCTGCAGCACAACGCGGAGGCGTGTCGCTCTTCCGGTCGCGCAAATCCAGTTCTTGACGTATCCGCAGTAACCGTTCCATCTACATAGAAGGAAGTCATATGAAAACTCACAAGATTGCGGTGAGCTTTGTCGCCATCGCGCTGGCGACGTCGCTCGCGGCGTGTACGTCCAGTAAGCCGGTTGCCTCGGAAGAGAAGGAGGACCAACCCAAGACGTCTGCAGAAACCGCGGTAGAGATCGCCGCACCAGATAGGGCGGGAAGTGAGTACGATATCTCACTATTGATCGGTGTCGTCGGTGATCCGTTCTTCATCACTATGGGCTGCCAGGCTCAGGAGGAAGCCGAGCGTTTGGGCGTCACAGTAGATGTCCAGGGCCCGCAGAAGTACGACCCCACCCTGCAGCGACCTATCCTCGACTCTATTATCGCCAGCAAGCCCGATGCTCTGTTGATGGTTCCGACCGATGCTCAAGCACTGCAGCAGCCGCTGGAGATGGCAGTGGCATCGGGGATCGAGGTGGCGTTGCTCGATACAACGACATCAGATCCTTCGTTCGCTGTCTCCGAGATCTCGACGGATAATGAGGCTGCTGGTGCCGCTGCCTTCGACGCGATCAAGCAGCTTCATCCCGAGGGCGGCAAGGTTATGGTTATGGGCCTTGAGGCGGGTGTCTCCGCCACGGACGCCCGCACGAAGGGCTTTGAAGACGCGGTTGCATCCGACCCGAGCTTCACATATGTAGGGGTGGAGTACAGCCGAAACGACCCGGCCACTGCCGCTTCCATCATCGGTGCACGGCTACAAAAGGACCCTGACCTCGTCGGCGTTTTCGCTGCGAACATCTTCGCTGCGGAGGGCACTGCGACCGGAGTGAAGCAGGCTGGAAAGAGCGGAGAAGTGCAGATCGTCGCTGTCGACGCCGGCGAGAACCAGCTCGCTGCGCTCCGTGAAGGCACCGTTCAGGCACTCATCGCACAGGATCCGGGAGCTATCGGCATCAATGGTGTTCGCGCCGTCGTGAGCGCGCTCGATGGGGTAGACGTCCCAAATAAGGTTGCGACAAAGATTACGGTGATTACTCGAGACAATGTCGATGCTGAGGAGGGTAGAGCGGCCGCATATAAGACCGGCTGCTAGATCAGTTCCAACATGACGGGGCGGGTCAACGCGTGATGCGCCCCGTACCCGCCCCGTCGGCGACTGTTACAGCAAACGACCAGTGCTCGGACAGTCGTTCTGAGACCACGGAAGGACAACACATGCCCCTTGTCAGCGGATACGACGTCATCTCCGAGTGCACCTCACGAGGTCTCGTTGCTGGCGCTTTCAACACTACGAACATTGAGACGACGATGGGGATCATCGACGCGATCGAGCGCGCCGGTATTCCAACGTTCATCCAGTGCGCACCGACCAACGCTGTGCTCTCCGGCTTCGAGTACATCTACGATATGGTCGCACGGCGTTTGGCCGCGTGCCCGGTTCCCGTTGCCCTGCATCTTGACCACGGCAAGAACTTGCAGGCGGTGGAGGATGCCCTTGCTGCCCAGTTCACTTCGGTGATGATCGACACTTCTGAGGAGGCCTACGAGGAGAACGTGCGCCTCTCCGCTAAGGCGCGCGAGATCACTCCCGCTGACATTTCAGTGGAGGCTGAGCTCGGTGCGATCGGTGGCAAGGAGGACGAGGTCGGACCGGACGAGGCCTCCGGTACTGATCCTTCTCAGGTTGCCGACTTCGTCGCCCGGACCGGATGCGACATGCTCGCCGTGTCCGTCGGCAACGTACACGGGTACGCACCCGACGCGCGCATCGATTTCGACGTCCTACGCCGCGTGCAGGAGCAGAGCAGTGTTCCTCTTGTCATCCACGGCGGCTCGGGTCTGCCGGTCGAGCAATTCGCGCGCCTGCACGAGTACGGCGTGGTGAAGGTAAACATCGCCAGCGACCTGCGCAATGCGATGATCCGCTCGTTCGGCGAAGCGTATGCAGCGAATCCGCACGAGCACTCTCTGATCAGGGTGTCGCGCAACGCGGTCACAGCCATCACCGAGGCGGTGGAACGGCGCATCCGTCAGTTCAACCCCGCCGCGAACTGACGACAAGCGTCCATGCAAAACGGATCCTCGGTGTCCCCAACGATCACGATCGATGTGGGTACGACCAGCGTGAAGGTGTGCCAGTTCGACGCGGACAGCCACCTCGTCGCGACCGCAAAGTACGCCACGCCGACCGTTCAGGACGAGTACGGCGAGGTGTATGACCTGGAAGCCCTGTGGGACGGGATCGCGGCGTTCATTCGAAGGCTTGACGGTCCTGCACGTTCGAGCGTGCGTCGGATCGCTATCACCGGGGTGGGAGAATCGGGGGGTCTTGTCCGGAGCGATCTGTCTCTGGCATCACCGATGATCCTCTGGCACGACCAGCGCGGTACCCGCTACCTCGACCGGCTCACCGATGATCAGCGCAGTCGGCTGTATCGGATTACGGGGCTCCCTATGAGCGGCAATTACGGACTCTCAAAGATCGCCTGGGCTGCCGAGCACACGTCTGATCTCGGCGACGCGCAGTGGCTGAACATCGCCGAACACCTTGCCGCAACGATGACCGGTGAGCGATGGTCCGAGCCGTCGCTTGCCAGCCGCACCATGGCACTGGACCTCACCACTGGAGCCTGGTCGGACGAAGCCACGAGTCTCGTCGGTCTCGACACCACGGTCCTTCCCGAGATCCGCTCCGCTCCAGCGGGAGCAGTAGTCACGGATGCCTTCGCGGCGGCAACGGGGCTGGACGGCGCGGTGCGGGTGCACGTTGCCGGTCACGACCACATGGTGGGAAGTGTCGGCGCGGGGCTGGAGCGGGGGGAGCTGCTGAACTCCACCGGTACGACTGAGGGGTTGTTGTTTCGCACCCTGGAACCGCGTTTGGATTCGGTTGCGAAGCGGTCCAAGCTGGCGAGCGGACTCGATTGTGCAGGATCCGGATACACGCTGTTCGCCTCCATACCGACCGGCGGCTCGGCGTTCGCAACCCTGCAGCGGATGCTTGGCCTCAAGGCGGGGAAGCTCGCCGCCATCGTCAGGTCGCTTCACGAAGAGTATGTGGCCGGTGCCCTCGACCTCGAGGGGGTTCCGCTGGTGTTACCGCAGTTTCGGGGGAGCCCCCCGCCAGCCAAGCGGTCCTCGGCGCGGGGGGTGATCGCAGGGATCGGCAGCGACACAACTCTCGAGCAGATCGTGTTCGGCACCTTCCTCGGGATGGCCGTGCAGTTCCAGGATGTGCTCGAACTGTTCCACACGCCGCCTTCGCGGGTGAAAGTGATCGGTCCCGCCAGTGGTAACTACTTGTGGCTGCAACTGAAGGCTGACGTTCTCGGTATGCCGCTCACCGCATCCACCTTTCCGGAAGTCGTCTCCCGCGGGGCGCAGGCACTCGCGTCCGGGACAGGATGGCTCTGGGAAAGCAACGACCCGCACGATATCGATCCGCACGACGTCCGACACGACGGGCTGGCCGATTGGCTCGGGAAGAGGCGTTTGCAGCGGCATCGGCTGAAGGGGCTTTCGGAGTGAGGGGCCGCGGACTCGTCGCGGGGATCGATTCGTCAACCCAGAGCTGCAAAGTGACCGTTCGGGATATTGCCACCGGCGAACAGGTGCGCGAGGGAAAGGCGACTCACCCCACAGGAACGATCGTTCACCCCCATCGATGGTGGGGCGCCCTACTAGCGGCCGTGCGTTGTGCAGGGGGTCTCGAGGATGTCCTCGCGGTATCCGTCAGCGGGCAGCAGCACACACCGATCTTCCTTGACACGACCGGTCATGTAGTGCGTGAGTCGCCGCTTTGGAACGACACCGGCTCACACGCCCACATGGTCGCCCTAAACAACGAGCTCGGCAAGGAAGAGTGGATCAAGCGCACCGGCCTGCCCATTACACTGTCCGACACCGTCTCGAAACTCCGCTGGCTGCGCGACACAGACCCCGCATCGGCAGCGCGGACAGCCGCCGTCGCGGTGGTGCACGACTGGCTAACGTGGCGACTGCTGGGCTACGGCGAGGGCGCCACCGACCTCACCACGTTGACCACGGATCGCTCGGAGGCCAGCGGCACCGGCTACTGGTCGCCCGACACCGGCCAGTACTGTATGGATCTTGTCGAGCACGCCTTAGGACGAAGCGCCGTCCTTCCACGGATCCTTGGGCCGCATGAGCGGGCCGGAGTGACTGCAGATGGGATCCCCGGCGTCCCGGCAGGCATACCCATCGGGGTGGGCAGCGGTGACAACGCGGCGGCAGCTCTGGCGCTGGGGATCGCCGAAGGTGACGCCGTGATGTCGCTGGGCACATCAGGGGTCGTCTACCTGCGCTCGACGCAACCCGTGCACGACCTGTCCGGCTATGTCAGCAACTATGCCGATGCGAGCGGAGGCCACCTTCCCTTGGTGGCGACGCTCAATGCGGGACGGAACTTCGATGCCGGAACCACGATGCTGGGATGCACGCATGCCGAGTTGTCGAAGCTCGCACTTCACTCCTCGTCCGGCGCCGAAGGCCTGACTATGCTGCCCTTCTTCGAAGGTGAGCGCACACCGGACCTGCCGACCGTACGCGCGTCCTTGCACGGGGCATCGTTGTTCAACTTCACCCGAGAGAACATGGCCCGCGCCATCATCGAAGGAACCCTGGTCAGCCAGGTGGCGATGCTCGATGCCCTGGCATCCTGCGGGCTATCTGCGGACCGGTTGCTCCTCATCGGCGGCGCAGCTCCCAGCCCTGCAGTGCAGACGATCCTCACACAGATGGTCGACATGCCTGTCGTGCTGCCCGCCGTCGACGAGTACGTCACCAGGGGAGCCGCCCTCCAGGCGGCCTGCGCCCTGGAGGGCGACTTCCCGTCATGGCCCGTCACCGTCGAAGAGATGCCGCCCGCGCCCATGGACCGGCAGGTAATCATGCAGCACGCGGCGGCGATGTCGGCGCTCGGCTACACCGACTGAGCCGATTCACCCGCTGCGCGGGTCGCGTCGGTAGATTTGTGACTGTCGCGGCTCGTCAACCACCCGCGGAGGAGGCAAGATCTGTGCACAGCACCCGACGGAATCGTGTCGCGTGTGGTGTGGACGTCGGCAGCACTAATGTCAAGGTCGTCCTTCTCGCCCCCGATGGTGAGGTGGTAGCTCGGGTCGGCCGGCTCACTCCACGCGATGCGCAGGGGTTGTGTATCGAGGGGGCTACGCTTCTATCGACCGTGGAGAGCATGATGGCCGAGGCGTGCGCCGACCGCTTCGAAGTGCACGCTGTTTGCGTAGCAGGCATGGGGGAGGACGGCATGTTGGTCGACGAGCGATTGGTGCCTTTGACGCCAGCCCTGGCATGGTTCGACCCGCGGCGACAGGGAGTGCTGCACAGTCTCCGCCCGGACCTGCCTGCCGACGAAACTTTCGACACCGTGGAGGACGCGGCACGTACCCTGGCCGGTTGGGCGTGGGCGCGCCGGCAGATCGGTGTGCGCCGGGCGCACAGTTGGTTGGCGGTCGCCGACTTTCCTAGCGCCCACTGGACGAAGCGGCCCTTCCTCAGTGATACCCTCGCCTCCCGGACCGGCGCGTGGCGTGCGTGGGACCGCGCTTGGGCGACAGAGCGGGTGGCTCCGACGTTGGGGGAATTCTCACTACTGCCCCCGGTGCTGGCCGCCGGCGACGTTGTCGGATCATTCGATCACGCCTTCTTGCTTGCACCAGACGCGGTCGCGAGGGATGCGATTGTCGTGGTGGGTGGGCATGACCATCCGGTCGGGGGATGGGGTGTGGAACAGATGGCTCCGGGAGCGGTGCTGGACTCGATGGGGACAGCGGAGGTTGTGGTAGCGCAACGTCCCGAACCGCCAGCGTTGCGGGACTCCACGGTCGACGTCGATCTTGCACCGGGGATCCAGTCCGCAGGAACGACACTCTTGCGCGTGGAGGAGCTCAGCCGCAACGTGGCCTGGGCCTCACAGGATCCGGAAGTGGCTGCAGCGATCCAGGAGATCCTCGCCGGTCACACGGCACCGGCGGGGAGCCTGGACAGCGCCTACTTCTTGCCCGGCACTCGGGGAGGGGGGAGCCCGTCGTATGTACTCGATGCGCCGCGGAATCCGCGGGCTCGGGCGACAGCCGTGCTCGGCGCCTTGGCGCACCTGGGAAGGGACGCGGTGGACGCGGTTAGCCGCGGATCTGCCGCGCACAGCGGCGTGCGCCTTGCTGGCGGGTGGGCCAGGTCGCAGGGGTGGGTGGCGATTAAGGAGAGCGTGAATGGTTACCGTACCGAGCGCGTTGGGGAACTCGAGGTGACTGCAGTGGGGGCGGCGATGCTTGCCGCGACGGCGCGCGGATGGGATCCCGACCCCGCCATCGCGCTGGGTGCCTGAAGGGCCTCAGGCCGCGGTGACATTCACCTCAAGGGGCACGGTGTCCGTGAGTACCCACGTTTCGTAATAGTCGAAGCGGCGGCCGCTCTGATCCCATGAAAGCGAGCGAATCCGCATGACCGGGTGACCGGTCGGAACATCGAGATGCTCGGCGACGTCCGGCGGTGCAGCGGTCGCGTGGATGACTCGGCGCGCGGCCTCCGTGATGAATCCCGCCTGTCGCAACGTGTTGTTGACTGATCCCGTACCATCGAGTACGTCATGGGCATCGGCGATCACCGCGCCGGCATCCGGAGGGAACCAGTTCGTGCTGAACATCGCGATCTCCCCGTCGAGACGCCGAATCCGATCGATCGCGAAGATCCGGTCGGTTTCCGCTAGTCTCAGCTCCTCGAGGACATGTTCGGGCGCGGCGCGGAATCCTGCGTCTACGACCGTCGTCTCAATTCCGGTGCGGCCGTGGCGGATCTGTGACTCCAGGAAGCCCTCAGCATCCTGCACGATCCAGCCAGACGCCGGCTCCGGTGTCGTCGCGAACACGCCGCGCCGCGCGACCCGGCGTGCGTAGCCTTCGGTCTCCAGCTTCGCGAGGGTCTGACGCACCGTGGCACGGGCAAGGCCGAACTCGCGGCACAACTCCAGCTCGCTCGGCAGCCGCTCTTCGGCGGGAAAGTCGCCGCCCTCGATGCGCGCCTTGAGGATGTCGAACAGTTGCTCGTAGTAGGGGATGGGAGAGGTTCGTTCGATCGTCTGCATCGCGCTTCTCTCCTTGTCTATCATGCTACCCTGCCTGGTCTTCTAGCCAGGCATGCTCGTTAGTCTATACATACTAGACAAGGCAGACATGCGCGCATCAGCATGACAGCGCGCGATCAGAGACATCACAGTAGTAAACGTCGAAGTCGGGAACAAGAAGGACACGGTCGTGCATCCCACTACTGTCCGAGGGCGGAGCCTCGAGATTTAGAAGGCGCCGGGTGTCGTGGAAGAGTGCGAGCGGGCGATAGGAGTTACGTTAAGTTCAGATCAGGGTTCAAGTACGAATGGTTACGCGTCGATTGCAGGGCGAAGATGTGGCTCTGGGATTCAGATCGCAACCTCCCTTTCGCTCTTGTGCGGGCGAACGAAGCATCCGTGATCCGCGACTCACCGTTGAGTGGACACGGAGATAAGGAAGGAGCCGACGGGGCGGACGTTGACCCGATGTGCGCTTCTTGCCACCGTGGCCTCAAGTTTCGTTGGGAATAGGAGAGCAGGGAAGGAGCACAATCGCCCCCGAGCTTGCGTCGAAAGAACAGGCTTGGATCACTGCGCACGAAGAACACTACATCACCATTATTCTCGCCCGTTTCGACGCGCAGCGCTACGAACCCGCCACGGGGATGACGCGGCAGTCAGAGGCCCGTCTGGTGATTACCCTCGGCACTGCTCTCATCCACTACCTTGCCGGGCTCTGGCCGGACAGCATACCTACTGACGCGGAAGCACAGGAACTGACCCAAACCGCAATCGAAGCAATCAGACGGATAGTTTCGGACCCTTTGAGGTAACCGGATTGATCTATCGCGAGGTCCGGCGCCTTCAGTAGTGGAAGGCGCCGGAACCTCATGCACCTGCGGGAACCGCGGGGGTGGGCGAGATGTCCTTAATCAGCCTGGAGTGCCTGCTTCTCTCTGACAGGCCCGTGCGAATCACCCATAAATGGAGTCATCTCTGTCTCTTGGAGCACTGACCCGACTTCGATTTGCTTGCCTCGGAAGAAGCCAGGGTTCACGAAAGAATAGATCAGCATGAGGAGCCCGCCGCCGCCAAGAATCACGACACCGGCAACGAAGACAACTCCGACGCCGCCCTCGGTGCTGCCGTCAGCAAGGGTTGTAGCGAAAAGCATGTTGCCGGAGCCGAAATCTGGGTCGGTGGCGGAGTCGTAGAGCGTTTTTCCGAACATCGTGAGGAGTGAGAGCCCTCCCAGCAGCGGCAGAAGGAACCGCCGAAAGAAGTTGCCCAGGTTTACGAACCAGGTTCCGCGGAAGTACCAGAAGGCTGCAAGGCCGGTGATGCCGTAATAGAAGCACACCATGATTCCCATCGCAGTAATCGTGTCCCAAAGTGCGTCCTCTGAGATGATGCGCATGATGACGTAGAACACGACCGAGGCCGTCGCAGCCCAGAGTGTCGCGGCGCCGGGAGTCTTGTACTTGGAGAGTCGACCGAAGGTTTTCGGCACTGCACCGTAGTGCGACATCGCTTGGAGGGTCCTGGACGGAGATACCAGTGTTGCTTGGAGCGCGGCTGTCGAACTAGCGAAGATGGCAGTGGACATGAGTAGCGCGAACGGCCCCATGATCTCTGGTGCGATGGCTGCGAAAAGCGATTCCTGAATATCTGGATTACCTGTGCCCAGGCCTGTGGTGCCGATGCCCGCGAAGCTGAGCAGGACGATTGACACGACGAGATAGGTGACAATGATCATGCCGATGGTGAGTAGCGCTGCCCGTCCCGGGGTGCGGCGTGGATCCTTTGTTTCCTCATTCATGGTGAGGATGACATCCCAGCCCCAGAACATAAAAATCGAAAGCGAGAGACCCGCCATGAGTACAGAGAAGCTGAATCCGTTCTCCCCGAGCAAGGCCGGGTTGAACCAGTCCAGGCTCACGGGGGTGTAGTCGTAGGCGTCTCCGTTCGCGATCTTCACGATCGCCGCGATCACAAACCAGCCAAGAGCAATACCTTGCAGCCCGACGAGGGCGTACTGAAGACGTTTCGTCTCTTCAAGACCCCGGTAGGCGACGTAGGCGGCGAGTCCGGTGAGCAGGGCGACCACTGGGATGTTGATCCACAGGTTACGGGTGAGATCTGCAATCTCCGGTGCGTTGAAGAGCTGCGATAACGCGATGAAGAGGAAGTCCACTGCGACAGCAGCAAGATTTGACAACACGAGAGCCGTTGAAGCGACGAGTCCCCATCCGCCAAGCCAGCCGATCCAGGGGCCGAACGCGCGTGAGGACCAGGTGAACGTCGATCCAGAGTCCGGCATCGACCTGTTCAACTCCCGGTACCCCATGAGCACAAACAGCATCGGGATGCTGCCCACGAGAAGAATGAAAGGGGTCTGGAGCCCTGCCACTGAAATCGCGGGGCCAGTGCCTGAGGTCATCGTGTATGCAGGTGCGATACTCGCGATACCAATGATCGCACCTGCGAATGCGCCGATCTTGCCTTTTTGTAGTCCTTTGAGCGTGAGGCTCTTCGTCGTGGTCGTGGGTTCTCGCATTGTGATGCTCACCGACCTACTGCGGCTGAATTTGTGGACTCGACAATTCGTGCCGCGGTGTCCTGACCGATGCGCACCGCACCGTCGACATGCTGGTACCCGAACCCCTGAATATCGGAGCTTGCGAAGAAGATCGGTCCCACGGGCTGATTCTGAGTGGCGCCCCAGCGGCTCAGGCCCCCGAGGTCATAGCTGCAGCCGTAGGCGCCGCGAGTCCATTCTTCTGCCCCAAAATCGGAGAGGTAGAACGCAACAGGGCTGAGGGCTTCGTCCCCGAGATACTCAGCGAGTGAGTTCAGGATCGTGGCTCGACGCTCGTCTTCCGGCATCGCCCAGACTTTCTCTGCGTCACGCTCGACGATGAAGCCGACGAGGGTGCCCCGTTCGTCTCCGTGGTTCGTGTTGTCGTAGATGTCCTGGACGACGTTGTAGTATCCGAAGCCGGTACCGGCCAGGCCTTGTTCGCGCCAGAAAGGACGGTCGTAAGAGGCGTGAACCTTGATGACGAGACCCATCGAGTGATGTTGGTGCGCGACTTGCTGGGTGCGGGGGAGAGCGGGCACGTACTGGATACGCGAGTACAAGTTCGGCGGTACCGCGAGAATGGCGTGGGAGGCTGTGACCTTCATGCTGTCAGTAATCGCTGTCACTGCGGCAGGGGCGCCTGTGCCGGAGTCATTCCAGTGCAGCTCGCGGACGGGATTCTCGAGGAACACCGTGTCGGAACCGAGTTCCTGTGCCATGCGGATGGAGACGCCTTGCATGCCGCCCACGACGCGCTTGTCGAGCAAGATGTCCTCATCCACCAGGTTCTCGAAGGAGCCTGCTGATGCGCCGAAGAACATTGCTTGCAGCAGGGAGAAGCTGTGCTTGGGTTTCGTGAGCATCGCGCCGGAGATGAAGTTTCCGACGATGAGTCGTGCTTCGGCGTCGTCGCTCTGTGTCCGCAACCATGCGTCAAAGGTGATCTCGTCGTACTCCGAGGCGCGGGGATGATTCCAGGGTGCTGCGGGGTCAACCTCGAGTGAGAGGCGGGTCAGCTCTGAGCGGAGCTTGTGGATTTCCTTGAGCGTCTCGGGGTTTACGGGGAACTCGCCGGTGAAGACGTGGCGGGTGCCTTCCTTATCGATGAACACGGAATCGCCGTCGCGGTGCCGCTGGAACAGCTCGAGTCCGAGTTCGGCCGCAAGATCCTGGATTGCTGTCTGTTCGGGGGCGATCCACTGGCCGCCAATCTCGAGGAAGGTGCCGTCGATGGTGTCGGACCAGGTTCGGCCGCCGACACGATCGCGGGCCTCCAATACCACTACAGACTTGCCTGCCTGCTGCAGGCGCCGGGCTGCAGTGAGACCGGCCGGGCCTGCTCCGATGATGACGACGTCACGAGTGATTTCCTGCATGGATTCTCCTTAAATTCGATTCCTCGGGTGTTTGTTGGCGTGGCATGATTCTTTTGGCGCACGGTGGGCCTCAGGAGGACGCCATGCGCGACGACAGGGTTAGTGATCGAGCTTGCGGTAGTGCGCTGCGAGGCTGAATCGTTCAGGCTCGAACAGATTGCTTGTCCCGGTGTGGATAAGGTCGGCTGCGATGCTGCCAAGCACCGGGGCGAATTTGAAGCCTCGTCCCGACAAACCCGAGATGATCACGCGACTGCCGTCGGCAGAAAAGTCGATGATTGGAGTGAGATCGGCCGTGTAGCTGTCCGGATGGATGCTGTGCCGGACCGGCTCCGGGTGAAGCCCCGGGAAGTAGGAAGTCGCGAGCTGTGAAGTCTCGGCCAGCTCGGCACGGGTGTGCTCCTTTTGGATATCAGCGACATCGTCTACGAGCGGCCAGTCAGGGAATGCAGCCCGACTGATCTTCACGGCATAGCCTTCGAGGCTCGGTGCACCAAAGAGGTGGGTAGTTCCTCGATCACGCACAAAGACAGGGAAACGCTCCGGGAGGAAGTGCTCGATCTGCTTGGGCATGAACCAGGTCAGCGGGACGCTTTTCACCCGGGTGAAAGATTTCAGTTCGGGTAATAACTGCTGTCCCCAAGGCCCCGCGGTGAGAACAATTTTTTCGGCGAGGATTTCACCGCGAGTCGTGCTGACAAGGTGACGCCCGTGATGCTCTTCGATGCTGACGACCGTGGTGTGTTGCCAGACCTCGATGCCGGCTTGCGTGGCGGCCTCGGTAGCGGACAGGACTGCTCGTTCCGGGCGCAGGCCACCGCCACCGAGGTCAAGGACGGCAACATCGTCGTCGTCAAAGTCGTGCTGAGGGAACCGATTGCGAAGCTCCCTACCCTCCAGATACTCGTGGGGGAGAGAGAAACGCTCTGCGGCCTGAAGCGTACTGTTGATCTTCGGAGACCCACTTGGAGCGATCGTGAGCGCACCGACCTGCAGATAGATGTCCTGGCCAGATTCCTGCTCGAGTTCGCGCCACAGCCGCTGCGACTGCATGAGCAAGGGGGTGTAGTGGTCGCCCTCGTAAGCGGCGGTGCGGAACAGTCGTGATTCACCGGCATAAGCGCCGTAGGCATGAGCAATGCCATGTTGTTCGACTCCGATGACACGGCCGCCTGCACGCTGTGACAGCTGCCACGCAACCATTGATCCAACGGTCCCCATCCCGATGATGACTACCGATGCCTGCTCGACGTGAGACATCGACCCTCCTCCTGTGGCACAACACTGTGTGGCCGTTGTGACGGTGGCCTATCGCTTCAGTGTTCCAGGTCGGCGAAGGTAAGCGAAGGGGTGCGCGATACCGGTTAACGAGAGATTTATGCTCTATTGGTATGAACGATTGCCATTCTTTTGCGTTTGGGTCGCCCTATCCGGGGCTAGCATCGCTCTAGCGGATACAGATTTCTCGCGTCGAAACAGCGAGTAGAGAACGAATAGAGGAAGGGTGACGATGCGCGACACGTCTCTCCAGTTGCGGTACCTCAGTGAGCCTGAACTCATCGGGCTTGGCGCGACGGATATTTCGCGGTGCACGGACGTAATGTGCGAGGTCTTTTCTCTTCTGGCGACTGGGGACTACCGGATGGGCGGGCCCAACCACAGCTCGCATGGGATCAAAGTTGATTTTCCCTTGGACCCGGTGTTCCCAGGCATGCCGAAGCATACGTCCGATCGACGCTTCATGGCGATGCCAGCCTACGTCGGTGGCAAGTATCGTGCGACTGGTCTCAAGTGGTATGGCTCAAACATCGAGAATGCGCAGAGGGCGCTGCCTCGGTCGATGCACCTTGTGGTCCTGAACGACACCGATACAGGTGCTCCGATTGCGGTGATGCCGGGAAATCTCATCAGCGCCTATCGCACAGGAGCGGTTGTGGGTGCGGGAGCGCGATATCTTGCCAGACCAGATGCGGATTCGGTGGCCGTGATTGGGCCGGGGGTTATCAACCAGGTTGCCTTTCGAGCGATTTTGGCGGCGCGGCCCGGCATTACTCGGGTTTTCATTGCAGCACGGTCAGCCGCGAGTGAAAATGCTCAGAAGTTCGTGCAGATGATCCGCTCTGAGTATCCGCAGGTCGAGCAGATCGAGGTCGTCGACTCGATCCGGTCGGCAGTCGCCGCGGCCGACATCGTCACTGTGGCGGCGACCGGATTAGCGGGTGCAGAGAACTACCCAACATTCGAGGGATCCTGGCTGCGACCAGGCGCTTACGTCGCGGCGACATCGAACATCGAAGTCGATACAGCCTTCTTGCGGACAGGTTCTCGCAACGTTGTGGACCACACCCCGCTCTACGAAGCATACGTCGCGAACTTTACTCGCCCGTACCATGAGCGGCTCGGTGCACTCGGCGTCAAGTACCAGGACATGCTTCTGGATGGCGAGCTGACATCTGCCGACATCGTCGAGTTCGGGGATGTCGTTGACGGCCGTGCGCCAGGGTATGACTCGACCCGCCCGTCATTCTTCTCAATCGGAGGAATACCAGCCGAGGACGTTGCCTGGGCGACCGAGCTCCTCTGGGAGGCTGAGCGGCGAGGTGTCGGCACGGTACTGCCCATCTGGGATCAACCAACCCTGCTGTAGAGGCACCGGGGGTCTGCAGGAAACAGAAGGGGACGCTATCTGAGCGATCAAGATAACGTCCCCTCGAGTAGTTCGGGCTACTGTTCCGCGTGTGGAATGCGAATGAGTTTCTTGTTGGCGAACTCGTTAATGCCGTATCGTGCCAACTCGCGTCCCACGCCCGACGCCTTGATGCCACCGAACGGAAGATCTGGGGCAGTCTTACTTGTGCTGTTGATCCACATCATCCCAGTCTCGATCTGATTAGCGACGCGCAGCGCACGTTCGGGATCCAGGGAGAACACCGATCCTGAGAGCCCGAAGGGGGAGTCGTTCGCGATCGAGATCGCGTCTTCATCGGAAGTTGCGCGATGTACTACTGCGGCGGGGCCGAACAGCTCTTCGGTGTAGGCGCGCATCTCCTTGGTGACATTCGAGAGTACCGTGGCCGGATAGAAGGCCCCGGGAGAATCTGGAAGTTCACCACCCAAGTGGACTGACGCCCCGCGCTCGATGGCGTCATCGACGAGATCCACGAAGTCCTGCCGAGCCGAGTCGGAGGAAAGCGGGCCCAGCTTCGTGGACTCCAGGGCAGGATCACCCGCCACATAGGTGCCGCTCTGCTCAATGAACTTCTCGAGGAACCTGTCGTATACCGTATCGAGCACGATGAAGCGCTTTGAGGCGGTGCAGGCCTGACCGACGTTGGAGAAGCGACCGACCGCTGCTGCGGCAGCCGCCGCATCGAGGTCAGCATCATCGAGCACGATGAAAGGGTCAGACCCACCCAGTTCCAGCACGTACTTCTTCATGTGGCGACCGGCGACTTCTCCGACCGCTGAGCCAGCTCGCTCAGAACCGGTGAGGGAAACGCCCTGTACGCGAGGGTCGGCGATCATGTCGGCGATCTGTCCATTATTGGAAAACAGATTCGTGTATACGCCCTCGGGCAGGCCGGCCTCGCTGAACACGCGCGCGATAGCCAGGGCGGACTGCGGACAGTTCCGTGCGTGCTTCAAGAGGATCGTGTTTCCCAGGATCAGGTTCGGTGCTGCGAATCGTGCGACCTGGTAGTAAGGGTAGTTCCAGGGCATGATGCCTACCAGAACACCTACCGGCTCGGTCTTCACCACTGCAGTACCCGGCCCCGCGATGTCGAGCGGCTCGTCAGCGAGGAACTCCTCCGCATGGTCAGCGTAGTAATCGTAGATACTCGCGACCAGGTCGACCTCGCCACGTGCTTGTGTGATGGGCTTGCCCATCTCCAAGGTGATCAGTGAGGCCAGATCTTCGCGCTGTTCACGATGAATTTCTGCGATGCGCTTGACGAAAGCTACACGCTCCTGAAGCGCCCTTTGCTTCCAACTCGTGTAGGCGCTCCCTGCTTGGTCGAGTGCGGCAGTAGCCTCCTCGTCGGTGAGTTCGGAAAACTCTGCCACCTTTTCTCCGGTGGCTGGATTCACGGTCGTATATACACCCATGCGACGACGCTCCTTCAAAAGATCGATGTGTGAACGCGGATCACTCATTGCGCACCTGTGCGCACAAAGCGCTGTTCATCACTGTGACATCGGGATTCATGACAAGTCAAATACCAAAGTGCCCCCCAATTCATGCAGGGATGGCAAGAGTTTTCAATGGGTGAGCGGGACCGCCACCCTCCATTTATGACGCAATGGGCAAAAAAGCTGCCTGATTAGGTATTTGTGTGTTATGGAATTTCCGGCGAAACTGGGACTAAATCACAGAATTGCGGAGGACAGCGGAGACGCTATCCGAGAGAGACGGGGGTCTGATGGACTCGCTCATTGTCGAGCACGGCACTGATCGGACGATCGTGCGCCTGGAGCGTCCCCGCACTCTGAACTCGATCGATCAGACAATGGTCGATGAGCTCCACACGGTCTGTGCCCAGCTCGAGCTGGAGCCCCGCGTCCTGATTGTCACTGGAACGCGAACTGAGCGTGGCGGTATCTTTGCGTCTGGCGCAGATATTTCGCAGCTCCGAGATCGCCGCCGACATGACGCGCTCCGTGGCATCAACTCGAGCATCTTTGCGCGGATCGCCGCGTTACCCATGCCGGTGATCGCGGCGATTGATGGGTATGCCCTCGGGGGAGGTGCGGAACTCGCGTATGCAGCCGATTTCCGGATCGCGACGACGCGAGTAAAGATTGGCAATCCTGAACCTAATCTCGGAATCATCGCTGCTGCCGGTGGCTGCTGGCGGCTTATGGAGCTCGTCGGAGAGCCAGTCGCGAAGGAGATTCTGCTCGCAGGTCGCGTCCTCTCGGCTGACGAGGCGCTCTCCATCCGGCTGGTCAGCGAGGTGTGCGAGCCGGACGAACTCCTCGACCGGGCGAATGCTCTCGCTGACCGGATTTCGGGCTTCGACCCGCTCGCGGTTCAGGTCACCAAACAGGTGATCCATGCGCCACGGGCAGCGCATCCGGTCATCGACAATCTTGCGCAAGCGCTCCTTTTCGAGTCTCCAGAAAAGGCACAGCGAATGGATGACTTCATACAGAAGCGCGATGCGCGGAAGGGACGCTGAATCATGGGATTGCCGAAACATGTCGCAGTCGTTGGAGGCGGACGGATGGGCGCAGGCATCGCGCTCAGCTTCGCGGTCAACGGCTCGCAGGTTGTTGTACTCGAGCGGGACACACAGTCAGTTGATGCTGCGCAGGCTCGCTTAACGGACATCGCGCAGAAAGCGGTCGCGAAAGATCCTGCAGCACCCGCCATCGACGTCCTGCTCGCGCGACTGGTCGTATCTGAAGACTATGGGCTCCTCGGTGCCGCAGACCTGGTGGTCGAAGCGGTCCCGGAGGATTTCGAGGTGAAAGTAGCCACGCTCCGCTCGATCGAGGAACGCATCGACGAGCATACGGCTATCGCGACCAACACCTCTTCGCTGTCGGTAACGAAACTCGCTGCCGAGTTGTCACACCCTGCCCGGTTCCTCGGTCTGCATTTCTTCAATCCGGTGCCCGCTTCCACGCTGATCGAGGTGGTGATCGGCGAGGCCACTGATGAGAGCCTTGTTTCGTCGGCTCGTGAATGGACTGAAAGTCTGCGTAAGACTCCTGTGGTCGTGCAAGATGCTCCGGGGTTCGCGTCCTCCCGGCTCGGTGTCGCGCTCGCACTCGAAGCGATGCGGATGCTCGAAGAAGGTGTGGCCTCAGCGGAGGATATCGACGCGGCGATGGTGCTCGGTTACCGGCACGCCACGGGACCGCTCCGTACCACCGACCTCGTCGGGCTTGACGTTCGGCTCGGCATCGCCGAGTACCTTGCATCCACTCTCGGAGAGCGATTCGAGCCCCCACAGATCCTGCGTGAGAAGGTCGCCGCTGGTGAACTCGGGCGTAAGAGCGGCAAGGGATTCTTCAACTACAGCTGAAGGGGCGTGGAACTGCACATCGCCCCGTCACTCACATTCGAATTTCAGAAGGAAACAGATGCCCCAGAACAATGCAATGTGGAGCGCACAGGCGCACATGCCCACTGTGCTCGCCGGCTCGCAGACGGTCATCGTCAAGGGCGACGGCGCATACATTGTAACTGCCGACGGTCAACGCCTACTCGATGCGGCGGGCGGCCTCTGGTACGCAAATGTTGGTCACGGGCGTGAGGAGATCGCGGAAGCCGCCGCAGCGCAGCTTCGCACGCTCGAGACCTGGCATATCTTCGGACGCTACGCGAACCAGCCTGCACTGGATCTTGCGAACAAGATCGCCACCTTGGCGCCGTTCGAGGACGCCAAGGTCATCTTCACCAGCGGCGGCTCAGACTCCGTAGATATGGCGCTGAAGCTCGCCAGGCGTCACTGGCAACTGCAGGGCCAGCCCGAGAAACTCACAGTGGTATCCCGGAACGACAGCTACCACGGACTGCACGCCTACGGAACGAGTGTCGCCGGGCTCTCCTTCAATCGTGACGGGTTCGGCCCTGGCACTCTCATTCCCGAAACGCTGCTCATCGATCAGTGGGACATCGAAGCCGCGGAGCGAACGATCCGGGCACATGGCGGGGAGAAGATCGCTGCGCTCATCACCGAGCCCGTCATGGGAGTCGGTGGTGTCGTTCCGCCGCCTGCTGGATACTTCGAGCGGATCAAGGAACTTGCGAAGGAGTTCGGCTTCCTCATCATCGCTGATGAGGTCGTCACCGCTTTCGGCCGCCTCGGGACCTGGACAGCCTCGGAGCGGTTCAACCTCGAACCAGACATGATCACTTTCGCGAAAGGCATCACCTCCGGATACTTGCCCCTCGGTGGTGTGATCGTAGCCCCAAGCGTATCCCGACAGTTCTACGAGGGCGCCGATGCGCCCATCCTGCATCAAGGCCTCACCTACTCAGGCCACGCGACAGTGGCTGCTGTCGGACTGAAGAACCTTGAGATCATCGAGCGCGAAGGACTTCTCGCCCATGTACGAGACCTCGAGCCGATTCTCGCCGAAGAGCTCGAAGGGCTGCGCTCTCACCCAGGGGTGAAAGCTGTCCGACACATTGGTCTGATGGGGGGCGTAGACCTCGCCGACGATGTTGCTGGACTCGCAGTAGTCGCCGAACTCGAACGTCACGGGGTGCACCTACGGAATCTACCCAACAATATTCTGCAGATCTCGCCCCCATTCATCATCACCGAAAACGAGCTCCGTCTCATCGTGGGAAGCATACGGGCCGCGCTTGACACGGTCCTTGCGAGTTAGGACCGATCGTCGACTCGCATTCCCACCACGACGGGTACCAGTGTCCTCCGCATCTAGGAGGCAAACTATCACCAGAGGAACAGAAATGATGAAAAGAAATGCTCGCGGACCAAAGACGGTGCTCGCGATCGCTGGAGTGACAGGCCTGCTGCTCGCTGGCACCGGCTGCAGCACTGGCCAATCCGATGAGAACGAAGGCGGTGGGACGATCACCTTCGTCGGATACGGGAACGAGACTCAGGACTACCAACTCGAAGCGTTCGGTGATCCGTTCACCGCGGACACTGGTGTCGAGGTGCTGGGTGACTCGCCCACCGACCTTGCCAAGCTCAAAGCGATGGTGGACTCCGGTAGCGTCACCTGGGACGCCGTGATCATGACTCCCGCTGGGTCGAACCAACACTGCGGCACGCTGCTTGAAGAGCTTCCGGAAGGGTTGACCGACGGGGTGACCTTCGCAGAGGGAGCCAGCGGAACAGACTGCACCGTTCCGTTCTACTTCTCGCAGCTGATGTTCATCGCAAACAACGAAACCTACTCGGAAGGCGCTCCGAGCAGCATTGCGGACTTCTTCGACACGGACAAATTCCCCGGGAAACGGTTGCTGCCGCCCGAGTTCGATACCGGAATGATGGAACTTGCACTGCTCGCTGATGGTGTCGAGGCGGAGGACCTCTATCCTCTCGATATTGATCGGGCTCTTGCGAAGTACGACACGATCCGTGACTCTCTCGTATTCGCGGAGAGCTACGGCCAGCTTGGCCAGTCGATGCTCGACGGATCGGTCGACATGGCACTGACGCCGGAATCACGGTTCGGATACCTGCTGCGCGATGGTGGGGACTGGTCCGCAGTATGGGATGCGACAGTGATTTCAGCCGATCAGCTTGCCGTCCCCAAGGGCTCCAAGAACGCCGAGCAGGCATTTGAGTTCCTGAAGTCCACGCTCGACCCCGAGCGGCAGGCAACCGTGTCTGAACTGACCGGTCGCGGCGCGGTTGTGGCCGACGCTGCACCCCAGTTCGATGAGAACCAGGAGCAGGCCGTCATTTTCGCTGATCTCGATAACCGCGGTCGCGCCATTTACTTCGATGGCGCATGGTGGGGTGAGAACCTGGAGCAGGTGACCAAGCAGTACACTGCGTGGCAGGTCGGATAGTCGTGACCACGCAAATCCTGAGCATCCCGGACTCTTCCAAGTCCCGGGCACGCACAGGCAAAATGAGTGCCGGAGGCCTTGCGCTTCCGGCACTCATCGCCCTGGGCGTGTTCTTCATCTACCCGCTCGCGCTGATCGTCTGGCTGTCTTTCACGAGCCCTGAGATCGGGCTGGGCCACTACATCAGCCTGTTCACCGACGGTGTCACTGTGACAGTGATGTTGCGCACACTCGCAGTCGGCTTGATCGTCGGCGTGGCTACGCTCATCATCGGTTACCCGTACGCGTACTCGATGACTGTAGTGTCCCCGGCCTGGCGGACTGTGATGATGACGATGGTCATGTTGCCATTCTGGGTGAACATCATCGCACGTACCTTCGCATGGTTCATTCTGCAGAACCGTGGTGGCCCCATCGACCAGTTCTTCCAGGCTCTCGGCATTGAAGGGGTCGTTCTGTTGAACACTTGGGGAGGAGTGGCTGTAGCGATGGTGCAGGTCATGCTGCCATTCATGGTGCTCCCTCTCTACAACCAGATGAGCACTATCGATCGGGGCTTGGTCAAAGCCTCGGCCAGCCTCGGCGCAAAACCGATCACATCCTTCCGCAAGGTCTACCTGCAACTCAGCCTGACTGGGGTGGTGAGCGGGTTCTCCCTCGTGTTCGTGGTGACCCTCGGCTTCTACATCACCCCCGCCCTCCTAGGCTCACCCGACCAGGCGCTGCTATCCCAGATCATCGCCACGAGGGTACAACGACTGCTCGACTTCCCAGGTGCAGGTGCAGCCGGCATGCTGTTGCTCGTTGTCACACTCGTGATCCTCGGCGTTGTGAACTGGCTCGTGCGGCAGGCTAACCCTCTCATGAAGCGAGGCAAATCATGACTGAGAACGTGAAAGTCGGCACAGTTCGGCCGAGTCGGCAGAGGAACCTCCCGATCTGGTTGCGTGCTTGGAACGTAGTAGTGATCGCCCTGCTTATCCTCCCGGTGTTGGTGGTCATCCCTATGTCCTTCTCCGACGCCCGGAACTTTTCGTTCCCGCCCAAAGGTTTCTCCCTTCGCTGGTATGAGAACTTCTTCACCTCGCCGAAGTGGATGGATTCGTTGTTCGCGTCTCTGCAGGTCGGGCTGCTCGCCGCAGTGTTGGCCACCGTGCTAGGCACGCTCGCGGCAGTTGCGATCGCGCGAATGTCGCCCAAACTCAGCAGTTTCCTGTCCAGCATTTACATGGCCCCGATGATTGTTCCCGGCGTGATCTTCGCCGTAGCAATCTATGCGGTGTTCCTGCGCTGGCAGTTGGTCGGGAACCTTTTCGGTTTTGTAGCTGCACATACAATCCTTGCGTTGCCGTTCGTGATCACGTCGG